>JADJQT010000001.1:1953461-2311442 GCA_016712595.1 Rhodospirillales bacterium
TGACGGGTCCGCTGTCGTCGGAGCAAGGCAAGACAGTCAGACGATAGAGAGCGATCGAGGACCTCCGTTTGGGAGCGAAGGTCCTCGCCCGAGTTATCGCGCGACCGTAATCGCGTGGCGCCTTAGGACGAATAGTACATCTGGAATTCGACCGGGTGCGGCGTGTGCTCGAAGTTGTAGACCTCTTCCCACTTCAGCTCGATGTAGCTGTCGATCAGGTCGTCGGTGAAGACGTCGCCTTTCTTCAGGAAGTCGCGGTTCGCGTCGAGGTTGGTCAGTGCCTCACGCAGGCTGCCACACACCGTCGGTACCGCGGCAAGCTCGTCCGGCGGCAGGTCGTAGAGGTTCTTGTCGATGGCGTCGCCCGGGTGGATCTTGTTCTGCACGCCGTCGAGACCGGCCATCACCATTGCCGAGAAGGCGAGGTAGGGATTGCAGGTCGGATCGGGGAAACGGATCTCGACGCGCTTGCCCTTCGGGTTCGAGGTGAACGGAATGCGGCAGGACGCCGAACGATTGCGCGCGGAATAGGCCAGCAGCACCGGCGCTTCGAAGCCTGGGATCAGCCGCTTGTAGCTGTTGGTCGACGGATTGGTGAAGGCGTTCAGCGCCTTGGCATGCTTGATGATGCCGCCAATGTAGTAGAGGGCGAAATCGGAGAGGTCGGCGTAGCCCGATCCGGCGAACAGCGGCTTGCCGTCCTTCCAGATCGACTGGTGGGTGTGCATGCCCGAGCCATTGTCGCCGGTCACTGGCTTCGGCATGAACGTCGCCGTCTTGCCATAGGTCTGGGCGACCATGTGGGTGCAATACTTGTAGATCTGGATGTTGTCGGCGGCGGTCACGAGGGTCGAGAAAACGAGGCCGAGTTCGTGCTGGCTGGGCGCCACTTCGTGGTGGTGCTTATCCATGACGAGGCCCATCTCCTGCATCGTCGAGACCATCTCAGCGCGCAGATCCATGCAGGAATCGACCGGGGGAACCGGGAAATAGCCGCCCTTGATCGGCGGACGGTGGCCGGCGTTGCCCTCGGGCAGGATGCGGCCGGTGACGTACGGTCCTTCGTCCGAGCTGAATTCATAAAAGCAGGAATTCATCTTCACGTCGTAGCGGACGTCGTCGAAGACGAAGAATTCGGCTTCCGGTCCGACATAGACGGTATCACCGAAGCCGCCGGAGACGACGTACGCCTCGGCCTTCTTGGCGATCGAACGCGGGTCCCGGATGTAGGGCTCGCCAGTGGATGGCTCGACGACGTCGCAGAACAAAATCAGCGCCGATTGGGCGGCGAACGGGTCCATCACGGCGCTTGTCGCGTCGGGGATCAGAGACATGTCGGATTCGTTGATCGCCTTCCAGCCGGCGATCGATGATCCGTCGAACATGATGCCGTCGGTGAAGGAGTCTTCATCGACGAAGTCGCTGGTCATCGTCAGGTGTTGCCACTTGCCGCGCGGATCGGTGAAACGCAGGTCGATGTACTTGACCTCGTTCGCCTTGACCAGCTGCAGCACGTCGGCCGGCGTCTTACAGTTGAGAGCCATGATTCTTTTCCTCTGATCCCTCTGCGTTGCAAACGTTTATGTGTGAGAGGCGTGCCCGCACGCCCCCGGCGTCAAGCGCCATGCCGGGCGACAGGCTTATATCGCTTCAATGCCCCGCTCGCCAGTACGCACGCGAATGGCATCTTCGACGGTGGTAATGAAGATCTTTCCGTCACCGATGCGTCCGGTGCGGGCTGCCTGCTGAATCGCCTCGACGGCCTGTTCGACGAGGTTATCTTCGACAACCAATTCAATTTTTACCTTCGGCAGAAAATCAACCACGTATTCGGCGCCCCGGTAGAGTTCGGTATGTCCCTTTTGACGGCCAAATCCCTTTGCCTCAAGCACGGTGATACCTTGCAACCCGAGCTCGTGGAGCGCTTCTTTGACGTCGTCAAGCTTGAAGGGCTTGATGATCGCTTCGATCTTCTTCATCAGATACTGCCTCTCCGCTTCGGCTGATCCGAGCCGGCCGGATCGTTCGCACGCCGGATGACTGCTGTCTACGCTGAGATTGCTCAGGCATTCGAGTGCGGCACGAAGCATGCTTCGTGCCAAGTAGCGCAATCATCGATTTCGACCGTGGGACCGCCGGCTTATTCTACATCCGCTCCCCATCCTGCCCGAGTGCCGGGCAGTAAGTCGCCTACAAAACGCGCAGTTGCACGGATGATAAACCTTCGGACTGCGCGTGGCTTGACGTTTCGATGCGGTTGACACGCGGGGCGCGAATGGTGCCTGCTGCCACAGCCGCATTATGCCACGGCCGGTCGTACCACCAATCGCTTGAAAGCCCACGCTGCAATGAAACCGCTCAATCCCGTTCTTGCCCGCTTTGGCACGACGATCTTTACGGTGATGAGCGCGCTTGCCGCCGAATGCGGGGCGATCAACCTTGGCCAGGGATTTCCGGACGAGGAGGGGCCGCAAGCGCTGCGCCGCTGCGCCGCCGATGCGATCCTCGACGGTTCCAATCAATACCCACCGATGCGCGGGATCGCCGACCTGCGCAGGGCGGTGGCGGAGCACGACCGGCGATTCTACGGTCTCGAACTCGACTGGCAGAGCGAGGTTTTGATCACCTCGGGTGCCACCGAGGCGCTCGCCGACAGCTTCTTTGGCCTGATCGAGCCGGGTGACGAAACGGTGGTGGTCGAGCCGCTTTACGATTCATACCTGCCGATCATCGAGCAGGCCGGCGGAATCGTCCGTCTCGTTCGCCTCGAGCCGCCGGAATGGGCGCTGCCACGCGAAGCTTTGGCCGCTGCTTTCGGTCCCCGCACCAAGCTCCTGGTGCTCAATTCGCCGCTCAACCCCGCCGGCAAGGTATTCGAGCGCGACGAACTGGCATTCATCGCCGGACTCATCGCGGCGCACGACGCCTATGCGGTCTGTGACGAGGTTTATGAGCACCTCATCTTTGACGGCGGCGCGCACGTTCCGCTGATCACGCTCGCGGGCATGCGGGAGCGATGCCTGCGCGTCGGCTCCGCCGGCAAAACCTTTTCCGCGACCGGATGGAAGGTTGGCTACGTTGTCGGCGCGCCGGCGCTGATCGACGCCGCGGCGCGCGCGCACCAGTTCATCACCTTCACCACACCGCCGAACCTGCAGACGGCCGTCGCCGCCGGTCTCAGGCTCGACGACGGCTACTTTCATGCATTGTCTCGCGACCAACAGGGCAAGCGAGACCGCCTCGCCGCCGGTCTCGCCGCCGCCGGCTTCGATGTGCTGGCGAGCGCGGGAAGCTATTTTCTCATCGCCGACTTTCGCCGCCTCGGTTTTTCCGGCGACGATGTTGCCTTCTGCCGCTATTTAACCCGCGAGGCTGGCGTCGCTGCGATTCCGGTCAGCGCGTTTTACCGCGATGCCGAGTCTTCCAAGGCCGGCGCTCATAGCGAAATCCCACATGGCTTCGTGCGGTTTTGCTTCTGCAAGAGCGATGAGGTTCTAAATGAGGCGATCGATCGTCTCACACGCCATTTCAGCCGGGGGCGCGCTGTCGCAATTGGATGAAGGCGTTGTAGTGCTGCGCAACCAATTCCGCGCACGCGCGTTGCGCGAGCGATCATCGATAAGGGGACTGACGACGTGAATATGATGCGAGACACCGGGCAGCGTCGGCGCTCGGCTGCGGACCTGGCGGCGATTTTGCGTGCCTACCGGCGTTATGCTCCGACGTACGATCTGATCTTTGGCCCGGTCTTCCAGTGGGGACGGGCGGTCGTCGCCCGGCGAATGAACGCGACCGGTTGCGCGCGAATCCTTGAGGTCGGCGTCGGTACTGGCCTGTCGCTGCCGCTTTATCACCGCGACAAAGACATCATCGGCGTTGACGTCTCGCCGGAAATGCTGGCGAAGGCACGCCGCCGCGTCGCGGCGAAGGGCCTTGCCAACGTCAAGGCATTGGAACGGATGGATGCCGGCGCGCTCGACTTCGAGGACGGTGTCTTCGATGGCGTTGTCGCCAGCTTCGTGATGTCGGTGGTTCCCGATCCGCAAGGCTGCCTCGCCGAAATCGCCCGGGTGTGCAAGCCAGGCGGCACCGTGCTTGTCTGCAATCACTTCGCCCACGGCGCAGACCGCTGGATTACCCCGTTTCTGGAGCCGATGTCGCGCTGGCTCGGCTGGCATCCGAATTTCGCCCTTGCCGACCTGCTCGAGTCAACCGAACTCGAGGTCGAGGGATATGAGCGCGTTCCGCCGTTCGGTCTGTTCACCCTGCTGACCTTGCGCGCGCCCGGCGGCGTTCCCGCCGATACCACGGGAGAGGGAGCCATAGACGGCGCCGCAATTGATTCGGCGGCTCCTGCGCGTCGCCGTCAGTCCGGCTGGCGCACATCCGAAGACGCGTCCCTGACCGGTGTTTCCCGCTGAGCCGGGCGCTGAGGGATGCGGTGGTTCGCTACAATGTCGAGGGCTTGGCCGGGCTGAGGGATCGGCCGAAGCGGCAGCTGCCGCAGAGGCTGAGCGAGGCCGAGGAAGCGGTGTTCGCCGCCGCCATGTTCCGCGATCTCGACCCGGACGTGGACAGTGTTTCGGCGTGGACGCGGCCCACGTCGGCGAGAAAGGCCGGATCTGCCATCGCTGGTGGCTGAAATTCCGGCCGTCCATGCCGTCGTCGTCCTCGACCCGGCCGGCTGGCACGGAGCCAGGGCGTTGCGGGTCCCAGGCGCCGTCACCCTAATTCCGCTGCTGCCCTATTCGTCGAACTCAATCGGGTCGAACGCCTCTGGTCCGACCTGGGCAAGCGCTTCTTCTCGCCGCTCGTCTTCTGAGACGATGACGCCATCGCCGACGCCTGCTGCCGAGCCTGGAACACGCTGGCCGCCGAACCCCGCCCGCATCGTCTCCCCGTGTAACTACCCGGGGATTGCAGAGGTTGGCTCATAGACTTGCCAGTATCACGGATACAACCTTCTCCGCCGACGCGACGAAACAACCGTTCTTGCCACGCACGGTCACATCGCTGCGATCAACCGTGCGCCAGCAAGAGCGGGAGCGTTATTGCGGGGCGGTGGGTCCGGGGGCGTGCCCCATCAGCTTGCTGTTGAAATAGTTGACGTCATCAGCGTTGATATACCCGTCTAGATTGAAATCGTACATTGTCGAATAAGCGCCGTCGCCGTTCTGAGCGCCGAGAGCGGCGGTGATCATCCCCTGATCAATCGGGCCGGCATAGCCATTGTTGTTGAAGTCGCCGTCGCATCGGTCGCCGTAGCCGTCGTTGTCGCTGTCCCACTGGCTGGCGTTGGCGACGAAGGTGCAGTTATCGGCGTCATCCGGCACACCGTCACCGTCGCTGTCGGTCGGGACGTCGCACACACTCGCGCGATTAACCCAGTTCTCGACGACGACGGCCGTCGGATCAGCAATCGTCGTGGCCAGCGGCGGCATCTGGCCGTTGCCGCGCAGTTGCATGCGTATCCACAGAAGCGATGTCGCCGGACTGAGCGGATCAAGTAACTTGGCGCCAGTAAGGCCAAGATCGCTGACCAGCGGGTCGACATTGCACACGTTCATCGCTTGAATGTCCGTGCTATAGCGCAGATCCATCGTCGGGCGGATGTCGACGTTGGGACGATGACACAGGGAGCCGCAGTTCGCGTCAAGATGGCTGCGTGCCCGACGCACGGCGTTGACCTTCGGTTGAAATGGTCCGGACAGCGCCGGCAGATCGGCAACGGCAGCCGGCAGGCCGTTGGCGAACAGGCCCATGGCGTTCCAGGTGACCAACTGGTGGCCCTTGCGGCCGGTTCTTTCATAATCGTACATGCTGTTGAGCTGCGCGATACGCGGCCCGAGCACATAGCCCGCCGCTGCGGTGTGGCAGAGCAGGCACTGGCTGCGCGACGGCAGATGCCAGTGAACCGATGAACCGGCGGCGGTCTTAACGTCGATCGTCTTGCCTTCGGCAGGCACGAGTACGGCATCCGAGAGATCGGCTTTCCACTCATAGGAGTAGCCCGCCCATGAGCCGTCGGTATGACGCTTGAGCAGGCGCGTTTCGAACGGCTTGTAGCGCTGATAAAGAAACATCTTCATCAGGACGGTTCCGATGGGAAATTCGAAGTCGCCGTTATCGCCGATGGTGATCTGTGCGCCGTCCGGAAGCGCGACCCAGCGCCGCTTCGCTGCGCCATCGGACCACAGCTGTGCGTTTACCGTATAGGGAATCATTCCGGGTACGGTGCCGAGCGGCGAGGTGGGCACGATGCAACCGGTTTCCGAGAGGAGTTGCGGTATCTGTGCGGACGACGCGGAGGCGACGGCCGGAACGATCTTATAGACGGTGCCCTCTCCTGGCACCTCGACGCCGTAGATCTCGCCGTCAGCGTCGGTGAACAGCGTATCGAAATTGGGTGCGTTGTCGAGGATCAGCTCCGCGGTGTAGGCACCGTTACTCTTGCTCAGCGCGTAGAGTTTGCGCTGGCCGTACACGGCGAAAACGTACCGTCCGTTCAAATAGGGGATGGCGTTTCCGCGATAGACGAAGCCGCCAATGATCGCCGTCGGGCTGATTGTCGGGATGGTGAAGATCGGCAGTTCAACGGGCGTCGCACACTGAGCGGCATTCAGACAGTCCCTGCCTTCATAGATGTTCCAGCCGTAGTTGCCACCGCGGGTGATGATGTTGATCTCCTCGCTTCCCGATCCGCCGACATCGCCGAGCCAAAGCTGCCCGCTCTGCTTGTCGAACGAGAACCGCCAAGGATTGCGCAACCCGATCGCATAGAGTTCCGGCCGGGCGCCGGCAACATTCTTCCACGGATTGTTGGGTGGAATGGCATAGGGGGCAGCCGCCGTGCCGTTGTCGACATCAATGCGCAGCAGCTTGCCGCGCAGGTCACTCGTATCCTGAGAGCGGATCGCTGCGAAGCTGGCCGAGCCGTCGCCGCTGCCGATATACAAATAGCCGTCCGGGCCGAAAGCCAGATGGCCGAAGTGATGATTGAGCCCATTGGTCTGCGGCTGTCTCAAAACGATAAGTTCAGAGGCAGGATCAAATGTTGTTCCATCCGCCGTCAGCGTATAGCGCGCGACGTATGAGGTCGGCGTGACCTCGTTTGCCTGCCGGGCATTGTAAAGGACGAATACCCAACGGCGAGCAGGATTACTAGCAAACTCGGGATGAAAGGCGAAACTGACCAGCCCCCACTGCTCTGATCCACCATCCGCATAATCGTTGCTGTCATTCAAAGCACCAATCCGCGCGCTGATATTGAGCGCAAGATCAGGTGTCTGACCTGAAATAAACGTATACATATATCCTGATCGATTTATTAAATAAAATCGCGATTTATCTGTTGGTGATGCGCGAAAATCGAATCCCTTGTAGGATGTTATATCAGAAAATACCTGATTAGCTTGAACCGTCGACGTTACTGCCGGCGCATCGCCAGCAAGGCATGTTGGATTCGACGGCCGCGATAAATAGCCGGCCAAAGGGCTGATGGTTTGAGCTTTCGAATTTTGTGGCGCGAACGTACACGCCAACCACATCCCAGCAAGGGCATACAAAATCAGTGCTCGAGAGGGTCGTCGTGGGTGCATGCTCATAGCTTCCCCCAGCATTAGCATCAGTCGTCACACGTTACATAAATAATATTTTGTTAATAACAGGCGTCATTGTTAAAAACAAGTAATAAGTGCTACGCGTAGGAAAACGTGCATTTTTGATCATTGATTGCATCAATTGCGGTATCAAATGTGACGTAACAGTGGCAGATGTTTTGATAAATAATATGAATTACTTCACTATATTTTAATCACGATAATACAAAAGACAAAAAGCGGCTCAACTTGCATTGAGCCGCCGATATTTATTGCGCCATTTCCAGATAAATATTACGGAACTTTGGCGAACCCGGATGCGCCGGGCGGATGCCCTGCCAGCATATGGTTGAAGTAGTAAAGATCATCATCATCAACGCGCCCGTTGAGGTCAAAGTCGTAGTTGGTGCGGTATTCCGCATCTCCAAATGAAGAACCCACTGCCTGCGTAATAAGTTCCCGATCGGTGTCGTCGGTCACATAATCATTGTTGAAGTCTCCATCGCAGCGGTCACCGAATTTATCCGAATCGGAGTCGAGCTGGTTGGCATTGGCGATGTTCAAGCAGTTATCGGCATTGTTTGGCACGCTATCGCCATCGTTATCCGGCACCGCGCTGCATACATCACCGCGTTTGATCCAGCCGTTGAGCAGCGTGGCCGTGCCGTCGGTAATGAACGTTCCCAGCGGTGGCATCTGGTTTTCACCGCGCAGGGAAACGCGCGCCGGAATGATCGAGCTCTCCGGATGACCGGGCGCCAGCAGCTTGGCACCGGCGATGCCGAGATCGCTGATCCGGGGAGCTTCATTGCAGATGGCCATCTCACTGATATCCGTGCCAAAGCGCAGATCCATCGTCGCGCGGATGTCGTTGCCGGGACGATGACAGTGGGCGCAATTGGCTTCGAGGGAGCTGCGGGCGCGACGGACGTTGGATACGCCCTTTGCCCAGGGGGCCGAGAGCGTCGGCAGGTCATAGAGCGCTCCAGGCAAGGCGGCGGAAAACATGCCGATGTCACTCCACGTCGCGAGCTGCTGGCCGACCTTGTTGTTCGCGTTGGGATAGGCGAAGAAGCCGTTGAGCTGGGCGACGTTCGGCCCGAGCGCGTGCTTTGCCGCGGCCGTATGGCAGAGCGTGCACTCGCTGCGGCTGGGCAGGTGCCAGTTGATGGTCTTTGTCGCGTTGGCCTTGACCGTGATGTCCTCACCCCCTGCCGGCACCAGGGTCGCGTCGGACAGATCGCTCTTCCACTTGTAGGTCGTGCCCGTCCACGTTCCGTCGTTGTGATGCTTCAACAGCCGCGTCTCGAACGGCTTCCCCTGAAAGAGAAACGATTTCATCAGCACCGAGCCCGTCGGGAAGTCGAAATCGCCGTCGGAATCGATGGTCACGGTCTTGCCATCGGGCAGGGCCACCCAGCGCTTCTTGCCTGCTCCGTCCGACCAGAGCTGTGAATTCACGCCGTAGGGGACCATCGCCACTGCTGCAACCGTAGGCTTGGATGGGCGCACGCACCCCGTCTGCGACAGTAATGCCGGAAAGGTGCCGCTGCCTCCGGTTGTGGACGACGGAACAAGCTGATAGACGTTGCCGTCCATGTCGGTGCTGTAGATCTCCTGATCCGCATCCGTAAAAAAGCTATTCATATTTGGCGTATTGTCGATGATCAGCTCCGCCGTATAGGTCCCGCCGTTCGACGTCAGGGCGTAGAGCTCGTTTCGGCCGTAGACGCGGAAGATGTACTTGCCGGAAAGCGACGGAATCGCCGACCCGTGGTAGACGAAACCACCGATCACAGCGATCGACTCGCCGTTGTGCGAAACGACATGCACCGGCGCCTTGGTTGTGGTGGATCCGCATTGCGCGGTGACGCGGCAGTTCGTTCCCTCGAATATTGGCCAGCCGTAGTTGCCCCCCTGCTCGACGATATTGACTTCCTCGTACTGCGCGTCGCCGACGTCGCCGAGCCAGAGATTCCCAGTGACCGTATCGAACGACATCCGCCACGGATTGCGAAACCCATAAGCGTAAATTTCTCCCCGCGCCCCGGCCACGCCGACGAACGGATTGCTCGCGGGAATGGTATAGGGCTTCGTGGCGGTGCTGTTGGCGACGTTGAGCCGGAGGATCTTTCCGTGCAGGTCGTCGAGATTCTGCGCCCGGATGTCGTCGAAATAGGCCGCCCCGTTGAGGGTGCCGTCGCCGGACGAGAGGTAAAGGAAGCCGTCGGGACCGAATTCGACATCGCCGAAATGGTGCAGCCAGCTCGTCCCCTGGACCTGTTTGAGGATGATCAACTGGCTGTCGCGGTTGAGCGTCAGGCCGTCGGCTTTCAAGGTGAAGCGAGCGAGATAGGACGTTGTCGTTGATTCGTTCGCCTGCCGGCCGTTGAAGACGACGAACACCCAGCCATTGTGCGCAAAATCGGGATCAAAGGTGAAGCTGGCGATGCCAAACTCCTCCGAGCCGCCGGGGCTATAGGCATTGGTATGATCGATGGTGCCGATCTCATCGGTGATGTCGAGCGCCAGCACCGGCGCCTTCGTGTCACCCTTGATCATGGTGTACATGAGCCCTGTGCGCGTCACGTAATAGAAGCGTTTCGGGTCCAGCGGGGAGACTCGCATGGCGAACGGACGCCGGCCGCCAAGTTCGGTGAACGCCGGAGTCAATTTGACAGAAGTCGTGGACTGCGGCGCGTCGCCCGCAAGGCACGTCTTGTTCGTCGGCCGTGCGTCGAGCGCCGCAAAAGGACTATGAGCATATACGGATGCCACGGGAACAACCGACAGGAGAGCCAGAACGATGGCGCAACACCAAGGGGCTCGCATGCCCAGACTAAATGTTTTGGACATAAGCTCTGTTCTCCGAACATCAGAGTGAAAACAAAATATCAAATCAAATGTCTATTTTCTTAACTTAATTTAAAAATATAGATATCATTAATAAAACAAATCTTTAATATTAACTTACAATTATGTTATTATTTTTGATGTGATAAAATAAAGCGAAGGATTGTTAATCCGTAAATAAAGTTGTTTCAAGTATCTATATACAAAATGACAATTAAACATCCAGAACACACAGACATAAATCTAATGTATTTTGCATATTCAACATAACAAATCATAAATGTCAACTACCTTGCGGTTGTTGTTTTGTCGAGTCCCCAAGGTGGGGCCATATTGCTTCAATTGGGTAATATTTATCGAGTTGTTGACTCAATTTGACCGTGTGTGCCCGTGTTCTTTGCCCTATCTCGATCTTTGGATCGCTGTCTTATCACGGACGAACAGCCACCGTGTAGGAACTGGCTCACACTCGCCGCCATGTGTCCAAAGCGGCGCAGCAAACAGGCAGACGTCAACCGCCCATCGCATTCCGAAGCGAGGCGCGCTGTGGAGTCGGTATGGAGATCGAAATTGCGCGCTTCAGAACGCGCAACGCCCGCTTAACCTGCGAGGGCGTAGAAGCGCTTAGGCAAGAGGGAGTGTACGCGCAAACGACGCCGTTCAGCGGTCCGATGCATGCTGAATAGCGGAGGCCCCCTGTTCGGCGATGACGTTGCCGCAGTAGACAAACGCTTCCCGGCCGAAATCGTAGATCCACGTCGCTGCGTTCGTCCGACAGTAGGAGCGCACTTCGTCGGGGCGTTTGACGCTGTCGAAATCCTTGCCGAGCAGTCGCTGGAAACCGCCGAGCAGGGAGCCGAACAAATCGCGGGCACGCGCCGGTTCACTCGCATCCTTGGGCGCTGGGTCCATGGCCTCCAGTTCCTGCTGGCGCAACTGGACGTGGACATTCTCCACCGCCTCAAGGCGCGCGAGCAGGGCTGCATTGATCACGCCGTTGTCAGGTAGGTGCGAGTCACGCTGGAATTCCCGTATCGCGGCATACGTCTGTCGTCCGAGGCGCCCATCCACCGGCCCCGGGTCATATCCGAGGGAAGCCAGCCGCCGCTGCGCGGCAGCGATCAGTCGCGGCTGAACGTTTGGCCGGGGTGGACGCGCCGATGGCATCTCTTGATCCGCAATGGCGTTACTGCGTTCGTGCGGCGCACCCTCCGCCACCGGCAATTTGCGGATTACCTCGGGGGGTACGCCCAGCCAGTCGACCTCGTCGGCACGGTTACGTCGCTCGGTGTCTGTCCGCGCATCGTCGTTGGGGCGGTCGTGCCCATGCAACGCGCTTTCCCGACGAGCCTCCAGAACGCCGCGCACAGCCTGCGTCCAGTCTTCGTCAGGTGTGGTCGACGAGGGGGAGGGGACGTGTCCAGCCCGAACCTCGTCCGAGTGTCGCGGCTTTGCGTCAATGAGCCGCGGCTCGCGCAGCCCAAAGCAGGGAGTTCGCGCGGCCGGCCAGCCGACGAAAAGTCCGACGCACCTCTGGCCCGACATCATGTCGGCAATCAACGCGGCAAGAACCAGACACAACAATCCGGCGATGCCGAGGCGCCCCATCTTCTCGATCCGATCGTGCAAGCGCACCATGGGAGCACAGAAACGATGTGGCAAGAATTTGTCAACCGCCGTGAATAAACCCCATAAGGGTCAAAGATAAGGCGTCAGAACGAAGACGCAACGGCGCAGAGGCGATCGCGCCAAAACACGCACGCCAAGATCGTATCGATCGCCAGTCACGAGATCGCCCGCCCGACTAACGTGCGGTCAGGATCCGGACGCCGGTTCGTACAGGTCCTGTGGCTGACGTTCGAGCGGGGTAACCTTCCAGGTAGGAATTTGAAACGCCATGCCATGGCCGGCGGCGGGCAACGTCGCCGGTTCCTTGCCGTCCTCAAATATTATCCAGCGGGCCCCGTCAATGTCCGCCATCGCGAACGCGAGGTGTGTCCCGTCCACCCGCGTTACGGTGATGTGAATTGTCTTGTCGGCTGGCAAGGTGAGCTCGGCTTTCGGTTTCAGATCTTCGAGTGATATGTCGCCAAACGTCTCCACGATCGACTGCACCGCGTCCGGACGCTTGAGCTTGGCTCCCGCCGGCATCTCGGCGAAGTGGAAGGCACCGGTATCGCCGCCCTCGCGAACGACGGTCAGCGTTTTCCGGTCGGCACGAACGATGCGCACCTCGCGAATATCCGTCGCGGGGACTGCGATCAGATGACGGTCAACCCAGTCGCGCGGATCGAGATTGACATGCACAGTGCCGCGCGCGAGCCACGCGCGCTCATCGCCGGGAATGCGCACGAACGTCGCGCCCTCGGCGCCCGCCGCCGCGGCGAAGGTCCCGACAATCAGCCGGGCCAGGGGCTCGCCGGCCGCGTTTTGCAAATCGACCTCTTTCGAGGTTGCGCCTTTTGCAACGTCCTCGACGCCAATCCGCGCGTAGCGATCCGCGCGCATTGTTTTTGCCTCGACCTTTTCGAGCTGGACGAGCGCACGAGCGATTTCGCGGACCTTGTCAGTCGGCACGGGATAATCGTTTAACTCGGCGATGCCCCAGCCGCTATCGCCGCGCTTGATCGTCAGTGTCCGATCGGCGTCGCGTAGGACGATCGCCGCCACCTCGCCGAGCTGGTCGGCGAGGCCTGGCAGCATGGGACCACTGGTCTCGATCGCCGAATGCGGACGGTCCTGCTCCACCACCGCGGCCACGGCTGCTGCCGTGACGACGAGCGTGACCGCGCTCAGTATCAAAAAGGATCGCGCGCGCATGCTTCCTCGTCCTGGTCGTTCCGTCGTGCCGTCCACTCGTGGGTCCGCCCGCCGTCAGGCCGGCGTTACCCGTTCTTCGTCTGGCGTTTCGCCCGCGAGCGTTTGGCTCGCCGGACGAGGGCCATCACCCCACCGATGCCGCACAAGAAAATGGGTACGGCAGCGATGTTAATGAACTTCACCCGGTCTTCCAGCCGTTCGATGTCGCTGCGGAGCGCATGCTGAACATCGCGGAGATCCTTGCGCACGGACAGCATCTCGCCGCGGAAGCGCTCGATCGCCGCCTTGTCCTCGGCACTCAACAAGAGTTCGCCGCCCTGCGCCCCTTCTCCCTGCGCGCCACCGCGCTGCTGGATTCCTTCCAGTTGCTGCTGAATTTCGCTCAGCCGCTGCTGCAGCTCCTGCTCTTTCGCCCGGTAGCGCGCTTCCGCGTCACGGCGAAGCTCCTCGACCAGGGTGAACGGACGATAGGATGTCCCCCGGCCGCGCAGCCCGACCAGGGCATCGGCATCGGCGAGGTTTTCCAGCGCGTTGATGACGAAATCGGCGTTGCTCGCCGTTGGTACGTCCACACGTTCGCCGAAGAAATCCGAACTCTGCACCCAGAAGCGATCGTAGAGCATGTCGGCATCGGCGACGACGATCACCTGGATCGGCTTGCGCTCCGGCTGGACATCGGCTGCGGGGGATGCCGCCTTGCCATCGCTGGCCGTGTCCGGTGCCGTCCCCGGATTTCCGCTGACCTCAGGCGTCTTCCCGGATGCCGGCTTCTCGGGTGCCGCAGCCTCGGCGTCGGCTGAGAACGCTTCTGGCGCGTTGCCGGAGATCCGCGCGGCGAGCATCAGCGGCTTTCCGCTCGACTTGAAGCTGGCAAGCAGTCCCATGATGTCGGGCATGGTACCGCGAACCTTCTCGACGTCGATCGGCATCGAGCGCGGCCCGGTGGAAATCAACGGCGTGACCGTCAATCCGGCTGTGCCCAGAGACTGCAGGATGCCGGCGCTGGCGAGGTTCAGTCGCTCGACGTTCGCCATCACCGGATCGCCCTCGTCGACGTTCGTGCGCCCCAGTGTCAGCCATGGCAGGTAGTCACCGGCGCCGCCGGCGCGGTTGCTGGTCGAAACCCGCCGTGCCGCATCGAGATCGCCCGCGACCTTGCCGTCGACCTCTTCGATGCCCCACGCTTTCAGCAGTGCCGTGACATCCTCAGCCGGCGCTGCTTCTTCGGACTTCGGTCGCCCTCCGGACGATTCGATCAGCGGATCGACAAAGACGAGCGCCTTGCCGCCATCGTGCACGAAGCGATCGATCGCGCGCACCGTCTGATCGCTTACGCCATTCAGATCGAGAACCAGCAAGACATCGATGTTGGACGGAATTTCCGCCACATCCACCTCGAGGTCCTCGACGGTGAAGAAATCGCGGATGTGATCGAAGATCATCAAGGGCGGCGGCGTCGCCGCCGGATGACCGCCGGGCATATCGTTCGGCAGCGCCGAAATCACGCCGAGCGTCGGCCGCTTGGAATTGGCGAGACCGTAGATGAGTTTGGTAAGGTCGTATTCGAGGAATGACTCACGCTCGAGGTTGAAGAAGGGAATGACCGCGCGACCGTCTTCAGCGTTGCTGCCGGCGAGCCCGAAATAACCTTGCTCGCCGGATTGACTAAGTGGCACGCCTTGCAGGCCATCCGCCACCGCCCGGTCCTCGGCGTCGGAGAACGGCTCCGGCTCGAGCATCTGCAACTGCAGCTTGCCATTGGACATGGTCACGTAGCGCTCGAGTAGTTCGCGGACACGCGCATCGTACGCGGCGTAGCGTGGCGCGACCTCACCAAGTCGCGGCGTGAAGTAAAGGCGCAGTTGCACCGGCTCGTCGAGCGATCCGAGCAGCTGGCGGGTCCCCTGCGCGACGGTGTAAAGGTTGCCCTCGGTCAGGTCGACCTGCGCGCCGCGGAATTCGGCGTTGGCGAGAACGTTGACCGCGAGGAACAGGACCGCTGCGACGCACAGTCCGGCGATCGCCAAGCGGGATCCTTCGTATTTGCGCAGCCACTGCATAGCGTCGTTCCCGAATGTCAGCGTGCGCGCTCGGAATCGAGCGCAACGACCGTGGCGAACAGCCAGAAGAGGATCATCGATACGAAAAAGACGATATCGCGCGCGTCGATGACACCTTTGACGATGGCGGCGAACCGGCTGAGGAAACTAAGGCCGGCAACCGTCTCGGCGACGACCGGCGGAAAGACCTGTTGGACGACGTCCTGCACCAGCTCGAGACCGGCCATGCAGAACAGGAAGCAAACTGCGGCGGCGAGGATGAAGGCGACCACCTGATTGCGGGTAAACGCCGACATGCACGACCCGATGGCGAGAAACGCCCCCGCCATCAGGAAGCTGCCGAGGTAGCCGGCGACGATGACGCCGTTGTCGGGTTCTCCCAACACATTCACCGTGATCCACAGCGGGAAAGTCAGAATCAACGCGACGCCGATGAACAGCCACGCGGCGACGAACTTGCCGACGACAGCCATGCTTGACGACAACGGCATGGTCATCAGCAGCTCGACCGTCCCGCTCTTGCGCTCTTCCGCCCACAGCCGCATGGAGACGGCGGGAATGAGAAACAGGTAGAGCCACGGATGGAACGAGAAGAACGGCTCGAGGCTGGCCTGCTGACGTTCGAAGAATCCGCCGACATAAAATGTCAGGGCGCTCGCCACCGCCAGGAAGATGACGATGAAGACGTACGCCACGGGCGTGGAGAAGTACCCTCCCAGCTCCCGCTTCGCCACCGCACCGGTCTCACGCAGCATGATCGACCTCGGTCTTCGTGGTCAGCAGCCGGAAAACGTCGTCGAGCCGGCCGCGCTCGCAGCGCAGCGATTCGATCGTCACCCCGGTCGTCTTGAGGCAGTGCGCCACGTCGGCGAGCGAGGCCTGCCGACCTCCGGGCGAACGGGATATAAGCCGGAAGCTGGCGAGCTCGTCGGTGCTGGTCTCGCAAAGCTGCGTGCCCTCGCTGTCGCACAGCGCTGCCAAGGCGCCGCGCGCGATCGCCGCCTCGCCGATCGGGACATCGACGATCACGGCGTTGTGTTCGGGCAGGCGGCGCAGGAGTTGCTCGGCGGTGCCATCGGCGACCAGTTGTCCATCGGCGATGACCACCGCACGGGTGCAGACCGCCTCCACCTCTTCGAGGATGTGGGTCGAGACGACGATGGATTTTTTCGCCGCCATCGAGCGGATCAGCGCGCGCACGTGATGCTTTTGATTGGGATCGAGGCCGTCGGTCGGCTCGTCGAGAATGAGCACCGCCGGATCGTGGATCAGCGCCTGGGCGAGACCGACCCGGCGCTTGAACCCTTTCGACAGCGTTTCGATCGGCCGGTCGAGGACTTCGGCGAGTTCGATCATCGCCACCACCTCGTCAATTCGACGCCGGCGTTCCGCCGCACCAAAACCGCGCACGTCGGCGACGAAGTTCAGGAACCCGCGACAGGTCATATCGCCGTAAAGCGGCGCACCTTCCGGCAAATAACCGATTCGTCGCTTGGCGTCGATCGGATGGCGGGCGAGATCGAAACCGCAGACGGCGACGGACCCGGCGGTGGGTTCGAGAAATCCCGCGATCATTCGCATGGTGGTGGTCTTGCCGGCGCCGTTGGGTCCGAGAAAGCCCAACACTTCGCCTTCGGCGACCCGCAGCGAAATGCCGTCAACGGCGGTCAGTGAGCCAAACATCTTCGTCAGGCGATCGAGAACAATCATCTCCAGCCTTTCCGAACGTGCCGCGCGCTCCGAGCCGTGAGCGCTGCACTGAAATCGCGGCGGGCACATAAGCCAGTTTGTCCCGGAACGCAAGCGCCCTTCAACGCCGGACGCCGGTATCTCGGACCCTGGCGCGTTCGGCAAGAAGTCTCTCGACCTTGTCGGACGCTCTGCTAAAGTCCGCCCGCCTTCGCAATTGCAGCACAGCGGACACCTGATGAATCAAACACTTGCCCAATCAGCCCCGCCGCTTTCGTCGGTCCGGCGCGTGAGTGCGCCTACGACCGAACTGATATGGGCGATCGTTGCGCTGACAGTGGTCGGCCTCGTCGGCGGTCTCAAGCTGTTTACCCCGTTCGACGGTGATCAGGCGCTGTTCCTCTATACCGCCGAGGTGATCGATAAGGGCGGTGTTCTCTACGTCGATGTCTGGGACCTCAAGCAGCCCGGGATTTTCTGGTTCTATCTCGCCGGCGGGCGGCTTTTCGGCTTCGATTCGCTCGGAATCAAGGAATTCGAACTCGTTTGGATGCTGGCCTTCGCGCTGACCCTCATCTTGTGTCTTCGCCGGACCTTCCGCCATCCGTGGCTCGGCAGCGCCGCGGCAATCGCATCGATCGGCAGTTACTACACCTTCGCCGGCGCGCAGGAACTTACCCAGGTGGAAATGCTCGTCGCGTTTCCGATGTTCCTGTCCTGCTGGATGCTGGTCCGGCGTTATCGAAGTGGTCCGCAGGCGCATCTCGCGCGACTGGTGGCGGGGGCGCTCGCCGCCGTCTGCGTCGTCTTCAAGCTGCCGTACGCGCCGATCTTCGTGGTCATGGTACTGCTGGCGATCGTCGATACCGCCGACGATCGCCGGCCGATGACACTGCTGCGCACCGCGTTCGCGCTCGGCATCCCCTATACCGTGGGCGTTGCCGCGGTCCTACTGCCGGTCTGCCTTTTCCTCCTGCAGCAAGGCACGCTCGACGCGCTGATCTGGATCAGCTTCGTCTTTCCGTTCGACTCGCTTCAGGCGGCGCCGGTGGTCGCGCCTTTCGGACGCTTGCTCCGCGACATCAAGTGGTACGCCGTCTGTCTCGGTTCCTGGCTGGTGTTCGCCGTCCTACCGGTGCTGCGCGCTCTGCGTCGCGACGAGCCGGCGCTCATGCGCCAGATGATCGTTTGGATCATCGTTGCCTGCCTGCTGATCGTCGTGCAGTTCAACGCGTTCTGGAAGTATCATTTCTTCTTGCTGTTCGTGCCCGGCGCGGTGCTTGCCGCACGAGGGATCGACCTGCTGCTGACCCGTCTCACCACAGCGTCAGTGCCGACGTTAACGGGGGGTGGGGAGCGCCAGCCGCCTGTGCGCGCGCTTTCGCCGGCGGTATTGTCCTTGTTCCTGGTCTTGCCGGCGGCGGGGGCGATGGTCGTATCGTTCGATGCGCAGAGCCAGGCTTTCTACCAGATGATGTTTAGCAGCCAGCGCATCGGCCTCGAAGGCTACCGCCGTGCCGTCGGCAAGGACTACGGATGGGTTGCCGAAAAGTTCGCCTCGCTGCGCATGCCTGGTGGAGAGCCGATCTACGTGCTCGGCAATCCGCTCGTCTATCTCGTCACCCAAAGGGCGCAGGCCTTGCCGATCCACGGCTGGTCGTGGGAGATGTTGCCGCCGTCGTACTGGGCGGCATTGCCCGGGCAGCTGGCCGCGGCGCATCCGGCCTATGTTTTTCTCGGCCGGTTCTACCGGCGGATGTTCCCGGAAACGCCGCCCTATGGGCCGGAGGTCATCGCCTACCTGGACGCGAATTACGACGTCGTCTGGGATGAAGAATGGACCGGCCGGCTCTATCGCCGGCGTTCGCCGCCGCCCGACGGCGGTCGCGCTGTTCCCGAGTCCTCGGGTCGCGACGGCGCGGCGGGGCGGGGAGCCTCGACCGGAAGCATGCCTGGGAGCGTACCAATCGACAGCGCGCCGACGGGGACCGTCCCGCGCTGAGGCGTCAACCGAGGGTCGGCATGGCAAATCCGCCCGTCTCGGAGGTCTGCGTCTCGGGTCCCGGCGAGGCCGTGTCCCCGTCGCCGGCGGCATCCGGCCAGCGGCTGGTGACGGTCTTGAGGCGGGTGTAAAAGCGCACGCCCTCGGCCCCGTGGATCGCATGGTCGCCGAACAGCGAATGCTTCCAGCCGCCGAAGCTGTGAAAGGCGAGGGGCACCGGAATCGCAACGTTGACGCCGACCATTCCCGCCTGCACCCGCGCCGTGAACGCGCGCGCCGCCGCACCCGAGTGGGTGAAGATGGCCGAGCCATTGCCGAAGCGGTTGGCGTTGACCAGATCGATGGCGCTCGCAAGGTCGGAGGCCCGCACGATGCACAGGACGGGCCCGAAGATTTCCTCCTGATAGATGCGCATCGACGGCGCAACCCGGTCGAATAGCGTGCCGCCGAGAAAAAAGCCATTCTCGCGGCCGGATAGAACCAGCCCCCGGCCATCGACGACGAGATCCGCGCCCTCCCGGACGCCGAGGCCGATCATCTCCGCTACTCTGGCGCGGTGCTCGGCGGTGATCAGCGGGCCCATCTCGGCGTCGAGATCACTGCCGGGGCCGATCTTCAGCGTGCTAACGCGCGTGGCGAGCCGTTCACGCAGCGGTTCAGCCACCTCGCCTACGGCAACCGCGACCGAGACCGCCATGCAACGCTCGCCGGCGGACCCGTAGGCCGCTCCCATCAGCGCCTCGACGGCGAGGTCGAGATCGGCATCCGGCATGACCACCATGTGGTTCTTAGCCCCGGCAAGGGCCTGCACGCGCTTGCCGGCGGCCGCGGCGGTGGCATAGATGCGGCGGGCGACCGGCGTCGAGCCCACGAAGCTCACCGCGCGGACCTGCGGGTGGGTCAGAAGCGCCTTTACCGCCACGGCGTCACCGCCGAGCACGTTGAACACGCCTGCCGGCAATCCCGCTTCGCTGAGGAGCTCGGCCAGGCGCAGCGAGCAGGACGGCACTTTCTCCGACGGCTTGAGCACGAAGGTGTTGCCGCAGGCGATGGCGAGCGGGAACATCCACATCGGCACCATCGCCGGAAAATTGAACGGAGTGATGCCGGCGCAGACGCCCAGCGGCTCGCGCAGCGAAAAGCAATCCATGCCGGCGCCGATGCCGGCGGAGAACTCGCCCTTGATGTGGTGCGGGATACCGCAGGCGAACTCGACAACCTCGAGGCCGCGCATCAGCGAGCCGCGAGCATCGCTCGCCACCTTGCCGTGCTCGGCGGTAATCAGCGCCGCGAGCTCATCCGCATGCTGCTCGATCAATGTTTTGAAGCGGAACATCACCCGCGCGCGGCTGAGCGCCGGCATCGCCGCCCAGGCGGGAAACGCCTGTTTTGCAGCCATTACCGCGGCATCGACCTCGCCGGCGTCGGCGAGCGGAACGTGGGCGCGCACGTCGCCGCTTGCTGGATCAAACACCGGCGCAAAGCGACCACTGCGACCGTCCACGGCCACGCCACCGATGAAGTGCCGGATCTGGTCTACCATCTGCTTCCTCCTTCCTCGGCCGGAGAAACCCCAGCTGGCCGCCCCGCCTGCGCCTTTTCCGCGCGTGCCCGGGCTTCGTCAAGCCGGTATCGTCGGCGAGAACGCGGATCCCATCGCTGATGACAACCGTTCAGCCTTCTGTCGTTCCTTCACGGAGCGACGGGCGCGTCCTGCCGACGCACCCGTCACCCATGCCCGTCGACAGGGAGCGAGCCAAAGCGGCGCCGGACGCCGAAGATGGCGATCCGGCGCATCGAGAGGGGCTCGCGATTACAAGATGAAATCTTGTGCGATATAGGCCGAGGCCAGGATCGTGCCGTCCTGGATGACGATGACCAGTTCGGCGGCTGCGTCGGCATCGACGTTCGCCTGCACGAGGGTGACAGCGCCTTGATCGACGACCCGCACTTGGCCAGCGTGAGAAAATTTGGCCGTCCCGATGAAGGTGAAGGCCTGATTGCCAGCCGTGCCGAAGTCGGCGTCGATGGCGGAGAGATCAATCCGATCACCGCCGGGAACGCCAACGCCGTCGAAACCAGCGATGCTGTCACGGCCCGCCGGCGGGGAGTCGGTGAGCGCGGTGAACACGAGCGTGTCCACCCCGATGCCGCCGATCAGCCTGTCGCCGCCGTTTCCACCGATCAACGTGTCCGCCCCCGCGCCGCCGGCCAGCGTATCGTTGCCGGCACCGCCGGTGAGGACATCATTGCCGGCAAGCCCGCTCAGTGAATTGTTGGCGTCGTTGCCGGTAATGCTGTTGGCCAGCGCATTGCCGGTGCCATTGATGGCGGCGCCTCCCGTTAGCGTCAGGTTTTCGAGGTTGGCGCCGAGGGCGTACGAGGTGCCGCTGGTGACGGTGTCCACGCCCTGGCCGGCCGCCTCGACGACCGTATCGAGCGCATCGACGACGTAGGTGTCGTTGCCCTGACCGCCGACGAGGCGATCTGCCGCGCCGCCGCCGATCAATGTATCGTCCCCGCCAAGACCAAACAGGGTATCCGCGCCGTTGAGGCCGCTCAACAGGTTGGCGGTGTTCGTGCCCGTCATCATATTGATTCCGGCGGTGCCGATGGCATTCTCGAAGTGAAACACCTGCTCGGTAACACCGTTGATCGTTGCGGTGTGACCTGCCAGGGTGATGTTACCCGCACCGGCGGCCTCGGAATAATCGAGCGTATCGATACCGGCTTGCCCGTCGAGGTAGTCCTGGCCATCGCCGCCCGAGATCGTATCGTTCCCGGCGCCGCCGTAGATCGTATCGTCGCCGCCCTCGCCCAACAGCAAATTGGCGACCGCGGAGCCGGTGATTGTATCGTCGCTCGAACTGCCGATGACGTTTTCGATCCCGATCAGAGTGTCGGTCTCCGAGCCGCGCGTGGCCGTTCCCACGGCGAGGTTGATGTTCCAGCGGACACCGCTGCTGTAGACGACCGTATCGCGTCCGAGACCGCCGTCGAGCGTATCGTTGTCGTATTGGCCGCCGCTCAAGGTGTCGTTGCCGGCGCCTCCGGACAGTGAGTCGTGGCCGCTCCCACCATCGATCGAATCGCCACCGGTGCTGCCGAAGATCGTATCATTTCCAGATTGGCCATTTATTTCCTTTTCGCCGGTGAGTGTGATGCCGCGGAAGTCGAGGCGGTCGTTGCCACCATAGGTGCCGTTGATGGAATATCCGTTGGCGTTCCACACCTCGATACTGTTCGCGCCCTTGCTAAAGGTTGAGAAGACGACGCCGCCGGTTTGACTCACGGTATCGAGCCCGGTCCCGCCATTGAGTTCCGTTTCGTCGTATGTTCCCTTCAGGATGAACAGATCGTTACCGGCGTCGCCGTGGTAGGTGTCCTGATCGCGGCCCCCGGCGTAGATCGTATCGTTGCCGATGCCACCCGAAACGCTGTCCGCATCAAACGGGTTGGCGCTTTCGATCCGATCGTTTCCGTTCCCGCCAATGAGCGTATCGGCGCCGCCGTATGTGCCACCGGTCAGCGTATCGTTGCCGTCACCGCCGTCGATGTGATCGTCGCCGGCGGACGCCTCGATCGAATCGTTTCCGGTGCCGCCAAGCAGTGTGTCGTCACCCAAGTACCCATCAATGGTGTCGTTGCCGATACCACCGTCGACGGCATCGTTCCCTTTTCCGGCGTCGATCGAATCGTTGCCTGTTCCGCCACGCACGCTGTCGTTGTCGTCGCTTGCGAAGATGGTATCGCCGCCGCTGCCGCCGTCGATCGTATCGTCTCCGTCCCGGCCGTCGATACGATCGGCGACCGCGCTCGGCACGCCTCCCGTCACGCCCGCTGAAACGCCGCCGGGAAGAATGCGATCGTCCCCGTCCGTCCCCTTGATGCTTGCCATGCTACGTGCTCCCCATTTTCTGCGCGTATGGCGCCGAATTTGCCCTCGCGAGCGTTCGAGCCACGCCGACCGGCCGCCTGCCGTCGTGGGATCGGACGGCGGCGCGGACCGGATACGGTGTGATGAAAGCCCCCACTCGAACGGACATTGCCCCCCATGTCCTGAGGGTATGACCATACTCAGGACTACTTGCGGATGCAATTGCACCGGAGCCGTGCAGAGGGGATCTGAAAACGCAGTGCATGATCGGTCCGCGCCCGACCGGAAGGGGAAGTAAGTCCACACATAAACGGGTCGCAAGCCGGTTCCTGGCCGAGGAGCGGACTGCCGGCGATTACACGCTCGCTCAGAAAGACTGAACGCAACGTTTGAGCCCATCTGACCGCAGCACCGCCCCGAGGGCGCGCGTCGCGACCGAGATTGACAATGTTTTTGCTGCTTTAGCGGCTTGTGCGGCGGATGGCGTCCCCTAGGGGATTCGAACCCCTGTTGCCGCCGTGAGAGGGCGGTGTCCTAGGCCTCTAGACGAAGGGGACGAGGCGATAGAGAGGGGCGTTTTTACAGGGCTTCGTGGTTCGAGATCAAGAGCTCGCTTTCGTAAAGTCCGCAGGTTCTCGTCCTTACGTCTACGGCGCCGGGAAACGGTGTCCCGATGGTCGGCTGAAATTACCCCTAACAAGGTATTTTTAAGGAAGTGCAGCCAGGCACCGTCGATGGGAGAAAGAAGAGGACTTCTATGCACATCGGCAAAAACAACCCGTTTGAGCCAGTCGCGGTTGTATCTTGACTACCCGAATGGGTAACGCCAGTATGCATGGTGGAGCGACGACGCCACGCCGTACACCCAGGCGCCGAGCCACGCCGGAGGAGGAACGCTCCCCGCCGACGTGGCCGTTTCATCCGCGCGCTCGAGCGCGCCCGCAACGTTCCTGACGGCTGGTCTGCGCGCGTCGCGCGCACCATGAGAGAGGCAACAGCATGATGGACAATCCCGTCGACGGTCTCGGAGATTCTGCGGCACCGGTTCGTATCCTCAGCCCCGCCCCCGGCGATCAGAGCGAGAGTTCGATCACGCTGCGCGAGGAGCAGCAGGCCGGAGCGGCCGAGCGAGCGAAGGCGTATGCCGGCAGCCTCGCCGACCAGACCCGCGCGCGCAAGATTGCGCCGAACGAAATCGATGAAGGGCGGATGCGCTTCACCCGCCCCGAGGACGGCCTGGGGCTCGAGCGCATCCTCGGTCGCAGCGACCTCGTCCCGATCAACTATCTTGAGTTCGGCCAGCGTGCCGCGCGCACGGTCTGCCATATCCAGATCCGTCTGCCGAACGGTGCGATGGTCGGGCATGCCACCGGCTTTCTCGTCGCCCCCTGCCTGCTGCTTACCAACAATCACGTCTTCCCGACGGCGCAGATGGCGACGCGTAGCCTTGCCGAGTTTGATTTCGAAGACGACATCGCCTTCAATCCGCGGCCGACGAAGCTGTTCCGCCTGCGGCCGGAGGAATTGTTCTTCACCAGCCGCACCCTCGATTTCAGCTTCGTCGCCGTGGCGCCCACGGCCAACGACGGCACGCCGCTCTCAACCTACGGGAACCTGCGTCTGGCCGGTGATCCCGATAAGCTGATGAACGGCGAATATGTCAGCATCATTCAGCACCCCCAGGGCAACAGTAAGCAGGCGGCGCTGCGCGAGAACCAGGTAATCTGGGGCGACGCCAACTTCCTTCATTATGAAACAGACACGCAGCCGGGCAGTTCCGGCGCGCCCGTCTTCAACGATCAGTGGTACGTTGTCGCACTGCACCATGCCGGCGTGCCGCGAACCGATGCGGCCGGCAATACACTGAAGACCGACGGACAGCCGCTGCAGCAAGGTGAGCCCGAAGACCTTGTCGACTGGATCGCCAACGAGGGCGTGCGCATCAGCCGCATATTCCGCGCGCTGGCCGAATCGGGCGATGCTGCCGCGGCTGCGGCTCTGGCGCGACTGCGCTCGGTTGCCGGTGGTCCGCTGGTCTCTCCGATCTTTATGCCGCCTTCCGCCGCTGTTCCGGCCGGCACGGCAACCAGTTCATCCACGGGCGCTCTGGCGATCCCGGCGCCGCCGGCCGCAACGCTCAAGCCGATGGCTGACGCGGTGTTGCCGCACGTGGCGGCTTCCCAGCCGTCAAAGGTGATCGATTCGACGGCGATTGCCGTGGGTCCGATGACAGCGAACGCGATTGGATCGGCGCTCCCCCGGAGCATGGCCCCGGCGATTCCCGCGGCGGTGGCGGGGGCGATGGCTGCGGCGAGTCTGCCCGAGGCACGCGTGATCACGCCGCCCGCGTCCGATGCCGCGCTTTACACGGATCGCGGCGGATATCGCGAGGACTTTCTCGGCGCGGCGGCGGGCATGCGCGTTCCCCTGCCGCGTGTCGGCGAGCGGGAGCAGTTGTTGCTCTATGCCAATTTCTCGATCATCTTCAGCCTCGATCGTCGTCTTGCCCGGATGACGGCGGTCAATATCGACGGTCCATCCTGGCAGAGCATACCCCGCCGTCGGCCGGATACGTGGTCCTATGATCCGCGCTTGGATGTGGCGGCGCAGGCCGGCCGTACCCTTTATGACGGGACGCGCTTTGATTACGGCCATCTCGTCCGCCGACAGGACGCCTGTTCCGGCGACGTCGCCGCCGAAGCGGAGCGCGATACTTTCCACCTCACCAACGCCGCACCGCAGGACCACGCGCTGAACATCGGTCCGTGGAATAACCTTGAAGACCATGTGCTCGATACCATCCGCATGACGCGCACACGTGTGACAGTGCTGACGGGGCCGGTCTTCCGCGCGGGCGATCCGATGGCGCGCGGTGTGCTCATTCCGCAGGACTTCTTCAAGATCGCCGTCTATGCCGACGACGGCGGCGCACTGGCAGCGGCGGGCTGGGTGCAGCATCAGCCGGACGGGACGGCGGGAGAGGAAGTCGCGCCCCAGTTCCTCGGCCGCTTCCCGATGTGGCAGCTACCGATTGCCCGCATCGCCGAGATGACTGGCCTCGACCTCGGACCGCTGGTTGCCGCCGACGCCCTCGCAAGCCTGCGCGGGCAGGAGGCGAGCATGGGGATGACGGCCTTGCCGATCGCGTCTGCCGACGATCTCGTGCTCTGAGTTATTCCCGGAAAACGTGGGGAAGGGCGGGGCGGTTGCATCGCCGCCCCGCCCCCACAGCGGGGATCTAGAAGAGGACCGACCAGCCTTCCGGGCCGAGATCGGCTGTGGTGTAAGCGACGGAATGCACGGTCGTTCCCGCATCGTCGATAAGCAGAATTTCGCCGCCACGGTTGGCGAGACGGGGCGCATCCGGCGCGTCGGGTAGGCGGAAGCGCAGGCTCTCGCCGGCCGGAAGCGAGCCCGCGATCGGCGCCCTGCGGCCGTCGTCGTCACCGATCGACCAGCCGTCGAGCACGACTGCGGCGTCGCCGCGGTTGAACACGGTGACCGTCTCGTTGCCTTCCTCGCGTCCGGCCGCATTGACCAGCGCGGCGATGATCTGGACCGGTGCGTCGTGATTGGGCTGACGCTGGACCGGCTGGCGCGGATCGGGGCGGCTGGCCAGCGGGTTGCCGGACGAATCCGTCTCCCAGCTCTGGGTCTGGAAGGCGAGGAATATCGCTGTCCATCGCCCGCCCATCCTGACGAACAGCGCGCCGTCCTGAGCCACGCCGTTATCGCCGCGGTATCGCGGCTCGGGATTGCCCTGGTTCATATGAATGTCGTGAATGCCGCGCTGTGGGCGAAAGCCGAAGTAGGGATCGGGCGCGGTATTGCGCGGATCGTTCTCCTCGCCGGCGAGCGGAAAGCGTTCACCGAAGGCGTAGACCAGCGCACCTTGCGTATCGCGTGCGCTCTCCAGCAATTCCATGAGGAACTCGCGCAGATCGTTGCGCGGTCCGGAAGCTTGAAACGGAACGGCGCGCATATCGTCACGGGCGAGAAGGAGACGGCCCTGGGTGCCACGCACGTAATCGAGGGCGAGCGCGCGCGTTTGCGGTGTGCGCAAGTCGGTATAGCCCAGCGGTAGCGCGGCGAGGCCGGCAAGGACCGGATGGTCGAAGTCATCGATCCGCCGGTAGAGCAGGGGAGCGCTGCCGGAGTTCGACTGCACATTGACCGCGATCCGGTGAGGCAGGCCTTCTGTCTCGATGCGCACCTCGACATGCGGGCTGCTGTCGGCGTCGATCGCCAGATCGGTCACAGGACCCGCGAGAACCTGATAGTTTGCGAGCGGCATGGTATCCCCCAATCCCGTCCGGCCCCAATCCCTGTCCGGCCGAAAAATCATCCTCTGCGCGTCGGACCGCAAGCAGGCGATAAAATACGTGCATAAGCTGCAATTTCAGTGCATTCGGACGCGTGCAAGGACGGCCGAAGGTAGCTCGATTTGCCACGGACGTCCGCCGCGCGGCACGGCATCGCCGGAGGGATCGATCGTCCGTTCAGGCGCGCAGAACCTGGGTGATGTCGGCGTCGGCGGCGATCATCCTTTTGGTCGTCTGACAGGGTTGCAGGCGGCCATCGCTCCACATCGACGCGCGATAGAGCGTGGCGAAGACGAAGGGGCGCGCGCGGGCACGCCAGCCGCCGATGGTCTCGGCACCGCGCCGGACGTTATCAATCATCCACGCCGGCAAGGTCAGGTGATAAGGGCTGCGCGCGACCTCGCCCGCGTGCTGCGCGAGGGCGGCGATCAGATCGGCGACGTCGTCGATCGACGATTCGACCATCAGGTTGGGCTGCGTCATAGGGCTCCAGTATTCTGTTTCGATCACCCGGCAGCGAAACGCGGCGGGGAGAATCGCCAGGGCGTCGAACACCAGATGATGGGTGCCAATGTGGGTGGCATGGCCGTCCGCACCGTGGGGTACGACGATGATCTCCGGCTGGTGATCGACGAGGATCCGCGCCACCGCGTCGACGGCGGCCGACCATTGCCTGCTGCCCTGCGCCCGGGCGACAGGGTTGATATCCTCGAAGCCATCTTCGCCAGGAATGATCGTTGCGAACGCGAGGACGGCACAGGCACGGGCGAGTTCGCCCCGCCGCCGGGAACGCGCCGAGCGCTCGCTGCCGAGCGTGGCCGCGACATTGATGATGCGCATGCCGGCTTCGCGGCGCAGTCGCAGGGCGAGCCCGCCGGTGAGGCATTCATCGTCCGGATGCGGCGAGAACAAAAGCCCGATCCCGGCGGTCATCGCGGCGGCGGCGCCACACGGTCTCATCGGCCACGGCGTCGTGATCGCGGCACCGGCGGCGAGCCCGGCGGCGATGCCGGCGACGAAGGAGCGGTAAGGATTGGCGGGGTCCACGGAGCGCGGTCTCGCGAGTGTTGAGCACAGTGCGCGTAAGCCTACAACGCCGCGCGTGCCTGCGGAACGCCACGCGCACGCCGCGCTGGCGAGCCGGAGCGAAACCGGTCAGAACACGAGCGACGTCGCACAGGCATCAGCGAGGAGGCGTGTTCATGAGGTTCTTGGTTTTTCAGCACATCGCGCTCGAACATCCCGGTAGTTTTCGCGATTTCATGCGGACCGACGGCATCGCCTGGGATGCGGTCGAACTTGACGCCGGCGAGCCGATTCCGTCGCTGACCGGCGGCGGTGGCTACGATGCGCTGATCGTCATGGGCGGTCCGATGGATGTTTGGGAGGAAGCGGCGTTTCCCTGGCTTGCGGCGGAGAAGGCGGCGATTCATACCTGGGTCGATGCCGGACGACCATTCCTCGGCGTCTGCCTCGGCCACCAGCTTCTCGCCGATGCACTCGGTGGGCGCGTCGAGCGGATGGACGCACCGGAGGTCGGCATTTGTTCCGTCGACCTCGCCGATCCGCATGATCCCCTGTTTACCGGTATCGCCACGCCGTTCGCGTGCCTGCAATGGCACGGCAGCGCGGTGACCGCACTGCCGCCGGGCGGGCAGATCGTCGCCGGCAACGCCGCCTGTGCCGCCCAGGCGATGCGCGTCGGGTCTCGCGCTTACGGTGTTCAGTTCCACGTCGAAGTCACGCCGGCGACCGTGCCGGAATGGGTGGCCATTCCCGCTTACGCCCGCTCGCTGGATACGGCGCTGGGCGCGGGCGGCCGGGCGCGCTTCGAGACCGCCGCCGCCGAACGCATGCCGGCGTTCAACGCCGCTGCCCGCACGGTCTACGAGAACTTCAAGCAGCTTGTGTGAGCGCGCGGCCACAAGGTGCGGATGCACGTGTGGGGATGCCGAAAAACCTCAAAGGGACTAACGACGCACCGGCCCGCCTGATGGTACTCTGACGTTATGATCGATGAGGCCTTCGCCAGCCACGCGCCGGTGCGCGCTGCGATCGATGCCTTCCGGCAGGCAGATGAAGCTGCGTGCGTCGGCAGCCTGCTCGGCGGGCTCTCGCTGCCGGCCGAGGTCCTCGAGCGGATCGCCCGCCTGGCCTCCGATCTGGTCTCGGCGGTTCGCGCCCAGCGCCTCGGCAAGGGTGGGATGGACGCCTTCTTGCACGAGTACGGCCTCGCCACGCACGAGGGTGTGCTTTTGATGTGCGTCGCCGAGGCGCTGTTACGTACGCCGGACGACGACACGCAAGAACGACTGATCCGCGACAAACTGGCGGCGGCGGACTGGCAGGGCCACCTTGGTCACAGCAACTCGCTGTTCGTCAACGCGTCGACCTGGGCGCTGATGCTGACCGGCCGACTGGTGGGCCTGCAAGACAACGCCGGGCGATCTCCCACCGCGACCGTGCGGCGGCTGGTCGCGCAACTCGGCGAGCCGGTGGTGCGCGAGGCGGTCGGACAGGCGATGCGCATCCTCGGCCGCCAGTTCGTCATGGGCCGGAGCATTGATGAGGCCATTCGCCGTGCCCAGCCGATGGAGCGGCGCGGCTATCGCTACTCGTACGACATGCTGGGCGAATCCGCCTGCACCGCCGGCGACGCGGAGCGCCATTTCGATGCCTATCGGCAAGCGGTCGCGGCGATCGGATCATCGGCGCCCGGGCGCAACGTCATTGTCCGGCCGGGAATTTCGGTCAAACTCTCCGCCCTGCATCCGCGTTACGAGCCGGCCAAGGCGGATCGGCTGCGCGCGGACCTCATCCCCCGCCTGCGAGCGCTGGCACACGCGGCGGCCGATGCCGGCATCGGCCTGACCGTCGACGCCGAGGAGGCCTATCGGCTCGATCTTTCTCTTGATGCGATCGATGCCATCTCGAGCGATCCGAAACTCCGCGGCTGGGACGGTTTCGGCGTCGTCGTTCAAGCCTACCAGAAGACCGCGCCGGCGTTGATCTCTGCGCTGGCCGAGATGGCTCTGGGTCATCGCCGCCGGCTGATGGTCCGCCTGGTCAAGGGGGCGTATTGGGACGCCGAGATTAAGCGCGCCCAGGAGCGTGGCCTTCCCTCGTACCCGGTGTTCACCCGCAAGGCCTCGACCGACGTGTCCTACCTCGCCTGCGCGCGCCAATTGTTCGCGCAGCCCGAGGCCTTCTTCCCGCAGTTCGCGACGCACAACGCGCAGACCATCGCCGCGGTCATCGAGTTCGCCGGGGATTCGCGCGATTTCGAGCTGCAGCGGCTGCACGGGATGGGTGAGGCGCTTTACGAACAGGTGGTCGAGCGGGGCGGGCGTGAGGTCGGCTGCCGCATTTATGCGCCGGTCGGCCGGCACGAGGATCTGCTTGCCTACCTCGTTCGTCGCCTGCTGGAAAACGGCGCCAACAGCTCGTTCGTCAATCGTGTCCAGGACGAGCGCCTGCCGATTGCCGAGGTCATCGCCGATCCGATCGCTGCGGTTCGCGCCCTTGCGTCGCTGCCACACCCGCGCATCGCGCTCCCGCGGCAGATGTATCTGCCCGAACGACTGAACGCGCCGGGCGTCGATCTCGCCGACCGCACCGTCCTCGCCGGACTCGCCCGGCAGATGGCGGCGGCGGACGGGCACGACTGGCACGCGGCCCCGATTGTCGGCGGCGTAGCGCGGCAAGGGCAAGCGCGCGGGATCGTCTCACCTGCCGATCATGCGAGGCTCGTCGGCCACGTCGTCGAGGCGAGCACGCAGGATGTAAGTGATGCGCTCGCTGGCGCTGCCGCGGCCGCCCGCGACTGGGCGGCGGTTCCGGTGGACGAACGGGCGCAATGCCTCGATCGCGCTGCGGACTTGCTCGAATCGAACCTGCCGGCGCTGATGGCGCTCGCCGTGCGCGAAGCCGGTAAAACCCTTGCCGACGCCCTTGCGGAAGTGCGCGAGGCCGCGGATTTCTGCCGCTACTACGCCCACCGGGCGCGTGTCGATCTCACCCAGCCGCTGCTCCTGCCACCGTCGCGATGCGGCCCACGATGGGCGCGGCTCGCTGGCGGCGGCATCTTCGCCTGTATCAGCCCATGGAATTTCCCGCTGGCGATCTTCACCGGCCAGATCGCCGCGGCGCTCGCCGCCGGCAATGCCGTTATCGCCAAGCCGGCCGAGCAGACGCCGCTGATCGCCGCGTTCGGCGTGCGTCTTCTTCACCAGGCGGGGATTCCCACTGACGTGCTGCACCTGCTGCCGGGCGATGGGGCGCGGATCGGCAGCGCACTCATCGCCGATCCGCGCCTGACCGGCGCGGCCTTCACCGGCTCGATCGACGTGGCGCAGCAGATCAACCGCGGGCTTGCCGCGCGCAGCGGCGGTAGGGCGCCGCTGATCGCCGAGACCGGTGGACAAAACGCGATGATCGTCGATTCGACGGCGCTGCCGGAGCAGGTGGTGCGTGATGCCATCGCGTCTGCATTCCAGAGCGCCGGCCAGCGCTGCTCGGCGCTGCGCGTGCTTTTCATTCAGGACGATGTTGCCGATCGCATAATCGAGATGCTGGCCGGGGCGATGGACGAGATCGCCGTTGGTGATCCGGCGCGGCTGGCCACCGACGTTGGGCCTGTCATCGATGAGGACGCGCGCGCCATGCTTGAGGGCCATATCGAGCGGATGGGCCACGAGGCCCGGCTCATCCGGCGATCTCCACTCGGCCCCGGCTGTGAGCGCGGCACCTTCGTTGCGCCCGCCACCTTCGAGATTGATCGCCTCAGCCTGCTGCAGCGCGAGGTGTTCGGCCCGGTGCTGCACGTTCTTCGCTATCCTGCCAGCCGCCTGGACCAGGTGATCGACGCGGTCAACGAGACCGGGTACGGCTTGACCCTGGGCATCCAGACACGCATCGACGAGACGTGGCGGGCGATCTCCGCCCGCGCCCATGTCGGCAACATCTATGTCAACCGCAATCAGATCGGTGCGGTGGTCGGCGTGCAGCCGTTCGGCGGAGAGCGGCTTTCCGGAACCGGACCGAAGGCCGGCGGCCCATTCTATCTGCATCGCTTCGTTGCCCATCGTCGCGCCCATTCAGGCACGCATGGCGCCGACGTTGCTGCAGCAGCCCCAGCGCCCGCGTCCTCACCGGCGCTGGTGGAACTCCGAATCGCCGACGTCGGCTTCGAGCAGGCGTCGCTGGCGGCGGGTCTCGCCGCCGCCGAGGGAGCGGCACGCATGTGGGAGGCAACGTCGGCGAAGGCGCGCGCGCACGTCATCGATCGCGCCGCTACCGGCTTGCGCACGGCTCTCTCGGTCCCTGAGAGCGAAGCCGGGATCGCGGTCGAGATGCTGCGATCGTACGCAGCCGGCACCCGCGATGCCTTCGCCGATGCGCGCGTCTTGCCTGGTCCGACCGGCGAGCGCAACGAGCTGCGGTATCGCCCACGCGGCATCGTCGCCTGCGTCAGCGTCGAAGCGTCGGATCTGTCGCACTGGACGGGCCAGGTCGCGGCGGCACTGCTCGCGGGAAACACCGTCGTCCTGGCTCACGCGGATACGTCGGCGGCGCTGAGGTTCACGGCGCTGCTGCTGGGCAGCGGGTTGCCGGACGGGGCTTTGAGCGTGATCACGGGCGGAGCGACGGCCGGTCTTGCCGAACTGCTTGCCGATCCTCGTCTTTGCGCCGTCGCCCATGTCGGCGCGCGGGGGATGGCCGCGGAGATGGCCCGCTATCTCGCCGGCCGCGACGGACCGCTCGTCCCGCTGATCATGACCTCCGGCGAGATCGACGAGCACGCCGGCTGGGGTGGGCCGCCGGACGGCAGCCCGCATTATCTCGCGCGCTTCGTGTACGAGTGGACGTTGAGCCTCGATACCACCGCATCGGGCGGCAACGCCTCCTTGCTGTCGCTGAGCGCGGATAACGGATAATGGGCCTCGTTTTGATCGAAGGAGCAAGATGCCATGCCGATCCAGGTGGTCGCCGGCGCGACACTGGCATGCAGCATGGGAGCGGCGCCGAGCGCCCTCGCCGTTCTGCCAGTGAACCGGACGATGGCGGGCGGACCGCCAGCGGCAACGATCATGGACTACGCGCCGATGGTCAATATTCTGCCCTTCGGTGTGTGCACAAGCCTTGCCAATCCGCAGGTCGCTGCGGCCACGGCGGCGGCGTTGGGCGTGCTGACACCACAGCCGTGTATCCCGGCGACGGCTGCGCCCTGGGTGCCAGGCGCGGCCACGGTGCTCATCGGCTCGATGCCGGCACTCGACAACAGTTGCACGCTGATGTGCCTATGGGCCGGGGTCATTCAGGTCACGGCGCCGGGTCAGGCAACGGTGATGATCCCGTGAGCACTGAGCCGCGCCGAGAGCAAGGGAATGAGCGAAGTTTGTTGTATACTCGCGGTAGCAAGGTCCGAAATCGGGGAACATGCCGATGTCGCATGGCAAGCCGTCATCGCCACCGAAGCCGCGCGCGGCAGGCCGCACGGCGCGGACGGCCGCCTCGTCCAGCCGAATACCAGCCGCGGTGGCACAGCTGAAAGCACCAGCTATGCCGGCGCGCGCGCGCGCTCCGCTTCCGGAGCAACTCGTCCGGCTGCCGGGCGGCGGTTTTCGCGTCCGCCTCGCCGGGGGGCCGGCTCGCGAGCCCAGTGGAACTTATAACTTCGTGCAACTTCACGGCAGTTCACCCGGATCGCAGCCAATTTTCCTGTCGCCGCAGCTGACGCACGCGCAACTCGCCCAGGGAAAGCCAGTGGTCTATGCCGGCACCGCACGCTTCGATAAAGGAGCGATGCAGTGGTGGAGCAACTATTCTGGGACGTACCAGCCGATTGCCGCCTTCCATGCACAGGCAAAGTTACCGGGTGAGCACTTCGTGCCCTGGCAACAGCTTCAACTCGGCGGTCACGCCATGCAGCGCTCCATGCTGGGCGAGCGCCGGTCCCAGCAGGCACCCGATCGTGTGCCGGCCCGCACGTCCGCCAGGGGTGAAACGCCGGCCGGCACCGACCCAGGGCAGTCGGCGGGCGCCGGTGGACGGGGCAACCACGCCAAAGGCACGCGGGGCATGGAAGGGACGGCGGCCAAGGGAACCGGTGATGGCGTATCGCCGGACCGCAGCGGGCGAGCAACCATGGATGCGCCGATGGGACGATTACAGTCCGGTGCCCGCCCGCCGGCAGGCTCGCAGGCACCGGAACGCTGAGCAGCCCCGCGGGTCGGGCGCGCCACGTCGGGCATGCATGACGTCGAGCCGTTCAGGCGGCCCCGAATGCCAGTGGCCCGGAACCAAGCCGCCCGCAGCTCGTGGCGAGGCACAAACGGCGATCAGGCGGCCTTGCGCAGGGTCCTTAGATGGGCGAGGGCGAGGTGGTTGGCTTTCGTTGCCGTATCGTACATCCCGGCCTGCTCGGCGAGGATTTCGCGCAGCAGCGTCAGCGGCGTTGCCGGAGGAAGGTCGAGGACGCCTTCACAGCCGCCGGCTTCGACGTCCAGGTGCATGCCGGCCGTCCGCGCCAGATGGCGCATTTGCCGGTGTTCGGCGAGTGTATAGAGATAAGCGCGGTCGATGCGGCGATTGCGCGCCCAGAGGATCGCCCGATCGAACAGCGAAGTGCACAGCCCCTTCTGCCGCAGTGGACGATCGACGCTGAAGGCGAATTCGACCGACCCATCGTTGAGAGCAGATAACAGCGCGGTCGCCGCCACGTTCAGTTCGTCGTCGAAATGCGCCAGAACGCGGAACCGTCCCTTCTCCAATCCGGCGACGAAGGCCTCGATCTCGGCGTCGCTGATCCGATGCCCGAACCGCAGGCGGCGGTCCTCGCCGTCAAGGCGAAGCAGATGGTCGGTGAACTTCGGCAACTCAAAGCTCATGAGCGTGCGAATGTGGTTCATAGGCCCTCGCAAATAGTTCAGCTCGTCCAAAAGATACGGATTCAACACGGCCGATTACGAGGGGCCACATCCATTTGTTGCATTCTCGCAACTGCGAGATGAAAAGTGTGCAACGCAAAAACACAATATTATGCGATATATTTTTCTTATATACGCAGAATATAGGAAGATACGGCCGTAAATCGCATCGCCTTGAAGGCCAGAGGACGGGCTATCCGATCGCGCTTTCCGCGAATTCGCCGGCTGGCGGCGTTGGCACGGGCCGGTGCAGCGCGATCGTTTTTCAAGCTCCGGCGAGGTCAGCAACAAACCGGCACAGAGTGTGATACGGGTCATACTGATGTCACAGGCGGAGGTGATTGACTGCGCTTACGCGACGGGTTGCCGGCAAATACCGGCCCAGGGGAATGGGGATGCCGCGGGGATGGGCGCAGTCAGGGCGAGGGTACCGCAAGACGGACAACGTGCCGCAGCCGTGGTGCACGCGCGGACGACCTCTGATGGCGGCGCTCCCCATTAGTGCTTCGCTGGCCTGGTCTTGTCCGCGATTTCAGGAATAGCGCCGATGAATGGGCTGTGGCGAACGCCTCGGCTGCTCGCGGCTGCCGGCAAGGTCCGGCCAGCGGGACGATGATGCGACCATTCAGCGTGTGCTCCGGAGTGGGGGGTGGATCGATCGGCAAGGTGCGGCCCAAGCGTCCTCGACGCTGACACTGTCGCGTTGTCGTTTCGATCCAAAGGAGGGGAGGGCCGCAATGCCCTCCCCGAATTTGTTGGACTCCGCGCCGGCAACAATCCGAATGAACTCCAGGCGCCACGAATCACAAAGGCCCCGCTCGCGCGGGGCCTTTGGTCGCGATCGGAAACGCTGCCCGAAGGCAGCGTTTCGCAAGAGTGTCGTTCGCCGCGGTCTACTGGACGATACCGATGTAGACGTACTCGCGGTTGTCGTTGGCCGGATCCAGGCTCGCGCCCATGGACGGGAACGAAATCGCGGCACGGCGGTTCTGCGGCTCGCGCACGCCATCGGCGGTCGGAACCAGCGGGTCCTCTTCGCCCTTGCCCTCGACTTTGACGGCCGATGGCGGGACGCCCAGCTTGGCCATTTCCGCTTCGACCGCTTCGGCGCGACGGACGGACAGGCCGAGGTTGTATTGCGGCGTGCCCGAACGGTCGGTGTAGCCGACGACCTTGACCATCTTCGCGCCGCTCGCCTTGGCGTGGGCAACGGCGTCAGCGATGATTTTCTTGGCTTCCGGGGTCAACGTCGACTTGTTCCAGTCGAAGAACACTAGGTAATCCTTGGGGGCCATCGCCTTGGGTGCCGGAGCGGGGGCCGGCTTCGGCGCCAGCGCTGCTTCGACCTTGGCGATGTTGTCATAATACCGCGAACGGCATGCAGCGATGTCGTCTGGCTGGAAGTTCTCTTCGACCCGCTGCTGTTCGCACCAGCAGTCCCAGCCGACCTGCGCCTTGGCCATCTCGGTCGGTGCCGCAGTTCCGCCGCCCTTGTCGAGGGCCGCTTGCAGTCGCGTGCGCGCGGTGGTCATTTCCGGAACAACCGCCGACGGCAGATGCCAGTCGCTGACCTGGGTCGGCTTCGGCGTCTGGCCCTTCGCCGCCATCGTGGCGTCGCCGGCCCACTTATCGGACGAGCGGTAGTTGCCTTGTTCGTATTCGGACTTGGATTCGGCGATGTATTCCTTGTACAGCGCCTGATCGAACGCCGAGCCCGACGGCTTCAGCGTCTTCGCTTCGTTGTAATCGAGCCCGGCGCACCCGGCCAAGGCAACGATCGACGCAACGGCCAATGAGACTTTCCAACCCCTCAGCATGCTCTCCACTCCCTATGCCATCCCAAAAATCATAACGGTCGACACTCCCTCGCACCACGGTGCCAATGGCCGATCAGGGCCTTGCCGGCATCGCGGATCGCACCGCATTTCTCCACCCATGGCTGCTCGGAACATCTTCTTCCCCTTCTCGGCTCATGCAAATGCTGCCGTCAGTCGCGAACCTCCGCGCCGCAGTCGGAGCGGAGAAAACACCGGCCGTGTTGCCTCCGGTGGAAGTGGACCATTCGGTCCTCCACTCTCCTCGACGGTCTCGATGTCCTGCGTGCGATCGCGGAGACTCCATTTCCGTCGCCGGCCGTGCGGCGCGGCAACGGCCTGCCCGCTCAAAGGACCGGTCCCCCATTCCAGCACCCACTGCCATTGGCTGGCCCCGGTTGCAGCGCGTGATCGAGCAAACCGCATCTTCCGGCAGGCGGTCAGGCGCGGCCGGCAACCCATCGCTGGAGCGAGGAAGCCGGCCGCCGCATTGCCATGGGAGAACTGGAAGAGGCGCGTTCTTCACCGGAGTTCCCAACAGTCTCGTTTTTGCGAAGCGGAATGCCACCGGGCTTTCGGCCACATCCGAGCTCCGAGTACAACTTATAAGCTCTTGCAAGCGTCGGCTAATATCATGCTCGCAAGGGTTTGGCAAAAGTTTCCGCCCTTTGCTCGATTTGCTGCAACACCTGTTGCTAAAATGCCTTACTATTGAAAATGCTTGCGGCTTTCGGTTCGCACCGCGGCAATGGCGCGCGTATTCAGATATTAATGAGCAATGATATTCGCGCCGCGCGTTCAAAACCACGGGTTGCTGCAGATGCGAAGTCGGCGCGCCGCCACCGAGCGATCAGTCGGCCCTCAGGCGACACCACACCGGCGTGTGGTCGGAGGCGCGTTCCCATCCGCGCGGCTCGCGATCAATGCCCGCGCCATCGAGGCGGTCGGCGGCGGTGGGCGAGAGCAGGAGGTGATCGATGCGTAACCCGTGATCGGCAGCAAAGGCGCCAGCGCGATAGTCCCACCACGTATAATGGCCGGCGCCAGGGTGCAGGCAGCCGACAGCGTCGGTCAGGCCGAGGTAGACGATCTTGCGCCAGGCGGCGCGGGACTCGGGCCGGCACAACGCATCCCCGCGCCAGCCGAAAGGATCGTAGACGTCGTCATCGGACGGCGTGACGTTCCAGTCGCCGCCGAGCACAAACGACTCGCCGCTGGCCAGCAACCCTTGCGCATGGGCGTAGAGCCGCTCCAGCCAGGCGAGCTTGTAGGCGAATTTCCCACTGTCGGCGGGATTGCCGTTCGGTGCATAGAGGCAGACAGCGCGCACGCCGGCGGTGAAGACGTCAAGAAAGCGGGCCTGCCCATCCTCCCCGTCGCCGGGCAAGCGGACGGCGAGCACATCAATCGGCTGGCGAGAGAGAACCGCGACGCCATTGTAGGTTTTCTGGCCGACGATCGCGGCATTGTAGCCGGCATCGCCGATCTCAAGCAGCGGAAAGCCGGCGTCGACGACCTTGGTTTCCTGCAGAAGCACGACGTCGGGCGACGTTGCCCGCAACCACGCCAACAGATGCGGCAGCCGCGCCTTGATCGAGTTGACGTTCCAGGTGGCGATGGTGAGCACGCGCCCGACCCGCGCGCCTGCCATCGCCCGCGTCCCCGTTCGCTTTTCAGACTGAAAACGACGAGCCGCAGCCGCAGGTCGAGGTGGCGTTGGGGTTCTTGACCACGAAGTAGGAACCGATCAGGTCATCAACGAAGTCGAGCTCCGAGCCTCGTAACAGGCCGAGCGACACCTCGTCGATGAGCACGCCGACGTCGTCGCGGGCGAATACCCGGTCGTCCTCGTGGTGCTGGTCATCAAGGGTGAACCCGTACTGGAAGCCCGAGCAGCCGCCGCCGGAGACGGAAACGCGCAGCTTCATCGCTGCGCCACCGCCCTCAGCGGCGATCAGCGCGGCAATCCGCCGCGCGGCATTGGCGGAAACGGTGATCTCATCGGCGGTGGACAGAGTGCCGTCGGCGGCCATGGCGCATCCTTTGCCCCTGAGCGTCGGCGCAATCGCAAAACGCTATCCCTATCAATGTAGACAACCGCCAGCCTAAGTCAAACCGCGCTTGTCGCGCGCTGGCGCGGGCGACCCTGCAAAAGCCGAGGCGGTTGCCGTCTCTCTCGCGTCGGATAAGCTCGGAAAAGGGCAGGCGGGGAGCGCGGCGATGGCAAGGAGCGAGAGCCAGCGGAGCGGTATGGCGACGATCACCGTACCGCTGGTGCGAGTGTTCTTGTCGTCGCCGGCAGACGTGACGGAAGAGCGGGCGGCCGCGCGCCAGTTGATCGACAGTGAACTTGAGAAGAGTCCATCCCTGCGCGGACGGCTGACGCTCGAGCTGATAGCCTGGGATGACCCTGCGGCCTCGATTCCGCTGCTCGCAACCGCGTCACCACAGGACTCGGTGAACGCCGCCCGGCCGCGGCCGTCGACCTGCGATATCGTCGTCGTCATCCTGTGGTCACGCATGGGCACGCCGTTGCCCGAGGACATCCGCAAGTCCAACGGTGAGCCGTACCTCTCAGGCACCGAATGGGAATACGAGGATGCGGTCAACTCGACGCGGACTCCGAAGCCCGATGTGCTGGTTTACCGGCGCTCGGAGAAGCCAAGGGTTGATATCGACGATCCTGATTTCGACGACAAGCGCGCGCAATTCCAGCGGGTCGAGGCGTTCTTCAAAGCGCTTCAGGCATCGCAGCGCGGCTTCAACCTGTATGCGGTGCCGGAGGACTTCAAAGCTCTTCTGCGCCAGCATCTCGAGGATCTTCTCCACCGCCGCCTGGCGCCGCCCGTCGAAGGCGAGGTGCCGGTGTCGCCATCCCTGACAATCCCAGGTGAATATCATGCATGGTTGCGGAGCAGCTTCGAGAGGATTGACCTGCTGGGCGCGAAGGAAGGCCGGTCGGTCACACTGACCAATGTTTATGTACCGGCGCTGACACGGGCTTCCCCAGCAGCCGACGTCGGAAAAACAACCAAACGCAAGCCGCATGAGCAATCCGAAGACCGGCAGCTCGTGCCGCTCCTGCGACGCCTTGATGCGGAGTCGCTCTATGTCGCGGCGGTCGCCGGCGCCGGCAAGTCGACGTTCTGTCGCTGGGCGGCGCTGCAGAGCGTGCCAGGCGCCGAGATCGCGCACCCGGTTCCGGCGCCGGAAGTGTTCGCCGAGCCGGTGCCGGCAAGCTTGCGCGCCCGGCTTCCGCTGCTGATCCCGTTGCGGGAATTCTGGCGAAGCATGGACTGCGGCCATGGCGAACGCATCTGGCGCCGGCCCGATCTGCAGCGCGCACTCGCCGGCTGGGTGGACCGCTCGCCGCCGCCGGGACTCAGCGGCGAATTGTTCCGCGCGCATCTCGACGCCGGCCGCGCTTTCCTGCTGCTGGATGGGCTGGACGAGGTGCCGACCGCGGAAAAACACGACGATGTAATCGTTTATCCGCGCGAACTGCTGCTGAGCGGCATTGAGGACGCGCTACCCGCCTGGGAGAAGGCAGGCAACCGTATCCTGCTGACCAGCCGTCCCTACGGCCTCGACGACGCCGGCGTGCACCGACTGGGGCTGGCGAGCGCGCCGCTCGAACCGCTGCCGGCAGAATTGCGGGACCTGTTCATCGGCCGATGGTTCCATACGCTCGGCAAGTCGGAAAAGACCGCCGATCTCATCGCGACCATTCGCGGTCGCGACGACCTCGCGCCGCTGGTCGATAATCCCATGTTGCTGAGCGCGCTGTGCGTGCTTTACGACAACGGCGGGCGGCTTCCCGAGGATCGCTACGAGCTTTACAAGAGTATCGTTGCCAGAGTGCTGCACAGTCGTTATCCGGGTGACGCACGCGAGCGCGATCCCATCGAGCGTCGTCTGGAGGCGATCGCATTCGGCATGCACGTGGGCGACGAAGGCGCGCCGCGGCTTACGCCGGCCGCCGAGATCAGCTGGGATGAGACGGAACGCCTGCTCGCCTGCTTCGCCAGGCTGAACCCCGCCTACGAGACCGACCAGGCGGAAATCGCGATGCGGCGCGAGGACCTGCTGAACCGCTCCGGCCTGCTCGTGCCGCGGGAGAACGAGCGGGCTGCCTTCTACCACCTGAGCTTTCAGGAGTTCCTCGCAGCACAGCGTATCCCGCGGACCGGCGGCGACGTCGACACGGTGTTCCGCGAGCGCCGCGCGATCCCCGAGTGGCGGGCGACGTTGCTCTTCCTGTTCGCCGCCCAGATCACGAACCGCGACGCCGGGTGGGGTATGCGCCTGCTCGAACGACTGATCGCTGATCAGGACCGGGTATCGGTCAAAGCAAACACGGCGTCGGCGGTGTTTATCGCCGAAGCGCTCGATCTGTGCGTCGCCAAGAAATATGTCGTACCCGACGATCTGCAGGAGCGATTCCGCCGTCTTGCTCTCGATGCCATTGATGACCAGGTGGCGTTGCCGGCACGCCAGGCGTTGGGGATCTGCCTTGGCCGGCTGGGAGATCCAAGGATTCGAGGACTGCGCGATCCAGAGGCCTACAGTGAGGTTCGCGACGGTTTTGGTCCCCGTGGCGATCAGGGCGATACAATCCCGATCGCGGCGCCGTTCTGGATCGGCCGCTATCCGGTCACCAACAGCCAGTACAAAGGATTTCTCGATAGCGGCGGCTATCGCACGTCGCAGTGGTGGTCGGACGTCGGGTGGCTTTGGAAGGAAGAGGAAGAGGTGAGCGCGCCTGAATTCTGGCACGACCATCGTTGGAACGCTCCCAACCAGCCGGTGGTGGGGGTGAGTTTCTGGGAGGCTGAGGCGTACAGCCGGTGGGTGGGTGGACGTCTGCCCAGAGAGCAGGAATGGCAGGCCGCCGCCGTCGGCGCTGATAGCCACGTATACCCGTGGGGCGACGAGTGGCAAGACGGCATCTGCAATACGCGGGAGGCCGGCCTCGACGTGACCTCGCCGGTTGGTCTTTTTCCCCGATCGCGGCAAGTGGAGCTGGGCATCGAGGATCTCGCCGGCAATGCCTGGGAGTGGTGCGACAGTTTGTACGATCCGTCCGACAAGGACTTTCCCGATGCCCGCGTGCTTCGCGGTGGGTCCTGGTACCTCAGCCAGGACTACGCGCGCTCGGCTTATCGAAATGGCTTCCACCCGAACTACCGCAACTTCGACATCGGTTTTCGGGTGTTGTGCTTGTCGTCCAACTTCGAGCCCTGAACCCTGAAGCGCGGTTCTCGACGCAGAGTTCCGGTCGGGAGGGGATCACGTGGCGTGGATGCGCGGAGCACCTCCGCGCACAACGTCGGCGGCGGGGTCAGACCGCCGCCGCCTTTTTCTCTATCCGCCGCTGCGCCCGCTACCGCAGGTAGGCGCCGTCCTCGCCGATCTTGCCGGGGCCGTTGAGCACCCAGACGCCGGCGGAGTTGGCGCGAACATGGAAGGAGATATCGCCGCCGACGGTCTGCTCGCCGCCGGTCACCGCATCGCGGTAGGTGCCGGGCGGGATGTTGCCGACGCTGACCTGCTGGTCGGAGCCGATGGCAAGGCCGACGACGGCAAGGCTCTCGCCGCCGTTGTAATCGCGCACGAAGCTCATTCCCGAGCCCCACTCGTTGATGTCGCGCATCCACCCCTTCTGCAGCGCCGGTATCGCCCGACGGATCTGATTGAGGCGGCGGATGTGCTGGTAGAGCGGGTGGCGCTGGGTCTCGCCAATGCGCCCTGGTTCGAGATAATCACCGAAGTAGGCGCGGCCGGTGCGATCGAGGGTGTCGTTGGCCTCGATGACGTCCTGGGGCGCGCCCTTCATGAATTCGACCTCCTCGCCGTAATAGAGGCAGGGGATGCCGCGCACCGTCCACAGCACGTTGTAGGCGGCGGCCGCCATCCACTGATCGCCCTTGAAACGGAAGCGGAAGTCGTTGTCGGGACCGACGTCGTGGTTCTGCAAGAAGGTGATCAGCGTCGACGGATCGCCGTAGATCCAGTCCATCGACATCGCCTGGGCCATGCCCTGAAAGTGGCCGCGGCTGACGTTGTCGCGGAACGATGAGAACAGGCCGAAATCGAGGACGGCAAAACCGGAATCGCCGCCTGAGTTGGGGTTGCGCGGATCGTCGCCGAGGCGGGTGTACCACCACGGGCGGATCGGCGACGGGCCGTTATCGCCGCCGCCCATATCGCCCCAGCCGTAGCCCTTTACCAGGTTCTCGCCGAAGACGAACACCCCGGGCTTGTGGGCTTTCCAGGCGTTGACGTATTCGAGCAGGTTATTGCGCTCGACGTGCTTGACGGTATCGATGCGCAGCGCGTCGACGCCCATGTCGAGGTAGTGGTTGATCGCGTCGATGAGGTAGTCCTTGACGTTTTGCCGCTCGGTGGCGAGGTCGATGCAGTCGCCGGCGATGTGCTTTTGCTGCAGGGGCCAGGCGCTCTCCCAATCGCCGCCCATGATGAAGCCGTCCTGATGGTACCAGTTGGGATCGAGCGAGCCGGCATCGATGCCGAAGAAGCGGCCGGGGTTGTAGCCGGGCTTGGGCACGGTCTCGCCGGTCTGCGGATCGATGAGCGGCTCGATGCCCTCGGGGTCGCGGGCGTGGCGCTCCCGGTACCAGGCGGGGGCGACGGGATTATCAATGTCGTCGCGATTGGGCCAGGCATAGTTGCCGAGGCTGCCCTTATAGGGGCCGTTGTTCTCCTGGCCCTGCTGGCGGCCCTGCGGGACGTAGTACTTGATCGGCAGGTGATCGATATGAACGATGCCGCGAATACCGTACTGGCAGGAGTGGTTGATCACCACGTCCTGAATGATCTTGATGCCGCGCGCGTGCGCCTCGTTGATCAGATCCTGGTAGGTGGCGTCAGGACTCTCCAGCCGGGGATCGATGCGGTTCCAGTCGTAGGCATGATAGCCGTGGTAGTCGAGGCCGGAGCGGTTCTCGACCGGCGGGGTGATCCAGATGGCGGTAAAGCCGAGGTCGCGGATGTAATCGAGCTGCTGGATCAGACCCTTGAAATCGCCCCGCCAGTGCGGGTCCTCGGGCTCGCCCGCGGCGTTGAACTTGATGCGGTCGCGGCAGAAGAAGTTGTTCGACGGATCGCCATCGTAGAACCGCGTGGTGATCAGGAAGTAGATCGTCTCCTCGCGGAAATCGGGAAGCCCCGGGTCGCGCGGCGGCGCGGCAGGCGCCGCGGGGCGGGCAGGGGCGGTCCCGGTGGCGGTTCCAGCGACGGCATTGGCGCCCTCCGGCTCCGGGGCGGCATCGGTCCAGCGGCCGTCGCGCAGCCAGCCGTCACGGTCGCGCCACTGATCGGCGGTCTGCCGGCCGGCGTTGTCGTGGAACAGCAGATTCGCCGATCGCACGCCGGCAAAGCGATAGACGAACCAGCCATCGCCCTCGTCCTCCATCGCTGCGCCCGGCCAGGTGCTGCCGTCCGGTTGTGGCCAGGCATTCCAGTAATGAATATGCACGGACGATGCCCAATCGTCCGGCTTGCGGACATGCACGACGAGATCGGTCATGTGCCCAGCCTCCCTATGGTTATGAATGGAAAACGTCGGTCCGCGGAGCGGAAGGTCCCTGTAGGGGCGCAGTGTGACCGCACCCGCCGCCGCGAGCAATTGTCTTGTCAACCATCCGGCGCGCAGCCCGTCGGGCAGGCGGCAACATGGCCGTCTTCGGTGGCGGGCGCGGCAGGAGAGCAACGCTTGGCGCCCCGATGATCCCGCATGTGGAGTAGGGCTTTGACCTGAGCGAGCGGGATGGGTACAAGAGCCGCCCGGAGCGATCGACGTCGCGGGCCGCGCGAGCGGTCTTGCCCGGCGGCATTGCATATCCCTCCTCCCTTTACGTCGGGCAGGTCCGATGAAATCGATCACGCAACGTATCGCCGAGGAACTTGGCGCCGAAGACTGGCAGGCGGCGGCGGCGATCGCCCTGCTCGACGAGGGGGCGACGGTGCCGTTCATCGCCCGCTATCGCAAAGAAGCGACCGGAACGCTCGACGACGCGCAGTTGCGCACGCTCGAAGAGCGCCTTTCGTACCTGCGCGAACTGGAAGACCGACGCAAGGTCATCCTTGAGAGCATCGCCGAGCAGGGCAAGCTTGACGATGCGCTGAAGGCGGAGATCGAGGCCGCCGACACCAAGGCACGGCTCGAAGATCTCTATCTGCCGTTCAAGCCGAAGCGACGGACGAAGGCGCAGGTCGCGCGCGAGTCCGGCCTCGAGCCGCTGGCCGACGCGCTGATCGCCGACCCCGGGCTTGATCCCCGCGTCGCCGCCGAGGGCTACGTCAATGCCGAGCTGAACGTCGCCGACGTCGATGCGGCGCTGGATGGCGCGCGGGCGATCCTCGTCGAGCGCTTTGCCGAGGACGCCGAGCTGATCGGTGCCCTGCGCGAGGAAGTGTGGACGCGCGGACGGCTGATCTCGCGCCTGCGCGAGGGCAAGGCCGAGGCGGGGGCGAAGTTCGCCGATTATTTTGATTACGCCGAAGAGCTCACCAAGCTGCCGTCGCATCGCATCCTCGCGCTGTTCCGTGGCGAGAAGGAGGAGGTGCTCGATCTCGATCTGGCGCCGGACGAAGGCGGGGAGGCGGCGGGCGTCGGAGCGGATCAGGCCACCTACGAGGGGCGCATCGCCCATCATTTCGGGTTGATCGACGCCGGCCGTCCCGGCGATCGCTGGCTGGCCGATACCGTGCGCTGGGCGTGGCGGACGAAAATCCTCGTGCACCTGCAGATCGATCTGCGCCTGCGGCTGTGGCAGGCGGCGGAAGAGGAAGCGGTGCGGGTCTTCGCCGGCAATCTGCGCGACCTTCTGCTCGCGGCACCCGCCGGCACGCGGACGACGATGGGCCTCGATCCCGGATTCCGCACCGGTGTCAAGGTCGCCATCGTCGATGCCACCGGCAAGGTGGTGGCGACGGCGACGATTTATCCGCATGAGCCCCAGCGGCGCTGGGACGAGGCGATCGAGGGATTGGCGGTCCTTGCCAAGACACATGCGGTCGATTTGATCGCTATCGGCAACGGCACCGCCTCGCGCGAGACCGACCGGCTGGCCGCTGACCTGATCGCCCGCCATCCGGAGCTCGGCCTGACCCGGATCGTCGTCTCCGAGGCTGGCGCCTCGGTCTATTCCGCTTCCGCCTTTGCCTCACAGGAACTTCCCGAGCTTGACGTCTCGCTGCGCGGCGCCGTTTCCATCGCCCGGCGGCTGCAGGATCCGCTGGCCGAGCTGGTCAAGATCGACCCCAAGTCGATCGGCGTTGGCCAGTACCAGCATGATCTCAGCCAGCAGAAGCTCTCCCGCTCGCTCGATACCGTCGTCGAGGACTGCGTGAACGCGGTCGGCGTCGACGTCAACACCGCTTCGGCTCCGCTGCTGGCACGGGTTTCCGGTGTCGGCGACAGCCTGGCCGAGAATATCGTCCGCCATCGCGACGCCAACGGCCGCTTTGCCACCCGTGCGGCGCTGAAGGACGTGCCGCGCCTTGGACCCAAGGCCTTCGAGTTGTGTGCCGGCTTTCTGCGCATTCCGGGCGGCGAGGATCCCCTCGATGCCTCGGGTGTGCACCCGGAAGCCTATCCCATCGTTCGCCGGATCATCACCGCGACCAACAAAGACCTCAAAGCGCTGATCGGCAACGCGCCGGTGTTGCGAAGCCTCGTCGCCAACGACTTCACCGATGCCAACTTCGGCGTGCCGACGGTCTCGGATATTTTGCGCGAGCTGGAAAAGCCTGGACGCGACCCGCGCCCGGCGTTCAAGACCGCGAGCTTTCGCGACGACGTGCACACGCTGGCTGATCTCGTTCCCGGGATGGTGCTCGAGGGCGTGGTCACCAATGTCGCCGCGTTTGGCGCCTTCATCGACATCGGTGTGCACCAGGACGGGTTGGTGCACATCTCGGCGATGGCCAATACCTTCGTGAAGGACCCGCGTGCGATCGCCAAGCCGGGTGACATCGTTCGGGTCAAGGTTCTCGACGTCGATCAGGCCCGTCGGCGCATCGCGCTGAGCATGCGCCTTGAGGAGCCACAGGCGAGTCGCCCGCGTGGGACGCGCGCCGAAAAAGCCCCCCCGGCGTCGACGCCCAAGCCGGTCCGCGCCAACACGTCACAACCGCCACGGGCGAAGAAACCCTCGCCGCCAGCACCGGCAGCCGACGGAGCCATGGCGGAGGCCCTGCGCCGCGCCGGTCTCGGCGGATCGCCCACGCAAGGTCCGAGGTCGGGGCGTCGCCGCTGATCCGGCATAAGAGCGCTCCGTCTTATGGTATTGGCGCCGCCGATAATTGCTTGCCGTTGCTCGGCAAGCGGTTCAATGATGGCGCCACTCCCTGCACGATCCGGCGCGAACGGGCGGGAGAGAGACTCAATCACTTGGTTCGGGAGGTGTCGGATTGGATACGCGGAGCTTCGATCATGTGTCGGCGGGGACGTGGGAGCGGCTGCGTGATACCGGCCGTAGCCAGCATGGAACGGTGTTCAAGGACGAAGACGCCAACCGCGGCACGGCGACGACGGCGACGCCGTTCGGTGCGCTGGTCCTCGGATATGACTTCGATCCGTCCGCCGAGCGGATCACCTACACCATCGTGAGCAAGCCGCTGCTGGCGCCCAGCAGCATGATCTGGGGGGTGTCGAGTCGGCTCTCGATCGCTGCCGCCGCGACGATACGACCTAGCCGGTTCACCTTGCGTCGCGATGCGGAGTCCCGTCGATCCCGGCGCTCCTGGCATCGTCTGCGTCCCTGCGGCAGATTCCGGTCCGGAGTCCTGAAATGACCCGTATGCCCAATTCGCTGGCTCACCACTGGATGCCATTCAGTGCCAGCCGGGACTTCTATGCAGCCCCGCGACTGATGGTCCGCGCTGAAGGTATGTCCTACTGGACGCCTGACGGCACCCACGTCCTCGATGGGGCGTCGGGACTGTTCTGCTGCGCCGCCGGGCATGGCCGCCGGTCGATCGCCGATGCCGTCGCCGCTCAGCTCAGCGAAATGGACTACGTGCCGCACTTCCAGTTCGGCCATCCGTCCTCGTTCGAGCTGGCATCCCGCCTCGCCCGCATCACGCCCGGCGATCTGGATCATCTGCTTTTCTGCAACTCGGGTTCCGAGGCGATCGATACGGCACTGAAGATCGCCATGGCGTATCACGGCGCCAACGGTGAGGCTCAACGTACCCGCTTCGTCTCGCGCGAGCGCGCCTATCACGGCGTGAACATCGGCGGCACCTCGCTCAGCGGCATCCAGCGCAATCGCGATGCCTTCCCGGCAGTCATGCCGAACGTCGTGCATATGCGGCACACCCAGCAGTCGGATGAACGCTTCGTGCGCGGCCAGGCGGCGAGCGGCGGCGATCTCGCCCGCGACCTGCAGCGGTTCTGCGATCTCTACGGTGCACAGACGATCGCCGCCTGCTTCGTCGAGCCGATCGCCGGATCGACCGGCGTGCTCGTGCCGCCGCAAGGCTACCTGGAGCAGCTCCGCGCCATTTGCGATCGGAACGGCATTCTTCTCGTCTTTGACGAGGTGATCTGCGGCTTCGGGCGCACGGGCAGGGCCTTTGCCTCTGACAGCTTTGGTGTCGTGCCCGACATCATGACCGTGGCCAAGGCGCTGACCAACGGCGCCCAGCCGATGGGCGCGGTCGCCTGTTCGGAGAAGGTCTGGACGGGGATTGCCGACCGTGCCCCCCCGCATGCTGTCGAGCTGTTCCACGGCTATACGTTCTCGGCCCATCCGGCGGCGACAGCGGCGGCATTGGCGACATTGGATATTTACGAGAACGAACGGCTGTTCGATCGGGCGGCGGCGCTATCGTCGTACTTTCTCGACCGGATGTTCGAGCTGGCCGATCTTCCGCTCGTCACCGACGTTCGCGGCTATGGCCTGCTGGCCGCCTTCGATCTTGCCCCCGACGGAGCTCCCGGCGCCCGCGGCTATCGCTGCCTGAAGCGGATGTATGACGAAGGGCTGCTAATCAAATGGACCGGAGATACCGGCATCGTCGCTCCGCCGCTGATCGCCGAAGTGGAGCATATCGACGAAATCGCACGGATCCTACGCCGCGTATTGAGTGACGCCTGAGGCGGCACTCTCGCGTCGTCCACTTGTTTGACGCGTTACCGCCAAGTCTGCAGTCCGTCCGAAGACGGGACGATCGCCGGCATCAGGAGTGCTGGTTCTTGGTGTCGTTCGCGACGCTGAGCGGCTGGCGGTAATAGACGTGCTTGCCGATCCGGCCGACGCGAACCATCGATCGTGCCCAGCTTGGCCGGACGCGCGTCGCGTGAAAATACAAAGCGCCATCGGTGGGGTCGGGTTCGTCGAGGAACAGTGCCTGAAATGCCGCCTCGCGAGCCTCGTCCCAGGCCGCGCCTCTGCGCGGACGGTCCGTGTACTGGTCGCACGCCCAGGAGAACTGGCACCGGTGGAGGCCAAGGCTCACACCCTGCTTGACGACGCCGCAAATGCTTTTGGGGAAGTCGTCGTCGGCAACGCGGTTGAGAGTTACGAACGCCACTGCGAGCATGCCGTCGAAGGGCTCGCCCCGCGCTTCCCAGTAGATGTTCTGCGCCAGGCACTCGAACTCGGGCTCGACGTTCCGGTCGGCGATGATCGTGTTGCGAACTGCGGCCGCGGTCGGATTCGCCGCTTCGCCCGGCGTCAGATGCGGCACGAGAGCCGACTGTGCGTTTGCGGCGATGTCCGGGGGCAGCAGCAGGGCCGCAGCCCAGAACGCAGCGCCGACGGCCGCGACCCCTAGATGTTTGACGATTCCGCGAGCCATTTATTCTCCTTCCGGTGGTGGGGGCCTTGCTTGGACCCTTCCTATTCTCCACGAAATATGGCGTCCATATGGGCGCCTGACGAATATTACGATTGATAAAGATACGAAGCCTGGGGACCGTGTCAATCCAGTTTCGCATAGGCATGTAAATTACCGCTTTTTGTTGCTTGTAAAGCGAAACCGGGAACCATTTTTTCCTTAAGTAATGCAGACGCATTGCAAGTGCACAAACGAGGAACATTTTGTATTGTTGTAGTTGAATGATAGTTGCTTAAAAGTGGATGAGCGGTGGATGACTGGCGCGAGACGCGCTCTAGGCCCTCCTGGCGAAAATCTGGCAAGATGCCTGCAAGACGAGCGTGCCCTGCGGGCGCTGTGCCCGAAAGGATCGGTGGCTCGTTCGAGGTTCCAACGAACGGTCTGGGATCGAGCCGTCGGCTCGACAGCAACGGGGTGATGGATGCTGAAACGACCTTACGTGTTGTTCGTCGGCAACGCTTCCGACCAACTCGCGGCGAAGACGGCCCTGGGCGTATTGCGCTGGCGGCGCGACTGGTGCATCGGCCAGATCCGTCTGCCGGGCTGCATCGCGTGGCTCGATCTGCCGGAGATGACACCGGAGGAAGCGGCCGCAGCCGGTGCCGGCACGTTGATCGTCGGCGTCGCCAATGCCGGCGGCGTCATTCCCGACAGTTGGTGCGAGATCCTCGCGCGCGCGCTGGACGCCGGCCTTGATCTCGCCAGCGGGCTGCATGACCGCCTGCGCGACATTCCGCGCCTCAGCGAACTGGCCGCGAGCAAGGGACGGGGCCTTTACGACGTCCGCCATCCGACGCGCGGCTTCGGGGTCGGTACCGGTGAGCCGCGCTCGGGAAAGCGCCTGCTTGCTGTCGGCACCGATTGTTCGGTCGGCAAGATGTATACGGCCCTGGCGCTGTGCGAAGCCATGCGCCGGCGCGGTCTCGACGCGGATTTCCGCGCCACCGGTCAGACGGGCATCTTCATTGCCGGTGACGGTGTCTGCGTCGATGCGGTGGTGGCGGATTTCATCTCCGGCGCGACCGAATGGCTGGCGCCGGCCGCCGACCCTCACCATTGGGACGTCATCGAAGGTCAAGGCTCGCTGTTTCACCCATCCTTCGCCGGCGTGAGCCTCGGCCTGCTGCACGGTGCCCAGGCCGATGCGCTGGTGATGTGCCACGAGCCGACGCGCACGCACATGCGCGGCCTGGCGAAGAGGTCGCTACCCGACATCGCCACATGCATCACCGTCAATGAGCAGGCGGCCCGTCTGACCAACCCTGACGCGACGTGCATCGGCATGGCGATCAATACCAGCGCGATGCCGGCTGAAACCGTCGACGGCTACCTCGCCGACCTGGAGGACCGCTTCGGGTTGCCGTGCGTCGATCCGCTGGTCCACGGCGTCGAGCGCCTCGTCGACCGGCTCATCGAAGGGGTGCGATGATGCGCAAGATGACGATGCGCGGTGAATCCTGGCCGTTGGCCCGTCCATTCACGATTTCCCGCGGCACCAAGACGACCGCCGAGGTGGTGGTGGTGGAGATCGAGGAGAACGGAGCGCACGGCCGCGGCGAATGCGTTCCCTATCCGCGCTATGGAGAAAGCACCGAGAGCGTCCTTGCGACGATCGCCGCCGCCGCCGCTGATATCGAAGCCGGTCTGGACCGCTCGGGACTGCGCGAGCGCCTTACTCCCGGCGCCGCGCGTAACGCGCTTGATTGCGCGCTGTGGGACCTTGATGCCAAGACCAGCGGCCGTCATGTCTGGCAGATTGCCGCCGGCGCCGCGCCGCGGCCGGTGGTCACCGCTGAGACGATCGCACTCGATACCGCCGAGGCAATGGCGGCGGCGGCCCAGCAACTGCGCGACCGCCCGTCGCTGAAGATCAAGGTCGGTGCCGAGGACGTTGTCGAGCGGGTGGGCGCGGTGCGCGCCGCGGCACCGTCGGCACGGCTCATCGTCGATGCCAACGAGGGCTGGGACTTCACCCTGCTCGAGCGCATCGTCGGGATGCTGGCGGCGCTTGACGTCGACGTGATCGAGCAGCCGCTGCCAGCGGGCGCGGACGACTGCTTGCGCGACTTCCCGTCCCCGGTGCCGCTGTGCGCTGACGAGTCCTGCCACACCGCCGGGGACATTGATCGCTTGGCCGGCGCCTATGGCATGATCAATGTCAAACTCGACAAGGCGGGCGGTTTGACCGAAGCCCTGCGCATGACCGCGGCCGCGCGGGAGCGGGGTCTGCGGGTCATGGTTGGCTGCATGGTGGCAACGTCGCTGGGGATCGCCCCCGCCATGCTCCTCGCCGCGGACGCCGATATCGTCGATCTCGACGGTCCCCTGTGGCTGGCGCACGACCGTGGCCCGGCGCTCAAGTTCGCTGACGGCTATATCTTTCCACCCGAGCCCGCGCTCTGGGGGTGACGCGCCGCGCGCGAGCGCTTGACGTGTCACCCGCGCGCGAGCGCTTGACGTCGCTCGCGCGCCGTCCCTATGTCATAAAGAGCAGGCGTAATGCCGGATCCCCGGTGCGAGTTAAGATTAAAGACCATTCATGAGCAAACTTTCGATCATCGTCGCCCCTGACCCACGACTAAAGCAACGCGCCAAAGCCGTCGGCACTGTCGATACCGCCGTGCGCGATCTGATGGACGGGATGCTGGAGGCCATGCACGCCGCCAATGGGATCGGTCTTGCCGCGCCGCAGGTCGGCGTGCTCAAGCGCGTCATCGTCGTCGACGTCTCGCTTCCCGAGGAGCCGGCGCGGCCATACCGGATGGCCGACCCCGAAGTGATCTGGAGCTCGGCCGAACTGGTGGAAAGCGAAGAAGGGTGTCTGTCACTGCCCGAGCACTTTGCTGACGTCGTTCGCCCGCAAGCGATCCGCGTCCGCTATCTCGATCATGAGGGCGTCACCCGGGAACTGGAGGCGAGCGGGCTTTTGGCGAAATGCATCCAGCATGAGATCGACCACCTCGAAGGCGTGCTCTTTGTCGATCACCTCTCGCAGCTCAAGCGCAACATGATTTTGCGCAAGCTGGCGAAGTCCAAGCGGCTGTCGTCCGCCGCCGAGTAGGCGCGCGGGGGCTGGCGCCCGGAGCGAATTCCCGTCAGGACAGGAAAAGGCGCACAGGAATGACGAGCGCAGGCGGCGCCGCCGCTAGCGGTGTCGACCCTCACCCGGCTAGTGTGCTCCCGCACCACGCGGCGCAGCCGTTGCGGCTGGCGTTCATGGGCAGCGCGGCGTTTTCGTTGCCGAGCCTCACGGTGCTGCTGGCGGCGGGGCACGAGGTGGTCGCGGTCTACACCCAGCCGCCGCGCCCAGCCGGCCGCGGTCACAAGCCGCGGCCAGGACCGGTGCACGCCTTTGCCGACGCTCGCGGTCTTGCCGTGCGAACGCCGGCGAGTCTGCGCGATGAAAACGCGCAGCGATCCTTCAGCGAACTCGGCCTGGATGCGGCGGTGGTGGCGGCCTATGGGCTCATTCTGCCGCAAGCGATTCTCGATGCACCGCGCTTTGGTTGCCTCAATGTTCATGGCTCGCTGCTGCCGCGCTGGCGCGGCGCGGCGCCGATCGAGCGAGCGATCCTCGCCGGCGATACCGAGACCGGCGTGACCATCATGCAGATGGAGGCGGGACTTGATACCGGGCCGGTGTTGCTGCGGGCGTCCGTGCCGATCGGTGACGAGACGACGGCGGCGGCGCTGCACGCGAGCCTGGGTGTGCTCGGCGCGCAGTTGATGGTCCATGCGCTGGACGGCGTCGCCGCAGGAACGCTGCATCCGACGCCACAGCCGGCGGAGGGCGCCACCTATGCCACCAAGCTTGGGCGAGAGGAGGGACGGATCGACTGGACCCGGCCGGCGGACGTGCTTGACCGGTGCGTACGGGCGCTCAATCCGCAGCCGGGAGTATGGTTCGAGCATGGCGGCGAGCGGATCAAGGTCCTCGCGGCGGATCGCCTTGGTGATGTCTCCGCTTCGCCAGGGCTGATTGTCGACGACCGCCTTGCCGTTGCCTGTGGGGCGGGGGCGCTGCGGCCGCTGCGGCTTCAACGGCCGGGTCGGACCGCGACCGATGTCGAGGCGTTCCTGCGCGGCTTTTCCCTGCCGGCCGGAACCTGCCTCGCCTGAGCCGGCCGGCCGCCTGTGCGGCCGGCCCCGGTGCCGCCAGATGCCGCCAGATGTCGTCGTCAAATGCCGCCGCCGGCTTCGAGCACGCCGGTCAGGTATTCGACCCGGCGTAGCAGCGCGTGCAGCGCGTCGTCGGAAAATCCCTCCTGCTCCAGCCGGCGGATCGTCTCGATCAGGTAGTCGCGATTGAGGCCCGCGTGGCCTTGGGCGCGGACGATGAACTCGGCCGATCGTACCAGCCCGAGTTCGCCGGCGTACTGCGGATGCCGTGGATCGGCGACGAAGGTATAGGCACGGACCTCGCCGTGCGCGGTTTCGACCGCAAGCCGGTCGGCGGTGTAGGCATAAGAGACGAGCTCGCGCTCATCGAGGTAGGCCTTGACCGCCGGGAACTCCGCCGTCCGCACGCGAAAGGCCAGGCCCTGGCAAGTTCCGCCCGGCGCCAGACCGAGCACCAGCCCCGGCTCGTCGGGCGTGCCGCGATAGAAATGCGAAAAGACGCAGAAGGAGCGGTGGTAGCCGCGAAGGAGGGCCGGCAGTGTTTCCACGTAGGAAAAGCCCGGCCGCCACATCAGCGAGCCATAGCCGAAGATCCACTCGCCCCCATCGTCTTGCCTTTCCATTCGCCGTTCTCCGCTGTTGGGCACGTCGATTCACCCGCCATGCAAGTCGTCGCCCAGGATGAGTCCGCGCGCAACCGGCCGCAGGTCCGCGGGACCCGCGCGACGGCCATTCTGAGCGCCAGAACAATGCTTGTCTGTCCACCCAGGCTCGTCTAGCGTCCGTGAGCGGTTATGTTCCGGCCCATGTCTTCGCTTCCCGAGGTGCGTTTGCCACTCCCGAACGCCATGCCTGCCGGCAGCAATTGGCGCTGCGCTGATCGATGAGAAACATCGTCATCGGTCTCATTGTCGGCGCCGTGCTCGGCGTGGTGCTCGGCGCGACGGTTATCGCGCCGCGGCTCGAGCGCACCGCGGCCGGATCCGGGGGAACGTCGCCGGCGCCGTCCGCGGCGGACCTTGCCGAGAAACTGCCGCGTGCGCTGGTCTCGCGTCCAGCCGTTTCGTTGAAACTGGCGGGGGGATTTCCGCCGGACATGCCGGTCGCCGGCGATCTCGCCAAGCGGATCGATTCACGCATCTGGGAGGTTTCGCGCGGACAGTTCGAGATCCGCTCCTATCCGCCGGGAGCGCTCGCCGCGGTCGATGACGTGTTCGAGGCGGTGGGGGCGGGAGCCGTCGACGCCGCACTGACGACGCCGGATGTCGCGGGCAATCGCGTGCCGGCGTTGCGAATCTTCGCCGGCGTTCCCTTCGGCCCTTCGGCCGACGAATTTCTTGCCTGGTTGCAGCTCGGCGGCGGTAAGGAGCTGTTCGACTCCTTGAACGAACAACACAATGTGCATGCCCTGGTTTGCGGGATGCTTCCGCCCAGCGCCTTCGGCTGGTTCCGCCACGAGCTGCTCTCGGTGCAAGATCTCAAGGGGCTGAAAATGAGCGCGGGTGGCCTGGCCGCCCGGGCGCTCTCGCGCTTGGGCGTCGATATTGTCACCTATGCGCCGGGCGATCTGATGCTGGCGATCGAGCAGGGGAACGTCGACGCGGTCGCCTATGCCTCTCCGGCGATCGACCGGCGGATGGAATTCGGCACCTGGCTGAAGAATTACTATCCCGAGGGCTGGAAGCAGTCGCTGACGACCGTCGTTCTGATCATCAATCTGAAGAAATGGCAGCAGCTCAACGTCTCGCAGCAGGCGCAGGTCGAAACACTGTGCGGCGATACGATCAGCGATACCCTGGCGAAAGGCGAGGCGGTGCAGTTCGTGGCGCTGAAGGAATTCTTTGCCCAGGGCATCCGGTTGCAGCGGCTGCCGCCCGGAATTCTCGACGCGCTGGATCGCGCGTGGAAGCAGGTGGTGCAGCAGGCGAGCAGCAGCGATCCCGATTTCCTGCGCGTCTGGCAATCACTTTCCGCCTTTCGCGCCGACTACGCGATCTGGCGGGAACTCAGCCGGCCTTAGGGCACGTTCGGCGTCGGGGGCCGGCGGCTTTTCCCCCATATCTGACCTGCGATGAAGAAACCGTCGACCACCCCTCAGCGAGCCTACCGATCGGTCGGCCAGATCCTTGCCGCAGCGCCGCGGGCGGCCTGCTGGCTCGGTATCGAGGCGACGGTGGACGACGCGCTGCGGGCGATGGTCGAGCGCGATCTCGGCTGCCTCGTCATCGTCGACGGCGGGGCGATTTGCGGGATGTTTTCCGAGCGGGATTTCCTGCGCTCGCGCCTGGACGATGCGCGGCCGATCGCGGCGGTGCCGATCGCCGAGGCGATGAACCGGCGGGTCGTTACGGTGGATGCCGGCCGGTCCGTGGCCGATTGCCTTGCGGACATCGCCGGAACGCCCGGCCGCTACCTTGTCGTCATCGAGGATGGTGCGCCGGCGGGGATCGTCGCCGGCGACGAGTTGAGCCGCTGGGTGATCCATCATCACGAGACGGTCATCAACGATATGGAGCTGGAAAAGCTGGTGCTATTCGCCCGCGGCACCTATAGCTGCTAGCGGCGGACTTGGCGCGAGGCCGGGCAGGCGCCCGCGCGCGCTCAGAGGATCGCGTAGCGTTCGAGATCGGCGCGCAGCGCCTCGGCGCCGCGGAACGGCTCGGCGCGCAGCCCGACCGCCCGCGCCCCCTCGACGTTGGCGGCGACGTCGTCGATGAACAGGCAGGACGCGGGCTCGAGGTCGAAGCGGCGGAGCAGGTGGCGGTAGATCCCGGGGTCAGGCTTGACCAGGCCGACCTCGCCCGAGACGACGAAGCCGTCGAACAGCGCGAAGACGTCAAAACGGCGGCGGACGAGGGGGAACTTCTCGGCCGAGAAGTTGGTCAGCGCGTAAAGCCGCACCCCGGCGGCGTACAACGCCTCGACCACCGCGATCGTCCCGGACAGCGCGCCGGGCACCATCTCCTCCCAGCGCAGGTCATAGGCGGCGATCAGCCCGGCGTGCTCGGGGAAGCGGGCGATCAGCTCGGCCACGCCGTCGGCGAACGGCAGGCCGGCATCCAGCCGGCGGTTCCAGTCCGGCGTGCACACCTCGGCGAGAAACCGCTCCATCGCCGCGTCGTCGCCGTCGAACAGCGTCCGGTAGAGGTAGCGCGGGTCCCAGTTGATCAGCACCCCGCCGACGTCGAAAATCACCGCTGTCATCAAGTTCATCCTCTCGCGCCAGCCTTGAGGAGTGCCTCAGGATTTAACGGGTGTGATGCGCCGTCTCGTCGGCTGGCGAACCGAAATTTTATCCCAATCACGATGTTTTTCAGCCTCAGCGACGTTAACGTTCGCGGCTGTGCTGTTCCTGCCTGCGCATATGCATGCTTAGACTACGGCGTCGATCGCATATCCGGCTTTATGGAAAATTGTCTGCCGCGCACTGAGGTGGACCCAGATTTTGGGACCATGGGCTTGATTGGAGGGGGGGCGGTTTCGTCGTCATAGACGGAGCAGATGATGAAGAAGCCGAGGCGGAAAATATTTAGCAAACGCGAGCGCAGACACGCGAGAGTAATCAACACAATACTGTCAAACATTGACGAGATTACAATGTTTAACCTAAATAATATTTACAAAGCGACGGTATTGTGTTAGTTTATAGGCGGTGTTTGGTAGATATCAGTTGATTCTTGGTGTTCATGTATATTAGGTAATCCCCCAATGGGCGCCAGATTAGCGTAGGAATCTTCGATATCTATCGGCACTTCTCATATGGGAAGTCTCGCAATCGTCCAGCCGCTGACGTTGTAGCTGCGCCCGATCTCGGCGAGGGTTTCTTCGTCCCTCTCCCGCCTGGCTATCGCCTCCTTGCGCTGATGGTCAGTGAGCTTCGGCTTGCGGCTTAGCTTCACGCCCCGCGCCTTGGCGCGTTCGCGGCCTTCGCCGGTGCGGGCGCGGATCAGCTCGCGCTCGAATTCGGCGAGGCCGCCGAAAACGGTGAGCATGAGCCTCCCGAGCGGAGTCGTGGTGTCGGCCCAGGTGTCGCCAAGGGAGCGGAATCCGGCTCCCTTGCCGGTGATCGCGGCGAGGGTGTTGAGAAGGTCGCGGGTGGAGCGGGCGAGGCGGTCAAGCCGCGTCACGGTGAGCACGTCGCCGGGGGCGAGAGCGTCGAGCAACCGTCGGAGCTGCGCCCGGTCGGTCTTCGCGCCCGAGGCCACCTCGCGGAACACCTTCTCCGCTCCGGCGGCCGTCAGCGCGGCAACCTGCGCCTCGACGCTCTGACCGTCCATTGAGACCCGTGCATAGCCGTAAATCATGCACCCATTATGCACATATATTTTTCACAGGAAAGGGGGCCTGATTTCAGCGGCTTAGGTTTTGTGCATAATTCTTGAACTATGCAGGGAGCTGCAAACGCGGTCGCGGTCCGCGCCGCTTCCGGCACATTAGGTTCACTGGCGTGACCACCGTCTGCTCAACCTCGCATGGCGCGCAGTGTGAATACCCGCGCTGGAGACGCTGTCGAGTGCGCGCGGGGCAAGTAACCGAAATTTAACCGAAGACACCACCCTTGCGCGAACGCGTTTGCGCCACATTCAAGGATGTGATAGGCGGACGTTCAATCATCCGTTCGTATTCTCTAGGATCGTCGAGCATGTCCATTCTCGATCTGGAAGCGTTCGACCGGGCGCCCTTGCAGCGCGACCCGTGCGACTTCATCGTCGTTCCGCAGTTCGTCGGTCCCGAGGTGCTGGCCGAGGTCAACCGCGATTATCCGCAGATCGCCGAGCCGGGTAATTTCCCGCCGGAGGTCCTCGGCTACGGTCCGGTCTTCGCCGGCCTGCTCGAGGAACTGGCGAGCCCGCTCGTCCGCTCCAAGTTCGCGGCGAAGTTCGACGTCGATCTGGAACCGCTGGTTCTGCAGACGACGGTGCGCAAGTACAGCGAGCCGTCGGATGGTAACATCCACAACGACTCGCGCACCAAGATCGTCACCGCCCTGATCTACTTCAATGAAAACTGGACGCACGCGGGGGGGCGGCTGAGGCTGCTGCGTTCGGTGAACGATATTGAGGACTACGCCGCCGAGGTCACGCCCGAAAAAGGAACGCTCATCGCCTTTCGCCGTTCGGAGCGGTCCTATCACGGTTTCGTTCCGTGCGACGCGGAGCGGCGTTCGCTACAAATGTACTGGGTTAAACCGAAGCGGGAAGGCCGCGACGGCCGCAGCCCCGGCAGCCTGAAGAAACGGATCAAGCGCCTGTTCAAGCGCGGCTGATCCTACCCCCGGCGCCGAACGGCGGTCCGGGTGGTGGTGGATCGACTGAGCCAATCTGCTCCCTCGGGCGATTGGCCGCGGTCGGCTCCGGCAAAGGTTCCTGAATGCAACACTGACGTGGACCGAAAACGGACGAGGGCGCGCGAACGATGCTGACCATCTATTGCCGGCGCGGCGGGCGGATCGTCGCGGATCATGCCAAGCCGGGCGAACCGCTTCCGGACGGGCTGGTGTGGGCCGATCTGCTCGAACCGACGGTCGAGGAAATCGAGCAGATCAAGCGCATCGCCGCCATCGAGGTGCCGACGCCGGAGGAAATGCGCGAGATCGAGCCGTCGAGCCGCCTCTACCGCGAGGGCCTTGCCCTGTTCATGACCGCGAGCGTGCTCGTCCGCACCGATACGCTCGATCCCGAAACGCGCGCCATCACCTTCGTTCTCTCCGATGGCCTGATGACGACCATTCGCTATGCCTCGCCGACGCCGTTTCAGACGTTCGTCGCCCGCGTCCATTCGCAACCGGAGCTGTGCGCGAGCGCCGAGATCGCCCTCGTCGAATTGCTCGATGCCATCGTCGATCGGATCGCCGATACGCTGGAGAGTATCGATGCGCACGTTAGTGCCCTCTCCCGATCGATCTTCACGCCTATCGGCAGTCATCACAAGGATGGGCCGCGCGATTACAGCGAGGAACTCAAGACCATCGGCCTCAACGCCGTTCGCTGCTCGAAGGTGGATGAAAGTCTCGTTGGTTTGTCGCGCATGCTGACCTTCTTCGATGCGAATATGCGCCAGATTGGCCAAAAACAAGTACGGCCACGAGTCAAAGATCTTCAGCGTGATATTTTGTCACTTATGGGATATGTCGAGCGTGTATCGGAAAAGCTTCAGCTTTTGCTCGACGCAACCCTTGGAATGATCAACATTCAGCAGAATAATATTATTAAAATATTCTCGGTTATTGCCGTCGTGTTTCTGCCGCCAACGCTGGTCGCCAGCATCTACGGCATGAATTTTCAACTCATGCCCGAGCTTGATTGGGCGTATGGCTACCCGATGGCGTTGCTGCTGATGTTGATGTCCGCGATCGGACCCTATCTCTATTTTCGAAGACGGGGCTGGTTGTAGCCTCGTCGCGGTTTGGGGCGGCGGCCGGCGATTTTTTTCGGCCTTCGCCCCCCGGACGCGGGGGTTCGAGTCCACCCGCTCCCGACAAGCTGATATACCCTATCGCATCGCAGGGACGGAGCGCCCGGCCCCGTATCGACGAAGGCAACGAATAGAGACGGGCGAGGCCGCCCACCCTTTCCACGGAGGAGAGAACAATGAGTGGAGCTACAGTAACCGCGACACGCCTGAAGCCGGGCGTTGTGACGGGCAAGGAATACGAGGCGCTCGTCGCTGCCTGCAAGGCGGGAAGCTACGCGCTGCCGGCGGTGAACGTCACCAGCACCAACACGGTGAACGCGGTCCTCGAAGCCGCCGCCAAGAACAAGTCGGACGTGATCATCCAGCTCTCGAACGGCGGCGCGCAGTTCTATGCCGGCCAGGGCTTTCCGGATGGTAACCTCGCGAAGGTGCTGGGCGCGGTCTCCGCCGCCAAGCACGTTCACATGATGGCCGAGCATTATGGCGTCTGCGTTGTTCTGCATACGGACCATGCCAACAAGAAGCTGATCCCCTGGGTCGAGGGCCTACTCGATTACGGCGAGGCGTTCTACAAGGAGACCGGCAAGCCGCTCTACAGCTCGCACATGCTCGATCTGTCGGAAGAGCCGATCGACTGGAATCTCAACGAATGCGCTCGCATCCTCCAGCGGATGTCCAAGATGGGCATGAACCTTGAGATCGAACTCGGTGTCACCGGCGGCGAAGAGGACGGCATCGGCTCGGAATTCACCGAGGGCGCCGACAACGCCAAGCTCTACACCCAGCCGGAGGACGTGCTGCAAGCCTTCGACAAGCTGTCGGACATCGGCATGTTCTCCGTCGCCGCCTCGTTCGGCAACGTCCACGGCGTTTACAAGCCGGGCAACGTCAAGCTGCGCCCGGAGATCCTGAAAAAGTCGCAAGACCTGGTCGCGCGTCGCCACAACACCGGCTCGAACCCGCTCAACCTCGTGTTCCACGGCGGCTCCGGCTCGGAGAAGGCGCAGATCACCGAAGCGGTGGGCTACGGCGTGTTCAAGATGAACATCGATACGGACACCCAGTTTGCGTTCTCGGAGCCGATCGGCAAGTTCGTCGACGAGCACCCGAAGGCGTTCAAGTACCAGATCGATCCGGAAGACGGCACGCCGTTCAAGAAGTTCTATGACCCCCGCAAGTGGCTGCGCGAGGCTGAGAAGGGGTTGGTCAATCGGCTGAGCGAGGCGTTCACCGACCTCGGCGCGACCGGCAAGACTCTGGCCGCCTGAGGCGTATCGCCACATAGCCTGAGCGGAGGGCGTTCTTTGCTCGATGGAACGGGCGCCCTCCATCCTTTTTGAAGAAAACCGCCTGAACTGCTTTTGGTCAGCGGTCGATATTCTTAGCGGCGTGGCGGTCCGCCCACCGCTTTTTTCTCAGTGCTTGAGGATCTGGCTGAGGAACTTCTGCGTCCGGTCGCTCTTCGGATTGATAAAGAACTCGTTCGGTGGGGCCTTCTCGATGATCTGCCCACCGTCCATGAAGACGACGGTATCGGCGACGGTCTTGGCGAAGCCCATTTCGTGGGTCACGCAGATCATTGTCATTCCCGCGTGCGCCAGTTCGACCATCACGTCGAGAACTTCCTTGATCATCTCGGGATCAAGCGCCGAGGTCGGCTCGTCGAACAACATGATCTCGGGCTTGAGGGACAGCGCGCGGGCGATCGCCACCCGCTGCTGCTGACCGCCGGAGAGCTGCCCCGGATACTTGCCGGCCTGCTCAGGAATATGCACGCGCTCCAGGTATTCCATTGCCGTAGCAATTGCCTGTTTTTTCGGCACGCGCTTGACCCAGGTCGGAGCCAGAATGAGGTTGTCGAGCACGGTCAGGTGCGGGAAAAGGTTGAACTGCTGGAACACCATGCCGACGTCGCGGCGGATGCGCTCGACGGTGCGCACGTCGCGGGTAAGCTCCACGCCGTTGACGATGATCTTTCCCTTCTGGTGCTCCTCGAGGGCATTGACGCAACGGATCATCGTCGACTTTCCCGATCCGGACGGGCCGCAGACGACGATGCGCTCGCCGCGGCGGATGTCGAGCGAGACATCGCGCAGAACATGGAACGCGCCATACCATTTGTTGACGCGCTCAAGACGGATGGCGACGTCGGGCGATTGAGTTGTCGTCGGTTGCGGTTGCGCGGGCACGGCGGTGTCCTCTCCCTTAGGTGCGTCGATGTCCTGTATCCATCAGCCGTTCGAGGAACTGGCTGTAGCGCGACATAAAGAAGCAGAAGGACCAATAGATCATCGCAACGAAAACGTAGCTCTCGACGAAGAACGGCCGCCATTGCGGTTCGGCGACCGCCGTCTTCGCCGTCGTCAAAAGGTCGAACAACCCGATGATGATGACCAAGGAGGTGTCCTTGAACATGCTGATGAACTGGTTGACCAGCGGGGGGATCGAGACCTTCAGCGCCTGCGGCAGAATGATCAGCCCCATCTTCTGCCAGTAGCCGAGACCAATGGCGTCAGCCGCCTCGTACTGGCCGCGCGGCACCGCCTGCAGGCCGCCGCGCACGGCCTCGGCCAGATAGGCGGCGGTGAACAGAATGATGCCGACCTGGGCACGCAGCAGCTTGTTGATGGTCACGCCCTCGGGCAGGAACAGCGGGAACATGACCGAGGCCATGAACAGCACGCTGACCAGCGGTACGCCGCGGACGAATTCGATGAAGCCGACGCACACCGAGCGGATCGCCGGCAGGTCGGAACGGCGGCCAAGCGCGAGCAGGATGGCGAGCGGAAACGAACAGACCATGCCGACGACGGAGAGGATCAAGGTCAGTGGCAGACCGCCCCATTGCCCGGTATCGACGAAGGTCATGCCGAGAACGCCGCCCCACATCAGCAGGGCACACGCTGCAAAGACGACGATCCACATCCCGGCGAGCCACGGCTTCCAGAAGCGCGGGCAGCAGGTGGTGACGAGGGCGGCGATGAACATGCAGACGGCCAGCAGCGGGCGCCACTGCTCGTCCCACGGATAGAGGCCGAAGAGGATGAAGCGGTGCTTCTGCTCGACAAATGCCCAGCAGGCGCCCCCCGCCTGCCGGCAGAGGGTGGGATCGTCACCGTGCCAGACGGCCGAGAACAGCGCCCAGTCGAGCATGGGCGGAATCGCTTGCCAGAGGAGCCAGAGGCCGAACAGGGTCAGCAGCGTGTTCGGCACGCTGGAGAACAGGTTGGCCTTGATCCACTCGAACGCGGCGAGGTGCGGGCCTTTCGGGCGGACCGCCGGTGACGGAACGTGGGGCTCGAACGGCTCTTCCTCGTGGGCGAAGATCTCGTCCGGGGTCTCTTCGAAGCGGGGGCGATCGGTCATCGTGCGCCTTTCAGCGCAATGCGCCGGTTGTACCAGTTCATGAACGTCGAGATCGACAGACTGACAGTCAGATAGACCGCCATGATCACGGCAATCCCCTCGACCGCCTGGCCAGTCTGGTTGATCGCGGTGTTGGCGGTGCTGACCAGGTCGGGAAAGCCGATGGCGACGGCGAGCGAGGAGTTCTTCGTCAGGTTGAGGTACTGGCTGGTCAGCGGCGGAATGATCACCCGGATCGCCTGCGGCAGGACGATTAGCCGCAGCACCTGCCCACGCGACAGGCCCAGCGCCAGGCCGGCCTCGGTCTGGCCATGGGCGACGGCGAGGATGCCGCCGCGGACGATCTCGGCGATGAAGGTGCCGGTGTAGAGAACCAAGCCAACGAGCAAAGCGGTGAATTCCGGGGTCACCGATAGGCCACCGCTGAAGTTGAAGCCGCGCAGTTCCGGAACGTCCATAGCGAGCGGCGCTCCGCCGAAGAGCCAGGCGAGGAGGGGAAGGCCGACGATCAGCCCGGCGGCGACGCGCCCGGTCGGAAACAACTGGCCGGTGCGCTCCCGGCGCCGGCGAGCCCAGCGGGCCACCCCCCAGGCGACAGCGATGCCGGCGAGCAGGGCGACACCCATCGCGGCGTGGGTCGGCCCCCACACCGGCTCGGGAAAGCGCAGGCCCCGCCCGCTGAGGAACACGCCGGGAAGGGGATTGAGCGCCTGACGGGGACTCGGCAGGGCTTCGGTGATCAGCGAGTACCAGAAGAACAGCTGAAGCAGCACCGGTACGTTGCGAAGTCCCTCGACGTAAGCGGCGGCAAAACGGGCGACCAACCAGTTGCGCGACAACCGGGCGACGCCGACGACGGTCCCGATCAGCGAGGCGAGAATGATGCCGAGGACCGAGACCTTCAGCGTGTTGAGCAGACCGACGATCAGAACATGGAAATAGCTGTCAGCGGGGTTGTAGGGGATAACGCTCTCGCTGACGGCGAAGCCCGCCTCGCGCGAAAGGAAGCCGAAGCCAGTGGCGATATTGCGGCTGCTGAGATTGTCCAGTGTATTCGAGACAAGGAACGCGACCAGCAGCGCAACCCCGGCAAGTACGACGACCTGATAGAGGACGGCGCGGATTCGCCGGTCGTTCCACCAAGGAACGGATGTAACGGTCGTCGCCCGCTGGTCGGATACTGCCATCATTCTCGGCCCTTGCTGGAGGAGGGGAGCACCGCCCCGATGGATCGCCCGATAAGGGACGACCTTCGGGGCGGCACGCTTTCATCAGCGCATCGGCGGCGCGTACATCAGCCCGCCGTTGGTCCATAACGCGTTTAGCCCGCGCGAAAGTTGCAATTTCGAGCCCATACCGAGATTGCGCTCGTAGGATTCACCGTAATTCCCGACCATCTTAATGATATTGTACGCCCACTTGTTGTCGAGCCCCATGCCCTTGCCAAGATCGCCGGTCACGCCCAGGATACGTTGAACGTTCGGGTCCGGGCTCTTGAGCGCCGCATCGACGTTGGCCGAGGTCAGCCCACGTTCTTCCGCCTCGACCATGGCGAACAGCGACCATTTCACGACGTCGAACCACTGATCGTCGCCCTGGCGGACGGACGGTCCCAGCGGCTCCTTCGAGATCAGTTCAGGCAGGATGACATAATCGGCGGGGTTGGGCGTATCGTTGGCGCGAATGGCCGCGAGTTGCGATGCGTCGGAGGTAATCGCGTCGCACCGTCCGGCGAGGAAGGCGCCGGTGACCTCCTCGTACTTCTCGATGGTGACCGGCTTGAGCTCCATCTTGTTGGCGCGGAAGAAGTCGGCGAGATTGAGTTCGGTGGTGGTGCCGGTCTGCACGCAGACGGTGGCGCCGGACAGCTCCTTAGCGCTGGAGACGCCGAGCTTCTTCGCCACCATGAAGCCTTGGCCGTCGTAGTAGTTAACGCCGGTGAAGTTCAAGCCGTTGGCGGTATCCCGGGTCAGCGTCCATGTCGTATTGCGCGAGAGCATGTCGATCTCGCCCGACTGCAGGGCGGTCAGCCGTGCCTGCGCGCTGAGCGGGACGTACTTGACCTTCTTGTCGTCGCCAAGAACAGCGGCCGCCACGGCGCGGCACATATCGATGTCGATGCCGCGCCAAGCGCCCTTTTCGTCCGGGTAGCCGAATCCGTAAAGGCTGGTGTGGACACCGCAGATCAATTCGCCACGCGCCTTGACGGCGTCAAGTGTCGTTCCGGCGAGCGCGGCGGACGTGGAGCCGAAGCTGATTGATGCGGCGACCAGCGAAGCAGTGGCGAGACCCGTCATACTGATTGTTCGTTTCATCATACCTCCCATGAAGTCCGGAACTTGGCGGAGCACGCTTATGCGCGCGCGCGAGATCGGTGAATGTTAACGAGTTGGTTTCCAATCATGCATTATTTTCGTGCGGCGCATTAGGACTAAAAGAGGCATTTCGCAACCGATAAGACGCAAGGATAGTGCCAGAATCCGCTCTGGTCGCAAGTTTTGCGCTCGATTTCTGCCGAGCTTCGCCGCCGTCGGCACGGATCCACAGGTCGGCGCTTTAAGGGCGGCGAGGAAGGCGGCGTTCCGACGAACCATCGCGGCGGGACGCTTCGCGCCGCCGAGCAGTGATTTGCGATCAGTCCGGCTCGCTGAGGTCGAAGCCGGCAACGGCGAGGATATCGCACAGCAGGACAACCGTGCGGCTGATCGGCTTGCGCCGTTCTGCGCCGACATCGCTGCTGCCGCGGGTAACGCGGCTTATCGCCTCGACGAGGTCCAGCTCGTTGGCCTCGGTCCGGATGATTTCGGCAATCGCGTGATCGTCGAGGCGACTTTTGCCAACGATGGAGACGACGCGATCACGAGTCAGCTTCGGCACCATGACCTCCCTTTTCCGGCCGCAGTGCCACGCTCGCCAGACGCGCCGGCACCGCAGCTCCCGTCATCGCGGCGCACGCCGCGGATGCATGTCTTTGCTATGCTCGTCGCAACCGGCCTGATGCCAGTATTGTCCTTAACTCCCGATCGGCCTCGCGCAACGTTGTCCGGCAAGGCGGCAGCACAAAATTTCGCAACAATGATATAACAGCAGTGGAGCTTATTTACCAACGGATCGCCGGGCGAGATTGCCGCTGCGCTACGGGGCTGCGGAAAGCGTGCGCGGAGCCAATCCTGTCAATGCCTAAATTTTCTGCGCAGCCCGACGAAAACGACTGGTTTCAAGGGCGCGGTGGTTGTTCACTATTGGGGATCGTTGGGAGCGGTGAAGGAAACATGCGATGTCGAAAGAGTACATCCCCGCTGCGGTCTATCCGCTCTTGGTGGGACAATGGATCACGAGGGCGATGGCGTGTTCGGTGATCTGGTGCGTATCCGTGCTCGATCCGCGGCCGGATCTCGCGGTTCCAGCGCGTGTGAAACGCCGGCGCGTGCGAGACGAATGACGTTTCCGTTCTTGTGGTAGGGTTTGGCCGCACTGCCGAGGGTGGCGCGCGCCTGCGCGACCGAGGGGCACCCGTGTCGTCGTCCGGCGATGCTGCGAAGACCGCAGCGAGTCAGCGGCGTCTGCTGATTTTTTGTGCACGCACTGCCCGCCCGTGACGGTCTGTCATTTGACGGACGTTGCGTGCGTCGCATTGCTCTTCTCGCAACGTTTCGGTCCGGTGGTTGCGCGGCGTCGGCGCGCTCAGCGTCCCTCGATCGCCTCGCGCAGTGATTCGAGCGCCAGCCACTCCTCCTCGGCGGCGGAGAGTTCCATTTCCGCTTCGGCGATTTCCTTCGTCTTGCGCTCGAAAGCCGCCCGGTCTCGGTTGTAGAGGTTTGGGTCGGCAAGCGCCGCGCGCAGGGCGTTCAGCGCTGCATGCAAGGCATCGATCCGCTCGGGGAGCATTTCCAGCGCGCGCTTTTCCTTGAAGCTCAGTTTGCGCCGCGGCGGCTCGCTCGGCCGTCGGCTGGCTGCCGCCCTGGCCTTAACAGGCGGTGGCGGGGGCGCCACGACCTTGGCCTCGATACCGCGGCCACGTTGTGCCAGCATGTCCGTGTAGCCACCGGCGTACTCCTGCCAGCGCCCTCCGCCTTCCCAGACGATCACCGAGGTCGCGACGCGATCAAGAAAATCCCGGTCATGGCTGACCAGCAGCACCGTGCCGGCATAGTCGGCCAGCAGTTCCTGGAGGAGATCGAGCGTTTCGAGGTCGAGATCGTTGGTCGGCTCGTCGAGGACGAGAAGGTTGGAAGGTGTCGCCAACGCCTTGGCCAGCATTAGCCGGCCCCGCTCCCCGCCCGACAGGGCGCTCACGGGCGTGCGCGCCTGGATCGGCGAAAAGAGAAAGTCCTTCATGTAACTGTGCACGTGCCGCGGCTGTCCACCAACGAATATGGTATCGCCGTGACCGCCGGTCAGCGTCTCGATGAGGGATGCCCGGGCATCGAGACTGGCGCGGCGCTGATCGAGGCTGACCATGACCAGCCCGGTGCCGAGGGTGACGGTTCCGGCGTCGGCGCTGAGCGTGCGTGTCAGCAGGCCGAGGAGGGTTGTCTTGCCGGCGCCGTTCGGGCCGATGATGCCGACGCGCTCGCCGCGCAGGAGCCGAGCCGAGAAATCACGCACGACGGGGGTGTCCTCGCCGTATGCCTTGGTGATGGCATCGGCGACGATCACGAGGTTGCCGGACGTGTCGCTCTGCGCGCTCGCCATCTTCACCTGTCCAACGGCTGTCACCCGCTCGCGCTTGCGCTGGCGCAACGTCGCCAGTTCGGCGACCCGGCGGACGTTACGCTTGCGCCGGGCGGTCACGCCGTAGCGCATCCAGTCCTCCTCGCGGGCGATCTGCCGACCCAGCTTGTGCGCCTCTTGCTCCTCCTGCTCGAGCACCTGATCGCGCCAAGTCTCGAAATCGCCAAAGCCGCGCTCCAGGCGCCGCGCCGCGCCGCGATCGAGCCAGACCATCGCGCGCGACAGCGTCGAAAGGAACCGCCGGTCATGGCTGATCAGCACCAATGCCGAGCGCAGGCCGGTGAGCTCCGTTTCCAGCCAGGCGATCGCCGGCAGGTCGAGATGGTTGGTCGGCTCGTCGAGTAGCAAAATGTCGGGCGAGGGCGCGAGCGTTCGGGCGAGGGCACTGCGCCGCGCCTCGCCGCCGGACAGATGGGCCGGGTCCTCGTCACCGCTCAGGCCGAGCTGTTCGAGCAGCCAGTGGGCGCGAAAGGGATCGTCTCCTGGCCCGAGACCGGCCTCGACGTAGGCGCGCGTCGAGCCAAAGCCGCTCAGGTCCGGCTCCTGGGGCAGATAGCGCACCGTCGTTCCCGGTTGCAGGAAGCGGGTGCCGCGATCGGCCTCGAGCAGGCCAGCCGCGATCTTCAGCAGGCTCGACTTGCCCGAGCCGTTGCGCCCGATGAGCGCCAGCCGCTCGCCGGGTCCGACTGCGAGGTCGGCTCCCTGCAGCAGCGGCGTACCGCCGAAACCGAGGCCGATGTCCTGGAGGAGGAGGAGAGGGGGAGGGGCCATTGAATAACGTGTCGCGATCCGCCAGGGGTCCGGGAAGGGCGCAGCCAAGCCCGAAGCGCCCGTGCCCGTCAAGGGGAGAGGACAATCGTATCAGCGTTCCGAGCGCCCAGGTGTCTTCGGGTGTCGTCCTTCAGCCCTGAGCCCCGGCTCCGTGTTTGCCCGCCGCGTCCACCCGCCGTGTCTGCCCACAGCGGAGTGGGCGTCAGTCGCCTTGCGGGGGCGGCGGCGGTTGCGATCCTTGTGTGTGCCGCTCGATACCACCCAGAACGACAAGCACAAACAGCGCCAGCAGCGTCGCCGCACCGACCAAGCGAAACTGTCCGAGGCCCGCCGCCACGCCGATACCTCCGGACAGCCAGACGGCGGCTCCGGTCGTGGCAAAGCGAATCGTTCGTGATCGATGCAAGAACGCGCCTGCGGCAAGCACGCCCATGCCCGAGGTAACGCCCTGAATCATCCGCCCGATATCGCCTGAAGCGTTGTATCCACGCCCCTCTGCCGCCGCGATGGTCTCGAGTCCCGCGATGATGAACAAGGCGGCACCGACGGAAACCAGCGAAACCGTGCGCAGGCCGATGGGCTTGCCGCGCAACTCCCGATCGATACCGAGCACGGCTCCGCAGCCGGCGGCGACGCCAAGGCGAAGCAGCAGATCTTGCCAATCCATGCCGATCGAACGATCCTTTCGCGAGCGTCGCGTGCATTGCCCGCCGCGCCGCCGCGTGGCGGATTAGGCGTTGATGCGCGCGACCGTATCGAGCGGTGCACGTGATCGTACCGTGATTGCACCGGGCGTCCAACCGCCTCACCGGGTGGGGCGGACGCGATGCGTGGCGCAGGCGCAATCGATCGACGATGAGCAAGGAACGAGACGATGTCAGATGCAGCGCGGAAGCTTCGGGTCCTGCTCGCCACCGGGCGCCTTTGCGTCGTTCCCTGCTGTTTCGACGCGCTGTCGGCGCGGCTGGTCGAGCAGGCCGGTTTCGCCGTGACGTTCATGAGCGGGTTTTCGGTTGCTGCGGCACGGCTGGGAATGCCGGACACCGGTCTGATTTCCTTCGGTGAGGTGCTCGATCAGGGACGCAGTATTTGCCAAGCCGTAACCATCCCGGTGATCGGTGACGGCGATACCGGCTACGGCAACGCGCTCAACGTCAAGCGCACGGTCCGCGAGTTCGCCCGCGCCGGATTCGCCGCGGTGATGATCGAAGATCAACGCGCGCCGAAGCGCTGCGGGCACACACGCGGCAAGTCCGTCGTCGGTCGCGACGAGGCGATCTTGCGCATCCGGGCCGCCTGCGATGCCCGCGATGATGCGCGCGCCGCGGGCGGCGATATCCTCGTGCTCGCCCGCACGGACGCGGCGGCGATCCATGGCCTGGGCGAGGCGATCGTCCGCGCGCGGGCGTTTACCGCCGAGGGTGCGGACATTCTCTTCGTCGAGGCACCCGGCAGCGAAGCCGACATGGCGACCATCTGCAGGGAGGCGCCCGGCCGTCATCTCGCCAACGTCATCGACGGCGGCCTGTCGCCGGTGCTGCCGCCGGCGCGGCTCGCGGAGTTGGGCTTCGCGCTCGCGGCTTATCCGTTAGCGCTGCTGTCCGCCTCGATCGTCGCCATGCGCACGGCGCTCGCGGGGCTGGAGTGCGGCAAAGGTTTGCCCGCGGTGCCGCTTGGCTTCGATGAACTGCGCCGGCTCCTGGGTTTCGATGCGTATGACGAGGACGCCGCCCGCTACGCTGTGCGCTAGCGCGATACTTACGGCAGAAAACGTCCGGTTTCTTCTGCTTCCGATCTGATCTTGCTGCACTGCAAGAGAGAAAATCTCATCAGTTCCTGACAATTCTGACTAGCGAGCCATACTACAAACGTCTAAAGAACCGACTTGCCCTGGATAACGGGGCGCAACATGAAGCCTCGCCGCCCGAAGGGCGCGACAACAAACTTGGGAGGGGACTAACCATGAGGCGATACTATTGCCTCCGAGCCCTGCTGACTGCGGCGGTGTTCGCCGGTGGTCTGGCTGGGGGAGGGCGGCAGAGTCCATCGCATTTGACCGATTAACCGTTACAACCGGACCGACATCGCAGGTCGGTGCGCTTTACCGTGCGCTCCGCCCCGAAGGGCTCGGCTGGTAACAGGCAAACCTAACCATAACATATCGCGCCTTCCCGCGATGCGGAACCCATGGGGGGTTCATCACCGCGCTTGCGCACGAAGGGACAAACGACAATGAGCAACGGAAAGACCGCAACGATGGTAACACCTGCCGCACCAGCGATGGCCGCAGCTCCAATGCCGGCCAAGTTCGCAATTGCCGATACCAATGGCAATCCAGCACCGCTCGGGCTTCTCAGCTTCGCGCTGACGACGATTCTTCTCAGTGCACACAATGCCGGATTCTACCCGCTCGACGCGATGATCCTGGCAATGGCAGTATTTTATGGCGGCTCGTCGCAGATCATCGCCGGCATCTTCGAGTGGAAAAAGAACAACACCTTCGCCACGACAGCGTTCATTTCCTACGGCTTTTTCTGGTTGTCGCTGGCCGGCATCATCGTTTTCCCCAAGCTTGGCCTTGCCAACGGTCCGAGTGAGGTCGCCATGGGCAGCTATCTTGGCATGTGGGGCCTGATGTCGTTCGTCATGTTCCTTGCCACCTTCCGGCTGAACAAGGCCCTGCAGGTGACTTTCTTCCTTTTGGTCATCACCTTCGGCTTGCTGTCGATGGGTGATTTCCTCGGCAATCCGATGATGAAACAGACCGCCGGATTCATCGGTATAGCGCTCGGCTTCTCGGCGATGTATACCGGTCTTGCTCAGGTTCTCAACGAGCTCTATGGACGCGTCGTGTGGCCGCTTGGCCCCGTGATCAAGAGCTAGCCGGCGGGCGAGAACAATCGGGATTAGAAGTAGCGCGCAAGACGCTACAGTTTGACGCTAGCGGGTGGGCACCTTCGGGTTGCCCGCCTTTTTTTTGCCGACATGCCCGCCATGTTTTTACCGACAGGAGAAAAGCGGGCAGGCTAGCGTGACGAGGGAAAGGACGACGGACGCAAGAGAAGGGATTGACCGATGGCTCAGGTAAAAGGATTTGCCGCCGTTCAGGCCGGAGGGCCACTGGACGCATTTGAATACGAGTTGGGTCCGCTGGGGCGGGAGCACGTCGATATCGCCGTGCGCTACTGCGGTATGTGCCACAGCGATCTCAGCATGCTCGATAACGAGTGGGGAATCAGCCAGTACCCGCTGGTGCCGGGGCATGAGGTTGTCGGCACCGTCAGCGCGGTCGGTGAGGGGGTGGGCTCGCTCACGGTCGGGCAGACCGTCGGCCTCGGCTGGTATGCGCAATCTTGCATGGTTTGCCCGCAGTGCATGTCAGGCGATCACAACCTCTGCGCCACGGGCGAGGCGACGATCGTTGGCCGGCACGGCGGCTTCGCCACCCACGTGCGCGCTCACGCGTCCTGGGTCCTGCCGCTTCCCGGAGGGCTCGATCCGGCGACAAGCGGCCCACTGTTCTGCGGCGGTATTACGGTGTTCAACCCGATCATCCGCAACGATATCCGCGGGATCGATCGAGTGGGTGTTGTCGGCATCGGTGGCCTCGGCCACCTCGCGTTGCGCTTCCTCGACGCCTGGGGCTGTGAGGTTTGGGCCCTTTCATCCAGCGCTGACAAGGAGGCGGAAGCGCGTAGTCTCGGCGCCGATCATTTTCTCAATACCCGCAAGGAAAAGGCGCTCGCCGGCATTGCCGGCAGTTTCGACATGATCCTCGTGACCGCGAACGCTGCTCTCGACTGGGACGGGCTGGTCGCCGCGCTCGCGCCGCGCGGCAAACTGCACATCGTTGGTGTCACGCCGCCGATAACCGCCGCGGTCTTTCCGTTGATCGGCGGCGAAAAGTCGATCGGCGGCTCACCGGTCGGCAGCCCGACCACCACGGCCGCAATGCTGGGTTTCGCTGCCCGGCACGGCATCGCCCCGATCACCGAGGCCTTCCCGCTCTCGAAGGTCAACGACGCCCTCGACCGGCTGCGCTCCGGCAAGGCGCGTTATCGCATCGTTCTGGAAAACGATCTCGGTTGAGAGAACGATGACAACGCCAACGGGCAGGAGCGGCACCTTTCGCGGCCACCGCTCCACCCTTGGCGTGTTCGACGAAGGTCAGTCGCCGTAAACGATGGTGGTGTACTTGCCGTAGATGCCGAGAATATTTTCGACCTTGCGGTCGACGTAGGCGACGCGCTTGATTCCGCCTTGTGCCTTCGCTGCCTCGATGCTGCAGTCGCCCTGGGCGACAAGCGCGAGGATGGACGTGCACATCGCCTCGCCCTTTTTCATCGAACCAACGTCAGCGCTTCCCGTTTCGGGAAGGGTGGCGTTGTAGTAGGCCATGCCCATTGGATAGGGTCCGGCGCACCCGGCAACCGCGAAGGCCCCACAGACGACTGCCGCTGACAGCAGCCGCTTCGGATGATGGAAACTCATGTACCCTCCATTGTTTCGCGAATGAGACCGTCTTTTACACGGGTATGGTGTACCATGATCTCATCGGCTGTTGCAAACTTCAGGCAGGTATCGTGAGCAATTCCTTATGCTTGCGCCGTGCTTTCGATGTCTTCTGGCGCGGTTTGTCCCAGCATCGATGGTAATGGCGGGTGCCTGGCGCGTCGCGTTTGACTCAGTCGAGGGACCTGCGCGCGGATAGCGCCGTTGTCAGGGTCGCGTCGTCGAGATAGTGCAGTTCGCCGCCAAGCGGGACGCCATGGGCGATGCCGGTAAGGGCAACGTCGCAGTCCTTCAAGCGATCGAGCAGGACGTGCGCGGTGGTCTGTCCGTCGACGGTGAACGAAAGCGCGACGATGACTTCGCGGACCTCGGGGGCCCGGGCGCGGGCGACGAGCAGCGAAATGGCGAGGTCCTCCGGACCGATTCCGTCGATCGCCGACAAGGTCCCGCCCAGGACGTGGTAGCGGCCGCGGAAACTGCCGGCGCGTTCCAGCGCCCAAAGGTCGGCGACGTCCTCGACAACGCATAGCACCCCCGGATCGCGGCGCGCGTCGGTGCAGATCCCGCAGGGATCGTGCACGTCGAGGTTGCCGCATCGGGAACACGACGATACGGCAGCGGCTGCCGCGCTCAAGGCGCGGGCGAGAGGCTCGAGCACGGTTTCGCGGCGCTTGAGCATGAACAGCGCGGCGCGCCGGGCGGATCGCGGACCCAGCCCCGGCAGCTTCGCCAGGCAACGGATCATCTGGTCGATTTCGGACATCGGCGCCGTGCCAGCCTTGCCTGCAAGGCTCAATCGCAAGGAGCGTCAGGCAAGCAATGATGAAGCAATCAGATTGGCAGCGACATGCCCGGTGGCAGCTTCAAGCCGCCGGTGACCTCCGACATCTTCTCGGCGACGTACGCTTCCAGCTTCACCTTGGCGTCGTTACACGCGGCGACAATCAGGTCTTCCAGGACTTCCACATCCTCAGGATCGACGAGGGAGGGATCGATCTTGAGCTTGCGGACATCACCCTTGCCGGAAAGTGTCACTTGCACCATGCCACCGCCAGAAGCGCCGGTCAGTTCGGCGGTGGCAAGCTGTGCTTGCATTTCGCCCATTTTTTCCTGCAGCTTCTGCGCCTGCTTCATCATCTGGCCGAGGTTCTTCATCGCTCTTGGGTCTCCGCGTCGTCACCGCCGGCCACCGCCGACGACCGCATCTCTAAAGCACTGGTATCAAGCCCGTCCATCACATTGGCAGCTTGCTCGCGGGAAGTCATCCGTCTCGCCGTTCTTCCGCTGCCGGGTCCTGGCCATGTCTTTGTTCGGCCGGCGTCCACGACGCGAACGGCCGGGCGCTCAGGTTGGCGTTCAGATAGCGAGGCTCGTCGGTGACCTCGATGCCTGTCCAGGCGGGAAGGGTGAATTGCTGCTGGGCGTGTTCGAGTTCGATCTCGGCGACGACGAGGCCGGCGTTGGCGCCTTCAAAGACATCAACGATCCATTCCGCTCCGTCCGACGCGGGCAGCGTATAGCGCGTCTTTTCGATCAGCGGGCGGGCGCAAAGGCGCTCGAGAAGTTCGTCCGCGTCGTCGGGTGGGATGGCGTATTCGTATTCGTCACGGATACTGCCGCTCTTGCCTCCCTTGACGGTCAGGAAGGCGCGCGGTCCGGCGAGACGCACGCGCACCGCGCACTCCGGCGAACTGCAGATGTAGCCCTGGCGGATACGCTGCGCGCTGGCGCCGCCACGCCATGAATCGTCCACAACGAGAAACTTTCGTTCAATTTCCTTTGCCATCCGCCGCTCTCCCCAAGCTTGCTGTTCCGTGCCGCATCCCTACTCGTCGCTCTCGCCCGAGCCGTCATCGGCATTGGCTGACGGCGGCGGTTCTGCTTCCCGGATTCGCTCGAGGACCGCACCGGGGAAAGCGTCCAGGCAGGCGCGGACGAGGGGGTGCTCCGCGGCTTCGCCAAGGCGTTTGGCGACAAGCGCGTCCTGCTGCTGGCGGAGCGTGGGCTCCCCCGCCGCGCGTGAGAGGCTGACCAGCCAGCGCACTCCCGTAGCGGCGAGTAGGAAGCGACTCAGCGACTGCGGTAGGTCCGCCGGCGCCTGCTCGGCGAGGCGTAGCTCGATGCGGCCGGGCTCAAAGGCGACGAGGTGCACGCCGGTGATGAGGTGCGCGTGTAAAATTCCTTCGCTGTGGGCGCGGGCGAGGTCGATGACATCGGCGAAGCTTGTCGGCGCGGGCATCGCGGACAACACGTCGGCCGGCGGGCTCGACGGGACGGCCAGCGATGGGGCCGCGGCCAGCGACAGTGCCGTCGGCCGGCCACCCGGACGGGCGCCCGGTCCGGGTGGGATGTCGCCACCCGCCGGCAATGCAGCTGGAACGGATCCACGGTCGGCCATGGACGTTCTGCCCTGCCCGATGGGACGATCGGCACCGATCTTTGCGTCGCTGCCGGCGGAAATTTCGCTGCCGCTGCCGGGGGAGGGCGGCCTGTCGCCAGGGCCGACCTTACCGGTCAGCGCATCGAGCGCCTCAGCGGGCGTCGGCAGTTCGGCGGCGTAGGCGATCCGGATCAACAGCATCTCCGCTGCGTGCAGCGGCATTGGTGCCAGACGGATCTCGCTCAGGCCCTTGAGCAGCATCTGCCAGGTGCGGGTAACCTCGGCCATCGACAGCCGCCCCGCCATGTCGGTGCCGCGCACCCGGTCGACCTCGGGGACGTCCGGCGCCAGCGCGCTTTGCGGTGCGAGCTTGATGCGAGTCACCCAGTGTGTCAGCTCCAGCAGGTCCTCGATTACCATCAGCGGATCGGCGCCCGCCCGGTACTGCTCGACCAGTTGATCCAGCGCCGTCCCCGCGTCTCCGCGCATCAGCGAATCGAAGATATCAAAGCATAACGTGCGATCGACGAGTCCCAACATGTCGCGAACGGTCTGTTCGTCCACCGTCCCGCCGGCGTGTGCGATCGCCTGATCGAGCAGCGACAGCGAATCGCGCACGCTTCCGTCCGCCGCCCGGGCCAGCAATTGCAACGCCGCCGGTTCGACGGCAACCTGTTCGCTGTTGGCGACGTGTTCGAGATGGCCGATCAGGTCGGCCGCCTCGACACGACGCAGATCGAAACGCTGGCAACGGGACAGTACGGTAACGGGGACCTTGCGGATCTCCGTGGTGGCGAAAACAAACTTCACGTGCTCGGGGGGCTCTTCGAGGGTTTTTAAAAGGGCGTTGAACGCTTTCTCCGAAAGCATGTGCACTTCGTCGATGATGTAGACCTTGAACCGCGCTATTGCCGGGCGATAGGGCACGCCGTCGAGCAACTCGCGCATGTTCTCGACGCCGGTGCGGCTGGCGGCGTCCATCTCGATAACGTCGAGGTGCCTGTCCTCGGCGATGGCGACGCAATGCTCGCACACGCCGCACGGGCTGATGGTCATCGATCCGGAGCCGTCGGGGCCGATGCAGTTAAGCGCGCGGGCGATGATCCGTGCTGTTGTCGTCTTGCCGACACCCCGCACGCCCGCCAGCATGTAGGCATGGGCGATTCGTCCGACCTGAAACGCATTGGTCAGGGTACGAACCAGGGCCTGCTGGCCGATCAACGCACCAAAGGTCGCCGGTCGGTACCTGCGGGCGAGTACGCGAAACCGCGGATCGGCGACGACGGGAGCGGACGGCATTGACGGACCAGCCATCGGGCGCGGGCGTTCTCGAAGCGATGGGCACGGCGCAGCGGCGTGCGGAAGCGGGAGGCTGAAGCAACGACTCGAACCGAAACTCGTTACGGCTGCTTCCTTCCGGATCTGACCGGTTTGGCGAGAGATTCGCCCGCCGTCAGCCTCCCGGAGAGACTATATCAGCGTCGCCGCCCCCTTCCGCAAGCGGCTTCGCAAAAACCTCGCGTTGGCGTGATGGGGCGCACCTCTGAGCGATGGCATCGTGTTTAACCGCGCCATCGCATTTCGTTTGCAGTTCGATTGCTGGCGCGCGTTGCCGAAAGCCCGAGGGTGTGTCAGGGTTCGTAGCATGGATAGCACCATCGCCTACGCTGGCTGCACGATCGACCGGGCCACGCAGTTCCGCGTCGATGCGGACTGGCTGCAACGCTCGATGAGCGATCCGGCGGTGCGGGTCCTGCCGGTCTGGCGTGACCGCAACCTCGTCGCCGGCGGCACGCGGCCACGCCTGCTGGCGCTCGGTGAGGGCGCTGCGGTGGAGGCGTTGTCGTTGGCGCACGAGGCCGCGTTCCTCGGTCGTGGCGCCGACGGTGTAGCATGGTTCGCCTGCGATCTGTCGCACCACGCGCAAGACCGTCTGGCGCCGATTGCCGCCGGCGCCAGCTTCGAAGACCTCGGCCGCGTCGTCACCGTGCTCGATCGCAACGAGGGCGGTCTGCTTGCGTACGCCCGGGCGATCGCCTACTGGCACCGACGGCACCGGTTCTGCGGCGTCTGCGGTGCCGCGACTGCATCCCGGCAGGGTGGTCACATGCGCGAATGCCTGAACGAGGCGTGCGCCGCCCAGCACTTTCCGCGTACCGATCCCGTCGTCATCATGTTGGTCACCTGCGGCGATGCCTGCCTGCTGGCGCGCCAAAAGCGCTGGATCGCGGGCCTGATGTCGGCGCTCGCCGGTTTCGTCGAACCGGGCGAGACGGCGGAGGATGCGGTGCGCCGCGAAGTGCTGGAGGAAGTCGGGCTCAAGGTGTGCGCGGTTCGCTACCGCACATCGCAGCCGTGGCCATTTCCCTCCTCATTGATGCTGGGATTCCGCGCCGAGGTGGCGGGGGAAGGCATCATCGATGCGCCGCTCGTCCTCGATGAAGCCGAGCTTGAGGACGCACGCTGGTTTCGTCGCGACGAGGTGGCGGCGATGCGCGCGCATGGATTGCGACTGCCGTTCCGCGGGACGATCGCGCGGGCGCTGGTCGAGGAATGGCTGGCCGGAGACGTCGCCGGCAGCCGGTGAAGGAGAGGTCAGATGCTGGTGCCGCCGATCGTGCGAATCAGGCCGGGCCGTCCTGCCGACGCCGATCGCATCGCCGAGGTGTATGTCGAGTCGTGGCGTTCGGCTTATGCCGGAATGATTCCGAACGCGGTGCTCGTCCGCCTGTCGGCGGGGGCGCAGGCACGGGAATGGGCGCAACAGCTCTCACGGCGCAAGCTGGCCGATAGCATCCTCGTCGCTGATCTCACCGGGCATGGCGTCATCGGTTTTGGCAGCTGCGGTGCGGCGCGGGCGTCTCATTTGCCGCACGGGGGCGAGATCTATACTCTCTATGTGGCCCCCGGGCACCAGGATCGCGGCATCGGACGGGCGCTGCTGACGCGTATGTTCGATGTGCTGATCGATCGCGGACTGAACTCGGTGGTTGCCTGGGTGCTGGCGCAGAACCCGTCCCGATTTTTCTATGAGGCGATGGGCGGGCGGCGGATCGCCGAGAAACAGGAACGCTTGTGGAATACCATCCTGCCGCAGACCGCCTACGGTTGGGACGACCTGCGCCTATTGCGCGCCCACGACGACGCCGGCGACGCCTGAACACCGCGCCTCGGCTTCTGTGGCCGTCGCTGCGCTGGCGGCGGTTGTCCGCGTCCGCCAGCCGCTCACGGCGATAACCAGCGCCGCGAGGTTGGCGGCGATCAGCAGAGCGGCGATACCCTGCCAGCCGGCCACGTGCCAGGCCGCGCCCGGAGCCACCGCGCCGACGCTGCCGCCGACGTAATAAAACATCGTATAAACGCCGATCGCGGCCGACCGGGCATTGTTGGCGTTGGCAGCGACGAAGCTGGTGGCGGCCGACTGGCTGAGGAAGGTTCCCGCCGAGGCCACGGCAAGGCCGGCGACGATCGCCGGCAGCGAGGGAAGCAAGGTCAGCCCGACGCCGGCGATGAACAGCGCCGCCCCGGCCGACAGCGGCACCCGTTCGCCGAACCGGCGCAGCCGGTGCCCGGCGATGGGCGTTGTGACCATCCCCAGCAGATAGACGGCGGAAACCGAGGCCAGCAGCGCCGGGCGCAGGTCATAGGGCGGCGCCGCCAGCAGCAGCGTCGCGTAGGTGAACAGCGCCACCTGGGCGAACAGGATCAGAAATCCGACCCCACAGGCGGCGAGCATGCGCGGCCGGCGGAGATGTCCCAGCATGGCGAGCAGCGCCGCGCCCAGCCCATTGCTGGCGACGAACGAGCGCTCGCGCGGCAGCAGGTAGAACAGAGAGACGCCGATCCCGAGGTTGATCGCACCAAGGCCGACAAAGGCGAGGCGCCAGCCGGCAATATCGGTAAGCACGCCGGTGACGAACCGGCCGAGGAAGCCGCCGGCGACGGCGCCGGCCATGTAGAGCGCTGTGATCGCCCGTGCCTCGCCGGTTTCCCACTCCTCGCCGATGTAGGCGACGGTCACGCAGAAGACCAGTGGCATCAACAGGCCCTCGGCCGCCCGCCAGATCAGCATTTCGCCAAGGCTCGTCGATGTCGCCACCAGCATCGTCGGCAGCGCCATCATCAAGGCGCTCGCCGCGATCAGCCGCTGGCGGCCGAGTGCGTCGGCGAGGGCGCCGGCGAACGGGCCGACCAGTGCCACCGCGAGCGTGGTCACGGTGACGACCCATCCGGCGGCGTGGGCGGAGATACGGAACGTCTCGGCAAGCTGGGGCAGGATCGCCTGCGGAGCATAAAGATCGAAAAAGGCCGCGGCGCCAGCGATCATGACGCCGAGGCTGCGGCGGTCCGCACTCATAGGCAACCTCCCGGCTCGGATGTAAGCAAACAGGTGGCACGCCGGAGTGCTTGCGTCCAATATATCAATGACGCGTTTTTGATATCGGTTTCGTCTTAGTCATGCTGGAACTGCGCCCGCTTCGCTATTTCCTCGCTGTCGCCGATGAGCTGCACTTCGGCCGCGCCGCCGAGCGCCTGGGCATGGCACAGCCGCCGCTTTCGCAACAGATCCGCAAGCTCGAACGCACGCTCGGGGTGGCGCTGTTCGTGCGCAGCAAGCGGCGGGTCGAGCTCAGCGAAGCGGGGCGGGTTCTGCGCGAGGAGGCAGGGCGACTGCTCATCCAGGCGGAGCGGGCGGTGCTGGCGGCGCAGCGGGCGGGGCGGGGGGAGGCGGGAAACCTGCGCGTCGGCTACACCAGCACCTGTGCGTTTTCGCCGGTCGTCCTCGACGTCTTGCGCCGTTATCAGGCGGCCCACGAGGGCGTCGTCCTCGGCCTTGCTGAGATGCACACCTCCGATCAACTGAGCGCGCTGCTCGACGGACGGATCGACGCCGCCTTCGTCCGCTCGCCGGTGAGCGATCAGGACGAGCGCTACGCGGCGCTGACGCTCTTGCACGAGCCCCTGGTGGCGGCGCTGCCGGCGAGCCACCCGCGTGCCGCCACGGCGGCGATCGAGCTCGCCGACCTGCGGGCCGAGCCGTTCATCCTGTTTCCGCGTGCCGCCGGCAGCGGGCTGTTCGACGGCATCATCGCCGCCTGCCGCAAGGCCGGCTTCGATCCCGACATCGTCCAGGAGGCGCCGCAGTTTACCTCGATCATCGGGCTGGTCTCCGCCGGCCTCGGCATCTCCCTCGTCCCCGAGGCGCTGCGCCAGCTTCGCCTTGACGCCGTCGTCTATCGCCCGCTGTCCGGCACGCCGGTGACCGCCCCCGTGGCCCTGGTCGTCCGCCGCCGGGTGCGCTCGCCCGCCGTTACCGCGTTTGTGCGCACCGCACGCGACGTCATCGCCCGCGCGCCGGTCAGGCGCTGATCAGCTATCGCCCGGCGCGCGGCGCTTTGGTCAGCTCTCTCCGCCGCCCTTGCCGCGCCCGCCCTTGTCGCGCGTCTCGCCGGCCAGCGCCGCGACCATGAAGTCATCGAGTTCGCCGTCGAGCACGCCTTGCGTGTTCGAGGTCTCGACGCCGGTGCGCAGGTCCTTGATCATCTGGTAGGGCTGTAGGACGTAGGAGCGGATCTGGTGGCCCCAACCGATGTCGCTCTTCTGGTCGTGCTCGGCCTTCACCGCCTCCTCGCGCTTGCGCAGCTCCATCTCGTAGATGCGCGCCTTGAGCATCTGCATCGCCATCGCCCGGTTGCGGTGCTGCGAGCGGTCGTTCTGGCACTGCACGACGATGCCGGTGGGCAGGTGGGTGATGCGCACCGCTGAATCGGTGCGATTGACGTGCTGGCCGCCGGCGCCGGATGCCCGGTAGGTATCGATGCGCAGGTCCTTATCGAGAATCTCGATGTCGATCGAATCGTCGATCACCGGATAGGCGCCGACCGAGGCAAAGCTGGTATGGCGCCGGGCACTGGAATCGAATGGCGAGATGCGCACCAGGCGATGCACCCCGGTCTCGGTCTTCATCCAGCCGTAGGCGTCGGTACCGTTGATGCGGATGGTCGCTGACTTGATGCCGGCTTCCTCGCCCGGGCTCTCCTCGATCCACTCGACCTTGAACCGCCGCCGCTCGGCCCAGCGGGCGTACATGCGCAGCAGCATCTCCGCCCAGTCCTGGGCCTCGGTGCCGCCGGCGCCGGCATGCACCTCGAGATAGCAGTCGTTGCCGTCGGCCTCGCCGGAGAGCAAGGTGCGCAGTTCGGCGTGTGCCGCCGCCTTCTGCAGGCGCGCCAGGGTCGCTTCGGCCTCGAGCACGGCGCTCTCGTCCTCTTCCGCTTCGCCGAGCGCGAGGAATTCGAGCGCGTCGAACAGCTCGCCGATGAGTTGATCGATCTCGGCCAGTCGCGTCTCGACCTTGGTGCGCTCGCGCATCAGCGCCTGCGCGCCGGCGGGATCGTCCCACAAGGCCGGGTTTTCCACCTGGGCGTTCAGTTCGGCGAGACGCGCGGTGCTAGCATCATAGTCAAAGATGCCTCCGCAGCCGCTCGATCGACTGACGGATGCCATCGATGACGATTTCGGTTTCCGCGCGCATGACCCTTTCTCCTTGCATGTCCGATCGGGGGCGCGAGGATGCAGCCGGAAACGGCGCCAGGGCAAGCGCCGCGCTCATTCCGTCCCACGAGCGGCCTGAATACAATCCCACCATCTGCCACGACGACCCCGCAATTCCTTCTCCGATAAAGGCCGCACCACAAATCATCCGTTCGTGGGCGTCGTGTGCGTCCGAGCCGAAAGATGGCAGGGGCTTGGCCGGGCTCAGCCGGCAGCGGTGCGCAAAAGGTAGGTGGCGATGCGGGCGGGGGTGAGCTTGACCGCCTTGATCTGCTGCTGACCGTCGAGGGCCTCGCGGACGAGGAAGTGGTTCTCGGCGTTCGCCGGCTTGACCTTGAAGATGCCCCGCGCCCGGCGGATCTGCGGGTAGTAGGTCGGGTCGATTTCCGTCTCCTTGCGCTTGGCCCGTTCGATCATCGCGATCTCGGCGTCAGTGTCGGTGTCGGCATCCGCCGGCTGTTCGGCCATCAGCTCCCAGTCGGAGCGCCCGGCGAAGCTGGCCGCGTTGAGGGCATCGATCGCCGCAGCCCCGCCCGGCGCCGCGCTCAATCCGAGCTTGTAGACATTGAGCGTCAGTCCAACCTCGGCGGCCCAACCCTGCAGGCTGCGGCTACGTGCGACGTAAAGTGTGGGCATGGTCCGTTTCTCCCCTTGTCCTTTTTCCGCTAACTTCTTCTGCGGCTTTTTTCCGCCGACTTGCTTCGCTGGACGCGACCATAGCCACCCGCACGCCGCGCGGCAAATCTGGTTGACCGGTCGCGCGCCCGGCGCGCATCGTTTGCCGGTTGCCAGATAAGGAGCCGTTATGCCGTCGTTCGAGCCGCGCAACCCCGATTTCCGTGCCGTCCTTGCCCACTACGTCGGGGCGCAGAACTACCTGTCGCTGCTTGGCGTGGAACTGGCCCGCGTCGAGCCGGGCGAGGCCGACTACCGGGTACCCTACCGCGCCGACCTGGTGCAGCAGAACGGCTTCTTCCACGGCGGGGTGATCGGTGGCATCGCCGAAGCGGTGATGGGCGCGGCCGCGGCAACGCTGGTCGCCGCCGGTGCCAACGTCGTCGGCGCCGAATACAAGATCAACCTTCTAGCGCCGGGACAGGGGGTGGCGCTGCTCGCCTGTGGCGTCGTCGTCCGCCCCGGGCGTCTGATCGTCTGCCGCGCCGACGTCTTTTCCCTGGCCGAAGACGGATCGCGCACGCTCAGCGCCATCGCCCAGGGCTCGATGGCGGTCATCGCGCCGCGCTAGGGTGTCGCGCCGGTTTGGACTGGTTGGCCGATTAGTTGGCCGGCGGACGCCGGTGCCGGCTCACCCGCACTTCGAGTACCCGCAGCTCGTGCAGGTATCGCAGCCCTCCTGGCGGACCAGCGAGGGCGCGCCGCACTTCGGGCACTGGCGGAAGCGCGGATCGGTGGCGAGGCCGACGACCTTGCGCAGTGACGGCGCGGCGGCCTCGCCGGCCGGCTGCTCCGGCTGAATGAAGCCGATGTCGATCATGTGGGTTTCGATCACCTCGCCGATCGCCGCCAGCAGGCTCGGCACGTAACGGCCGCGCATCCATTGTCCGCCGCGCGGATCGAACACCGCCTTGAGTTCCTCGACGACGAAGGAGACGTCGCCGCCGCGGCGGAAGACGGCGGAGATCATCCGCGTCAGCGCCACCGTCCAGGCGAAGTGCTCCATGTTCTTCGAGTTGATGAACACCTCGAACGGCCGCCGCCGGCCGTCCTGGACGATATCATTGAGAGTGATGTAGATGGCGTGGTCGCTCTCTGGCCAGCGCACCTTGTAGGTCTTGCCGGGCAGCGCCTCCGGCCGGTCGAGCGGGCGGAACATCTGCACGATCGCCCCGGAATCGCCGAGGTCCTGCGGCTTTGCCGTGGTCGTCGGCGGCGCCAGCGGCAGTTCCGGCTGCTCCAGCGGCTCGCCGTGCGTTTCCGCTTCGCGGACCTCGAGCACCGCGCCGGTGATCTCGTTCGGCCGGTAGGTGGTGCAGCCCTTGCATCCCAGCTCGTAGGCCTGCAGGTAGACGGTCTTGAACTCCTCGAAGGAGATGCTCTCGGGACAGTTGATCGTCTTCGAGATCGAGCTGTCGACGAACTGCTGTACGGCGGCCTGCATCACCAGGTGGTCGTGCGGCGAGAGCGACTGCGCATCGACGAACCAGTCGGGAAGGGGCGCCTGGTCACCCTTCAGCCGGCGGAACAGCCGGTAGGCGTAATCGCTGACCTCCTCCTCGCGCCGGCTGCCGTCCGGCATCAGCACGTGACGGACGTAGCGGAAGCTGAATACCGGCTCGAGACCCGAGGACACGTTGTCGGCGAACAGCGAGATCGTGCCGGTTGGCGCGACCGAAGTGAGCAGGGCGTTGCGGATGCCGTTCCGGGCGATCGCCGCGCGCACGTTCTCGTCGAGCGCCGCCACGGTCTCACCGGCGAGGTACTGCTCGGCATCGAACAGCGGGAACGCTCCTTTTTCGCCGGCGAGGTCGGCGGAGGCAAGGTAGGCGGCGCGCTGAATGGTGCGCATCCACGTCTCGGTCAGGCGCACCGCCTCGCGGCCACCGTAGCGTGCCCCGCACAGCAGCAGCGCATCGGCAAGCCCGGTGATGCCGAGGCCGATCCGCCGTTTTGCCCGCGCCTCCGCCTCGTGCTCCGGCAAGGGGTAGCGGGAGACCTCGATGACGTTATCCATCATCCTGACGGCGACGGCGGTGAGCGCCGAGAGCTTCTCCTCGTCGATGCGCGCATGCGCCTCGAACGGGGAATCGATCAGGCTGGCGAGGTTAATCGAGCCCAAAAGGCAGGTGCCGTAGGGCGGTAGGGGTTGTTCCCCGCACGGATTGGTGCCGTGAATCGTCTCGCAGTACCAGAGGTTGTTTCGCCGGTTGATCCGGTCGATGAAGATGACCCCCGGCTCGGCATAGGCGAAAGTCGCGCGCATGATCGCGTCCCACAGCGCGCGCGCGCGCAGCGATTTGTACGCCACCCCTTCGAAGGTCAGAGGCCACGGCGCGTCTTCCTTGACCGCCTGCATGAAGTCGTCGGTGACCAGCACCGAGAGGTTGAACATGCGCAGGCGACCCGGCTGGCGCTTGGCCTCGATGAACGCTTCGATGTCGGGATGATCGCAGCGCATCACCGCCATCATCGCCCCGCGGCGCGAGCCGGCGCTCATGATCGTCCGGCACATCGCGTCCCAGACGTCCATGAACGACAGCGGACCCGAAGCGTCGGCGCCGACGCCCTTCACCGGCGCGCCCTTGGGCCGCAGCGTCGAGAAGTCGTAGCCGATGCCGCCGCCCTGCTGCATCGTCAGCGCCGCCTGCTTGAGGTGCTCGAAGATGCCGGCCATGTCGTCGGGGATGTCACCCATGACGAAGCAGTTGAATAGCGTCACCCGCCGTCCCGAACCCGCGCCGGAGAGGATGCGGCCGGCGGGCAATAGCTTGAAATCTCGCAGCGCCTCGTAAAAACGCGCTTCCCAGGCATCGACGTCGGCTTCGGGCGACGCCAGCTCGCGTGCCACCCGGCGCCAGGTATCGTCGATGGTCCGGTCGAGCGGCTCGCCATCTTGCGACTTCAGCCTGTATTTCATCTCCCAGATCTGCTGAGAGACGGGCGCCACCTGAGTCATGCGAGCCTCGTTGCATATTGCCGGAAGATAGGAACGCGGACGCGGTGGCGGAAGACTGAACCGCCAAGCTCGCCAGGAGTGTTCCTTAAATGTTCCATCCTGTCAAGCATCGAACGGCTCGGCCATCGAGCACCTGTCGTTGATCGGGGATCATCGAAGCCGTACGGGTCTGCGGGCCGCAGGGCCACCGTTGCCAGCGACCTTGTCACGCCGATGGCGATATGCATGATGCTCGGGCGTTGTGATTTCCCGCAACGCTACCTCCGATCTCAAGATACCCGCCATGTCCGCCACCCCGTCACCATTTGCTCCCGAAGCCTTCCCCGAGCTGCCCGATATCGCCGGCGTGCGCCTCGCCATCCGAGCCGCGGGCCTGCGCTACCAGGGCCGTCCCGACGTTCTCCTCGCCGAGGTTGCGGACGGAACGAGCGTAGCTGGTGTGTTTACCCGTTCGCAGACGGCAGCAGCGCCGGTTGCCTGGTGCCGCAGCGCGTTGCGGCAGGGCTCGGCGCGCGGCCTCGTCGTCAATTCGGGCAATGCCAACGCGTTCACCGGCGGCGCCGGCGAGATCGCATCGGCGCAGACCGCGTCGGTCGCATCAGCGCTGCTCGGCTGCGCGGCCGAGCGGGTATTCGTCGCCTCGACCGGAGTGATCGGCGAGCCGTTGCCGACGGAAAAGCTCCTGGCTGTCCTGCCGGATGCGGCCGCGGCGCTCGGCTCGGCCTCTTGGGAGGACGCCGCCCGCGCCATCGCCACCACCGATACCTTTGCCAAGGCGGCCAGCGCCCGGACGGAAATCGACGGCGTGCCGGTGACGATCAACGGGATCGCCAAGGGAGCGGGGATGATCGCCCCCGACATGGCGACGATGCTCGCCTTCCTGTTCACCGATGCGGCGATCGACAGCGACGCGTTGCAGGCGTTGCTCGTCGCCGGCGCCGACCGGACATTCAACTGCATCACCGTCGACTCCGATACCTCGACGAACGATACCGTGCTGGTGTTCGCGACCGGTGCGGCCGGCAACCCGAGGGTGCGCGATCCGCGCAGCGCCATGCTTGTCGGTTTCCGTCAGGCGCTCGAGGCGGTGATGCTCGACCTTGCCCACCAGGTGATCAAGGACGGCGAGGGGATCTCGAAGTTCATCACCATCGCCATCACCGGCGCCGCCGACGACGCCTCGGCCCGCCACATCGCCCTGACGATCGCCAATTCGCCCCTGGTCAAGACGGCGGTGGCCGGCGAGGACGCCAATTGGGGGCGGATCGTCATGGCCGTCGGCAAGTCGGGCGAATGGATCGATCGCGACCGGCTGCGTATCGCAATCGGTGGGGTCGCGGTCGCCTGCGACGGCGGTCCGGTGCCCGATTACGATGAGGCGCCGGTGGCCGCGCACATGAAGGGGTGTGAGGTAATGATCGAGGTCGATGTCGGCGTCGGTCGCGGGTCCGCCACCGTATGGACCTGCGATCTTACCCACGGGTATATCGACATCAACGCCAGCTACCGGTCGTGACCAACAGCGCGGCCAATGGACTCGACGCGCCCGGGGTCTGCGCTTGAGCGGTGCTGCGGGAGGTGATGTCGGGGGATGCCTGTCCGTGGCCGCCCGGCAACCCGGGCGGGCGCTGCCGACGGTGCTCGTCGCCTCGGCCGCGCTCGTCGATATTGATGCCCGCGTCCTGGTTCAGCAGCGCCCGGAAGGCAAATCCTGGGCCGGCTGGTGGGAATTCCCGGGCGGGAAGATCCATTCCGGTGAGACGCCGGAAGCCGCCGTCGTTCGCGAGCTCGCCGAAGAGCTGGGGCTCGATATCACCGAGAGCTGCCTTGCCCCCTTTACCTTTACCTCGTTTGCCTACGACGATTTCCATCTGCTGATGATGCTCTACCTCTGTCGCGTCTGGCGCGGCGCCCCCGTGGGGCGCGAAGGCCAGACGCTGAAATGGATACGCCCGCTCGACCTTACCCGCCTGCCGCGGCTCCTGCCTGCGGACGTGCCGCTGGTGGCGATGCTGCGGGACTGGCTTTAGATTGCTTTGGCGGATCGCAAGCGCCGGGCCTGCGGCTCAGTTAAGGGAGGCGATACAATGAAAATTCTCGTTCTCGGCGCCGGTGCCACCGGCGGGTACTTCGGTGGGCGCATGGTACAGGCGGGCTGCGACGTCACCTTTCTGGTGCGCCCGGCGCGGGCCGAAGCGTTGGCGGCATCGGGGCTCGTCGTCGAAAGCCCGATGGGCGATGTTCGCATGCCGGTGAAGACGATCACCGCCGATGCGCTCGGCGCGGCGTGGGACGTGGTGATCCTGAGCTGCAAGGCCTACGACCTTGAGGGCGCGATCGCCGCTGTCGCACCGGCACTGGCCGATGAGGCGCGAATCCTGCCAGTGCTCAACGGCCTTGCTCATCTCGATCGTCTCGATGCCGCGTTCGGCGCCGATCGCGTTCTGGGTGGGCTGTGCGCCATCGCCGCGACACTGACGCCGGACGGTGTCGTCCGACACCTCAACAAGGTGCACGCCTTTGCTTTCGGCGATCGCAGCCCGGAGCAGCGGGAGTTTTGCGAGGCGCTGCAAACGGCGCTCTCGCCAGCGCAGTTCGATCTCCGCCGCAGCGAGGCGATCGTGCACGAAATGTGGGAGAAATGGGTGCTGCTGGCGAGCCTGGCATGCGCCACCTGCCTGATGCGTGCGCCGATCGGCGACATTGTCGCCGCCCCTGGCGGCGAGGCGTTCATCATCGCTCTGCTGGACGAGGTCCAGGCGATCGCGACGGCGCACGGTAATGCAGCGCGCCCAAAGGTCATGGAGCGGACGCGGGCGATGCTGACCGAGCGCGGGTCCGGGTTCACCGCCTCGATGCTGCGCGACCTCGAATCGGGCGCGCCGATCGAGGCGGACCACATCGTCGGCGACCTCCTGCGCCGAGGCAAGGAGCGGGACGTCAAAACACCCTTGCTGCGCGTGGCCTACGCGCATCTCAAGGCGTTCGAGCACCGTCGCGACGGCACAGGGAGCGGGGCTGGAACTGGACGATGATCGGGCGCGTATCGCGCGCGCGGCGGGTCTCAGCTAAGGTCGCAGGAAAGCGAGGAGGGAGGTCGTGCCGGAAACCGTGAGTGCCTGCGTGATTATTATCGGCAACGAGATCCTCTCGGGCCGCACTCGCGAGGCCAACCTTGCCTATATCGCCACGGCGTTGAACGAAGTCGGCATTCGCGTATTGGAAGCGCGCGTCGTGCGCGACGACGCCGATGCCATCGTCACCGCGGTGAACGCCTGTCGGGCCGCCTACGACTACGTCTTGACCACCGGCGGGATCGGTCCCACCCACGACGACATTACCGCCGCCTGCATCGCGCGCGCGTTCGGCGTACCGCTTCGCCGCGATCCGTCCGCAGTTGCGGCGCTCAGTACGCACTACGGAAACGCCGGCGTCAATGAGGCCCGCCTGAAAATGGCCGACGTGCCGGAAGGGGCGGAGTTGATCGAGAACCCGGTAACGAGCGCGCCCGGCTTTCGCCTCGGCAATGTCTTCGTCCTGCCGGGTGTTCCCCGCATCATGCAGGCAATGATTGACGGGCTGAAGCTCCGCCTCAAGGGCGGCGAGCCTGTCCTCTCGAAAACGGTTTCCGCCTACGTGACCGAAAGCGGCATTGCCGCCGCGCTCTCCGCGCTCCAGGATCGATCTCCTGCTGTCGAGATCGGCAGCTATCCATTCGCCCGTGCCGGGCGCTTCGGCACCAGCTTGGTGATGCGCTCGACCGACGTTGCCGCGCTCGACGCGGTGGCGACAGCGGTGGTGGCGCTGGTTCGCGATGCCGGCGTCGAGCCGCTGATCGAAGATGACACGCCCGCCGCGTGAGCGCCCGTCTGACGCACGCGGGGTGCGTGATCGGGCACGCGATCGGTGGGCGGGGAAGGAGGAGGACGATGGGTTCCGGTGCACGAATAAGGATCCGGCGTACGACGCGCGGTCTGATGGATCCGCACCACAGCCGCTTTGTCGGCTTCCTGCTGAAGCATTGCCTCTATGGGACCGTCGGTGGAATCGTTCTCGGCAGCCTGCTTTTATGGCAGGATGTCAATGGATTGGGCACGATGATCTTCGCATCACCCGACCGTAATCTGTTTCTCGGTTTGCTGTTCTTCGGCCTGTTCGTGACCTTCGGCTCGATCGGCATGGCGGTGGGCGTAATGCAACTGGGTGAGGAGCGCGACTGATCGGGCGCCCTGGCCTGTGGCTGTGGTTTCGCCGGGATCAGCGCTGAACGATGACCTGATCCAGTGCCTCGAGTCGCCGCTGCCAGCCGGCGCGGTGCAATTCCGGATCGAGGTGCTCCTCCTCGGGCCAGCCGAGGCAAAGATAAGCCACGAGCTGCCACGTTGCCGGAACCTCGCAGATCGCCTGGACGGCTCCGGGATCGATAATCGACACCCAGCCGAGTCCGATTCCCTGGGCGCGCGCCGCGATCCACAGCGCATGGACGGCACCGACGACCGACCAGGTGAGCGTCTCCGGCATCGTCCGCTGACCGAGGCCATGCCCGAGGTCGGTGGCACCATCGACAAAGACGGCAAGATGCACCGGGGCGCGATCGAGGCCGGCGAGCTTGAGCCGGGCGTAAACCGACGCGCGCGCGCCGTCGTATGTGGCCAGCGCCGCGCGGTTGCAGGCCTCGAAATTCGCACGCACTTGCGCCCGGCGCGCGGTGTCGTCGACCTTGACGAATCGCCACGGCTGGCTGTTGCCTACGGATGGCGCCAGCATCGCCAGTGCGATCAACTTGTCGATCATTCCCGGGTCGACGGCATCGGTGCGAAAGCGACGCACGTCGCGCCGCCACCGGAACAACTCCTCCAGTTTGCGACAGAAGGCGGCGTCGAATTGCGGAGGACGGTCGATCGGCACAGGTTCGGTCATCAAACGCACTCTAGCGGCGCATCGGCGCGGTGCAAGCGCGTCGCCCAACCAGCCCGGGGCGATCGTGCGAGCCGTGGAAGACCACCGCGCGTCACCACCGCGCTTCACCCGGCCGCGTGGGTGCGCTAGAAGCAGCCGACGGCCTCTCGGCCAGGTCCGGCGCGGTGGTACACTTGCAGCACCATCCGTGGCGGAGCAAACGCGAAGCCGGACGTGCCCGCTTGGCGGAATTGGCAGACGCAACGGACTTAAAATCCGTTTTCCTACGGAAGTGGGGGTTCGAGTCCCCCAGCGGGCACCACAATTAAGGCTTAAGGCGCAACACGCGCAGGGACGCCACACGACCCGCGGGAGCGGAAAGCGCCAGCGGCAAGCGTAACAGGGGCATCAATCAAACGTCAAAGGAGGGAAGGTCATGCACATCAGTATCCGCCGGTATCGGAGCGTCGTCTCGGTCACAGAGGTCTGTGCCAAGATCGGCGATTCTTTCGTTCCGCTACTGCGCCGGTCGCCGGGGTTCATCGCCTATTACGCCATCGATGCCGGTGACGGGGTGATGGCGACGATCAGCGTCTTTTCCACCGAGGCGATGGCGCTTGAATCGAACGAGAAAGCAGCCGAATGGCTGAAAGACAACGTCGCGCACCTGCAACCTGTGCCGGCGGAGATTACCGCTGGTCACGTCCAGGTCGTCATTACCGCCTGAGCCATCGACCGCGCTGGATTACGGATTCCGCGAGGGCCGGACCAGCGAACGGACAACACCGGTCCCGGCCTTCACGTGAGGGTCGGGACCCGGACGAGGCTCCGCAATCACCCGATCGCTCACTGCCCTTCGCTGTCCGCTCCTTGCTCCTCAGTGCCCTGATGCCACGCATTGAGCACGCGGCGCGCCTCCGCATCGCCAGACGACGCGGCGTTGCCCAGCCAAGTGGCGAGACCGTCGATTTCATCTTTGGCTTGTCGATCGCCCCTCCGCGCCGCGTCCTGGTACCACAAGATGGCTTCCGCCGGGCTGCGTGTGCCCGAGCCTGGCTTGACGAAGCGAGGATCGAAGGTCCGGGCGACCTTCATCGCCCCCTCGGTATTGCCTTTATCGAATGCCTCGATGTATGCGGCGCGCGCGTCGTCGACGTTTCCGGCATCGAGTTCCTCATCGCCGTTGCGCAGCAGGGCATCCGCCTCGTGGCGGCGTCGGCCGGTCGTCGACGGCGGCGTCGACGCTGGCGCGGGGGAGGCCGACGCGTGCGTCGGTCGCTCGGCTCGCGGTGGCGGTGGTGGCGTGGCACTGATCGCAGCTTTTGGTGCAGTGCCTAAAGCCGGATTGTTGTGCGCCGTTTGTTCTGGCCATTCCGCCGAGGCTGGAGCCCCGCCGGTTACGACCGTCTCGGGATGGCGGGCCTCTTCTGTTTTGCCTGGCGTGAAGGCATCCGCATCCGGCGGGGTGCCGCCGAAGCGGCCCCCCGTGCCAAGATCGCTGCTGACCCACGGCCCGCTGCCTTGCCCGGCCCGAACCGCTCCCGAAGCAGAGAGATTGGTGCCGGACGCGTCGGGCGCCGAGGGATCGGGCAATGGCGTCCCATTGTGGTCTTCCCAGGCGGATCGCGATGGGCCCGAACTCGCGGAAACAGGCAGTTGATCTTTCGTGCCGGTTCTTTGCGATAATATCAACGCCGACGCGGTGACCGCCGCGAGTATCCCCCCGCCGGCCAGCGCCAGACCGCCGAAACGGCGGCGCCGCGGTTTCGGTCGGGCGGATCGCGCCTGTATGTCCGCCGGCATGCGCAGGCGCGCCGGTTGTGCGACGCCGGCAGCCGGCAGCGGGCGCTCGCGCGCGGAAGGCTGTGGCGAAACCGCGGACGACACCGGCGGAGAGACTGGCGGAACCGGCGTGTGCGGCCCAGATGCGGATACGGACGCCGCCTGCGGGGGGGTCGGCCGCAGCGGACGCACGGGGGACGGCTCTTCGGCTGCCGGTTGCTCCGCGCGTGACGGTGGCGGAAGCTCATTGGAGACGACGCGTGATGAGGACTGCGCGCGGCTCGCCGTCGCTGGACCGGGCGCGGCGGTCCGCCAAACGCGCCCTGGCACAACGGTGTCGCGCGTTTGGCTCGTGCCATCGACGCACAGCAGCGCCGTTGTCTCGTCCGTCTTGCCGTCGGCGCGGTCCGACGACGCGTGAGGATGGCCCAGCATTCGCCGGCACGCATCGATCACGCCGCCGGGGATCCCCCGGCTTTCGCGGGCGATCGCAGCGATCGCATCGCCGTCGAACGCTGCTGGCGGAAGGACGTCACACGCCCGCAGCCGGTGAGAAATGAGGCGCCCGACATCGGCTTCCGACATCGGCTGTAGGAAAATTCGCCAGTCGTCGGCTTTCGTGTCCGTTGCGATTCCGCCGGGCTTGCATGACGCGATCGGCGCGCGCGCGAGCAAGGATGGGCGCGCGCTGAGGACGACGGACAGGAACCGCCGCCCCGACACCTCGAGGCCGGTCAGCGTCGTCAGACCGTCGAGCGCCTCGTCGTCCAATCCGTCCGCATCGTCGATTAGCAGCACCGGCACGCGGTCGTTCTCGGCCAACTGTTGCAGGTGCCGGGTTACCTTCAGCGGCGAAGCGTCGGACTCGATCTCCCCCAAGGCGCGGGCGCAAGAAGCGAACAGGCCGGCGAGCGTCAGCCCCGGTCTGCATGGTACGACCGCTGTCGAACTGAGTGGCAGCACGCGATCGAGCGATCGGACTTGCGCGGCAAGATGCTGAAGCAAGATCGTTTTGCCCGCTCCCGCCTCGCCGATGAGAAGATAGAGTCCACCGCCCTCGTACATCCCCGACAGAAGCCGGGCGGCAGCGTGCCGCCGGGGAGCATCGAAGTAGCACAGTTTCGGATCATCCGTCGGCTGGAAGGCTGCAAAGCAGTCCTGCCTGACATCAGCCTTCAAATCGCTGAGCATGTCTGTCCCTATATCGCCGACTCCTCTCCCTTACATAGGGGTCTTTCCGCCGACTTCACGCCTGAGTTGCGTGCGCTTGCATACGGATTGTTATAGAAAAAAATTGGCAGCGTTATGGCGCCGGACAATGCCTGCATCAGCGGCGGCAAAGGGCTCATTATTCCGGGCGGGCGACGCTCAAAACCCGAGGTGATGCTCGCAAGGCCGCGAGCCCCCTGAAACGATGGCATACCTCCAGTATGCCTGCGTTTGGACGCCACCATCAACACAATCGCCACGCCAAGCCAAGCCTGCCGGTGCGAAACAGCCCCAAGACCGAACTGCGCGCAAATCAGCGGTCAATAGAAAGACCGTTGTAGGCGGGCCAGAGCGGGCTCAACAAACGCGACGGGCACCAAAGCGCAGCATCTCAAAAGCGTTTGCAAACCCCTGGCGCGTCCGCGAGATCAGCGACGACCGGTATCGCCTTTGCGGCGACACCGGAATTGCCCGAAGGGCTGCAGGCGAAGATGCCTCAACGAGCGGGCGATCGCAACAAACCTCAAGTTGAGCGATTTCGTCGTCGGTCAGATCAGCAAGCCGAGCGATGCTCTCGGCCCAGTCATTCACATCAACCCAATTGTGATGGTAAAGGATGCGGCTCATATTCTGGAGGTCTGCCATGCTCGGCTCCAAGCAGGATGGCCAACGCGATCAACTCCCCCAACAACTGAACGCTTTCGAGCCGGACCCATGGACATAACCACACGTACCGACGATTGTTGTACGGCTATACTCGACCAATAACCAAAAAACCCCTGTCGAATTCGTCATCTAAGTGCGAAGCAACGATACTCGACATGGCCGCCCGATACTCAACGGCACAAACACCGCTGGAAACAATCTTGTGCTTGTTCGCGGCGCGCAGGTCAAGCGGCCATCGCAGACCGGTCCAGCGGTGCGGCGTCCGTCACCACGGCGGCCTGTCGATCGTCGTCGAAACCTCATTGTCACATTAGCTTACCGGGCGCCCCGGGGGGATCCGCGAACGACGGGGATTCTGGGGATAACTCTGCCGCGCCGCCCGCGCCGGAGTGGGCGCGGCAAATAACGCGCACAGATTCGCCCGGCGCGAGGTCGTCGACGCCTGCGGCGTATCCCCCATGCATTCTCCTTGTGCACCGCCGGCGAACAGGTGCCTGCCGCAAAGGGGCAAGATGCATCCCCGCTATCGCGATCATAGCGTCGTGGCATTTCACTCCAAGTCGCATTTGCGACACCTTGGACCCACGGCCGGTAGCGGTTCCCGCGACGCGGGGCGGACGGAAAGCCGGCTGAGATTGAATGGATCAAGGGAACAGGATCATGAAAGCAACCGCATACGCCGTTGCCAGCGCGCTCGTCGGAGCTCTGGGCATTGCCGCGATCGCCCCCGCCGAGGCGGGTCCCGCCGCAGCGCCGAGCTACAAGTTCGAGAAATGCTATGGCGTCGTCAAGGCTGGCAAGAACGACTGTCAGACGGCATCGAACTCGTGCGCCGGGACCGTGACCAAGGACGCGGCGGGCGATTCGTGGGTCTATCTGCCGGCAGGCACCTGCGACCGCATCGTCGGCGGCAGCACCACGTCGAAGAGCTAGGCAACCTAGGCTCGGGCCGGACGGGAGCGACGATGGTGGCAACACTCTTTCCAGACATCGCGTGCGACAGGGCCGGGATCGGCTTCCGCACCCCACATGCGGCGGCAATCCTCGCTTCCCGTCCGGCCGTGGGTTTTCTCGAAGTTCACGCGGAGAACTACATGGGCGGCGGTGCCCGGGTCGCCCAACTCGCTGAACTGCGCCGGGAATGGCCCATCAGCCTGCACGGTGTTGGTCTTTCACTCGGATCGGCCGAGGGCATCGATGGTCGTCACTGCGACCGGCTCGCCGATCTCGCCGACCGCATCGAGCCATTGATCGTCTCCGAGCACCTGAGCTGGAGCATTTCTGCGGGTGTCTATTTCAACGACCTTCTGCCTTTGCCCTACAGCGAAGAAACCCTGTGCATCGTCGCCGGCAACGTTGCGCGCACGCAGGATCGCCTGCAGCGAGCATTGCTGATCGAGAACCCCTCCGCTTATCTGCGGTTTACGACGTCGACGATGGACGAGGCGGACTTCCTTTGCGAACTCGTTCGCCGCACTGGGTGTGGCCTTCTGTGTGACGTCAACAATATCTACGTTTCGAGCGCAAATCTCGGTGGCGATCCGGTTGCGTGGATCGACCGGCTTCCTGCGGACGCGGTCGGGGAAATCCACCTCGCCGGTCATTGCGTCAACGATGCCGACGGGCAGCCGGTCGTCATCGATGATCATGGATCACGGGTCTCCGACGCGGTGTGGTCGCTCTATGCGCACGCCGTGCGCCGATTTCCCCACGCGCTCGCCCTGATCGAATGGGATACGCGTCTGCCCGATCTTTCTGTCCTCGTCGGCGAAGCGGCGACGGCGGATCATCGCCGGACTTTGGTCCTCGATGGAGGTCATAATGCCGCCGCTGCCTGAGCTGCAGGCGGCGATGCGCGCCGTCTTGCGGGGCGGCGAGATGCCATCGGTTTTGAATGACGCGATCAGCGCCGACGGGCTGTCGGCCGCATCGCGCCTCGGCATCTATCGCAACCACTTTCGCGTCAGTCTGATCGATGCCCTGGCGGCGAGTTTTCCGGTGGTGCGGCGCCTCGTCGGCGAGGCGTTTTTCCGCGCCATCGCCCGCCGTTTCGTTGACACCACGCCGCCGCGCTCGCCGTGTCTCAGCGAGTATGGCGCTGAGTTTCCAGCGTTTTTGGGTGAATGCGCGGAAACTCGGGTGTTGCCATATCTTGGTGACGTCGCCCGCCTTGAGTGGTTGGTGATGGCGGCGGAAAATGCCGCCGACCAGCCGGTGCTGTCCGCCACGGCGCTCGCTGCAATGTCGCCAGGCGCGATCACCGGCGCGAGGTTCACCTTGCACCCGTCCGTGGGTCTCATTGCCTCAAACTTTCCCATCGCGCAGATCTGGGCGGCGAACCAGGAATGCAATCAGGAATGCACGGCAGCGGCCGAAACGATCGACCTCTCGGGCGGCGGGGTCCACCTGCTCGTCCATCGCTGCGGTGGTGAGGTTGGCTGGCTTGTCCTGCCAGCCGCCGAATTCGCCTTCATAACCCTGCTGAAACACGGCGCCTCGTTCGTCGCGGCCATCGAGACGGCCGGCGGCGTTGCTGACCTGCCGGCGTTGTTCGGCGCTCTCTTGGAGGGCGGCGTGTTCAGCGAAATCCGCGTCGGTGACGTGGACGAAAACGAGGAGTTGCGATGATGATCAGCACGACCACGACCACGACCACGGGCGCGATGTCTTCTCGACGCACCGAACCCGGCATCGTACGCGCGTTCTGCGCCGGACGAGACCTGCTCGGCCGCTACCCTCAATCACTCCTGGGACTGGCATTCCGCTTCGCCATCGCCGTCGTCTTCTGGCGGTCGGGGATGACGAAGATCGCGAGCTGGGATGTAACGCTCAATCTGTTTCAATATGAGTATGCCGTACCGCTGCTGCCGCCGGAGATCGCGGCCTACATGGCGGCGGCGGCCGAGCTGTCCTGTCCGGTGCTACTGGTTTTTGGGCTCGGCACGCGCTTTGCCGCGGCGGCGCTGCTGGGTATGACGGCGGTCATACAGATCTTCGTTTATCCGGCGAGCTGGCCGGACCATCTGCTGTGGGGCTCGATCCTGGTGTATCTGCTCACGCGCGGCGGCGGGTTGCTGAGCTTGGATCATCTCGTATCGCACCGGTTCATGCGTACGGCCGATCAGCGCCGTTGAGCGCGGAGCAGGCCACGAAAGCGTATGAGTTCGAGATGGCCACGGTTCTGGATGGTCTGTTTCGTCTAACCGACCCCGGATTTTTTCGAACCGATCCCGGTCGGAGGCGTCTGCTTCAACGAATAACGAGGCGGTCATGACCTTGCGCGATGAGTTGATCAAGACCGCTGAGGCTTTGTGTTCGGAATGGCCCGACGAGAACAAACGCCGTTTTCGGCGGGCCGTCGCCGAAGTCGAGCAGTCGGGCGTGGTCGACGCCGCGGTGCGGTGCGGTGAGATGGTTCCCGATTTTTCCCTGTGCGACCCGCATGGGGATGTGATCGGTCTGCAGGCGCTTCTCGATCGGGGGCCGGTCGCGATTACCGTGTTCCTCGCGAGCGCCTCACCATTATGCCGGCTGACGCTGTCCGCCTATGCGCGTGCGGCCGAGCAGACGGGTCGACTGGGAGCGAACTGGATCGCGCTGGGCACCGAACCGGCTCCGATGGCGGCCGCGAACCTCGCCGGGAACGCGTTCGTGCGCGAGGCCGGCGGTGCCTGGCTTCTGAGTGATCCGGGTGGGCATATCTGCGGGCTGTTCGGTCTGCTTCATACGCCCGGGCACGATCTGATCGACGGCTATCGTCGATTGGGCGTGAACTGTCCGATCGGCGAAGACGGGCGGCCGCTACCGCTGCCGCTGATTGCCACCTACGTTGTCGGGACCGACGGCATCGCGTCGTTCGCTGAAGTTGGCGTCGATCCCCTCCTCAGGACCGAGCCGCAGGCAGTGGTAGCAGCGTTGAAATGCTGCCCGGTTCCGCAGCCGGCGTCGCGCTCGTAACCTGAAAGCGTGGTTTGTATGCCATCGCCAAGCGCACGAAGGCACCGACCGCGGGCGAAAAGGGGCGTCCGCGAACCGTAACCAGATGAATCGTCCGGGTGACTTCCGGCTCGATGAGCAGGCGGGTGTGCAGTCCGGAGACGGTTACGGCGAATTCGGGAATGAAGGTGAAGCCGAGGCCGGCCAGCGCCATCACCTGGATCCAGTCGTCGCGCTCGCTGCGATAGGGGCGGAGCGGCTCGATCCCGCGCTGCTGGGCGATGTCGCGCATGTACTCGGCGAACTCGCAGTTGACGCGGCTGAGGTAGCGTTGCTGGTGCAGGTCCTGCAAGCGCACCGCCGGCAGGCTTTCGTAAGCATGCCCGGGACCGAAACCGATGACGAAGCGCTCGGTAAACAACTCCATCGCGTGAAAGGTATCATCGATCCCGGAAGGGGTGCCGTAGATGGCGATGTCGATGTCACCCTTCTCCAGACGTTCCGCCAGAACCTTCGCCTTGGCGTCGAGAAGCGAGATCTCGATACCGGGGTGACGCGACTGGAAGTCGCTGAACAAGCCCAGGAGCTTCGTGGGTCCAATTGTGCACATCACGCCAATGCTCAGCGGAGCATCGAGCAGCTTGCTGAAGTCCTTCGCTCGCGCCTTCGCCGCTTCCGCCTGATTGGACATTTGATCGAGGTAGGGCCGCATCAGCTTACCGAGGTCGGTCAGATGGGTGCGCTGCCGCTCGCGGTGGAACAGCGGCCCGCCCAGTTCTCCTTCCAGGTTTTGAATGGCGCGGGTCAGGCTGGGCTGCGCCACGTTGCAGGCCTCCGCCGCGCGCGTGAAGTTGAGCGTATCGCATAAGGCGAGAAAATATCGCACCTGATACAGCTCCATAAACCATCCTCCCCGTGTGGCCGGCGCTCGAGCCGGACTATAAGCGGCCTTGCGTGGTTGAAGCCACGTTGGCTTCGTGTAAGACACTACGACGATACGACGAAAGACGTTACATACGCGCTCGCGTTACTGAGCGAGCGATCGCCACAAACCGGCGATGCGTGCCGTCGGGGCGGCCAGTTAAGTGCAAATGCCAGCGTTAACTGACCTGACGTACGATCTGCGATCGTGATAGTGTTTCGACCATATGACATGAAGACGACAAAACATGTCGTCCGATTGGGGGAGCGATCATGAAGGCGCGAACATTCGGCCCCGGTCGCGGGCAGGTTGGCGGTGAGCGGAATCCCGGCTCTCCGTTGTCTCGGCGGGACAAGGACAGCGGCCAGATTAGTGCGGTGTGGATCTCTCCAGCGGGCGGACGCAACGCCCCGGCAAGCCGATTGGTGGTCCGGGAGGCACCGCCGGTCGCAGAGGACGGGGCGTCCTGTGTCGTTACCGGCAGCAGCGATACGGGTGTTGCGCCGGTGGGATCGAACACCACGGCCCCGGCGGTGACGACGACAGTCCGGGTGAGCCGGCCGGCAGTCGCGCGGTGGCTGGCGCTCGCTGCGGCCGCAGGCGCCGCGGCAGGCGCGCTCTTGATGGTCGGATACTCTGAAAAGCCGGTCTTCCAGACCGCTGAGGAGGGAATGTCGACGGCGAGCGGTGCCGCAAGCACCTTGGAGACGCGGCTGAGTGTCGCTGATCCGGTCGGTGATACCGAGCGTCGCCGTGTTGCCATCGGCACCATTCCCGGAATGCCGGTCAGTACGCAAAAGGTTGCGGTAGCGGCTCCCGCAACTCGTTCGGGCGAGGATGCGCTGCCGCTGACGGACGGTCCGGTTAAGGCGGTGAAACCCGCCGCGGTCCGGCCGCCCGCCGCCAGTGGCCAGCTCGCCGCCGACGAGGTGCCGATCGTGGTTCCTGCTGCCGGCAGCGACGGCATCGGCCCGCAGGCGCTGATCGGTCGGGGCGATGCGTTTCTCGCGCTTTCCGACGTAACGTCAGCACGCCTGTTCTATCAGCGTGCCGCAAACGGCGGCAGCATGGCGGGTGCGCTGGCGATGGCGGGGACGTTCGATCCGCTGGTTCTCGCCCGTGACGATGTTCGTGGCGCGCGACCCGACCCGCTAGCGGCGCTCGCGTGGTATCGCACCGCCGCCGACCTGGGCAGTGCTGAGGGCACTTCGCTCGCCGAACGCCTGCTTGATCGGCTGAAACGCGATGCGGCGAACGGTGATGCCGGCGCAGCGGCCACTTTGCGCGCGGCCACGCCCCGCACAGCAGAGCGCTGACGCGGCCGGTTCGGTCCGCCCGCAGGGGATCGACAGGTGCTCAAGTGGTCGAGGCGGGCGGCTCAGCGCTCCGGGCTAGTTGCGCCGGGTCCTCTCTGAGGTGCGGACGCGGTCGGGCGACTGCGCCATTCGACGAAGCGCTCGAAGAGTGCGTTGCGGCTTTGTGCATCGAGCGGCCGCGCGCCCGGACCGCCCGTCTCGCTGATGAATTTAAAAAATTCGTCGAACGAGGCCTTTAGCGCGCGATCGGATCCGGCGGTGGTCACGCTGCCGGTCGCCGCATCGAGGCTGGCGAGCCACTCATCCGCCGCTCGAAAGCGAGTCCAGCCCGGAAGCTGCGCCGCCAAATTCACCTCCTGCCATTTGGGGTGGCGCGGTGGCTTAAGAAACTCACCGAAGTGATCAAAAAACGCATCGACGAACGCGGCCACCCGCTTGTAGCGGTCAGTTTTCGGATTCCAGTTATAGACGGCCATGACCGCGCCGACGGCGACGGTTTCCGTAGGTTGTCCGTCTGCCACAAGGCTCGGATAATCCTCGTGCGTGATCGTCGACGGAAGATAGATCGGAAGTAGTGATTCGGTCAGCGGCACCGGCACGAAGTGAAGCCCGCTATTGGCGTCTTCAATCTTGCGGAACAGCTCCGTCGGCTTACCGGCGACATAGACCATCGCCGCGATCTCGCCGTTGCGCAGCTTTTCAAGCGCGAGTGCCTGATCGAAGTTGGTGGCTTCAATCGTCACGCCGAGGGTGCCGAACAGTGTGGACGCGGTCATCGCCGTGCCACTACCGGCGACGTCGACGTTAACCTTGCGGCCCTGCAAGTCCTGCAGGCGGTTGATACCCCTGGCGGCGAGGACGTGAACCTCCTCATTGTAGAGCTTGGTTATGTAGCGAATGCTCTGCTCGATGTGCGGAACGAGCTTTTCCTTGCGGATATAGCCCAGAACGTCGGACTGCACGATGCCGATGTCGATTCCGTACAAGTAAAGGATGTCGGTGATGTTCTGCACCGAGCCCTTGCCGATGATGGGCAGAACACGCAGCGTATTTCCGTTATCGAGAACTGCCGCGAGATCGCTAGCGATGCGGATGTAGGTGCCGTTGATTCCACCGGAGATGATCGCCACCGTGCCTGCATTCACCTCGCGCGCACTATCCTGGCGGGCTACGATGGTATCACTCGCTTGCGCGGTGGCACCTGCCAGCCCAACCGCAACAATAACCATGGCGATGGCAGCGCTGATGACTCTATGAACCATCTCCATGCTCCAGTGGTCTCCGCCGAAGGACGCGCGATCACGTCGCTCGTACACGACGTCACGCATGCGGCACTGTCACAAATGTGGCCGCAAGCGGCAAGGCTCAAACAGAGACGTGATCGGACATCATCGCCGGTCAGTCGACGCCGCCCTCGTTGCCGGTGATCAGCCGGATACTACGCGCGTAGGTCATATACGACCAGAACCACTCGACGAGCACGGCAACACGGCTGCGCACGTCGACGAGGAATCCCACGTGCACGGCGCCCCATAGCCACCAGGCAATGCTGCCGCTCAGGCGCATGCCCCGCAGATCGGCGACCGCGGCCTTGCGTCCGATGGTCGCCATCGAACCGAGATCCCGATAGCGGAACGGCTTTTCGGCCGGCCGGCCTTCGATCAGTGCGCGGATGCGGCGCGCGACGTAGGCGCCCTGCTGCTTGGCGACGGCGGCGAGGCCGGGCAGCGGCGCGCCATCGGCGCCGGGGCAGGCGGCGGTATCGCCGAGCGCGTACACGCCCGGCAGGCTATCGACGGACAGATCGGCGCCGACGATCACCCGGCCGCTGCGGTCTCGTGGCGCGCCGATCCAGCGCCCGGCGGGTGACGCCATCACCCCCGCCGCCCACAGCACGCTCGCAGCTTCGATGCGAACCTCGCCGATGCGCACGCCGCGCGCATCGATCTCCTCGACCTTGGCGCCCGTTCGCACGTCGACGTGCAGCGATTGCAAGGCGCGCTGCGCCGCTGCCGACAAGGTCTCCGGCATCGCCGGCAACAGTCGTGGCGCGGATTGGACGAGAATTACCCGGGCGCTGGCCGGATCGACGGTGCGGAACTCGCCCCGCATGCCATGTTGGGCGAGTTCGGCGATGGCGCCGGCGAGTTCCACCCCGGTGGGGCCGCCGCCGACGATGACGAACGTGAGCAGACGCGCGCGCTCGTCGGCATCAGCGCAGGTTTCTGCCCGCTCGAAGGCGCGCAGAATTCGTCCCCGCATCGCTGTCGCGTCATCGATCTTTTTCAGTCCCGGAGCAAAGCGCTCCCAATCGTCCCGGCCGAAATAGCTGTGCCGGGCACCCGTCGCCAGCACCAGATAGTCATAGCTCAGTCGCTGTTCGTCGAGCAGCACCTCGCGCCGGAGCGGATCGATGCCACTCACCCGGCCCATGACCACCCGGCAGTTGGTCTGGCCACGCACGAGGGTGCGAATGGGCGTCGCGATCTCGGCCGGAGACAGGCTCGCCGTTGCCACCTGGTAGAGCAGCGGCTGGAAGAGGTGATAATTGCGGCGATCGACCAGAGTGACGTTGGCCCAGGCATGCCTGAGGCCGCGGGCGGCGGCGATGCCACCGAAACCGGCGCCGACGATGACGACGCGCGGTGCACCATCGAGCCATTCCGCGCTACCGCCGAGGCTGGGATATAGGGCAATCAGGCGTTGCGAGATCAGTCGGTCGAGGGCGAGCCCGCCGCTGCCACGCAGCGCAAAGTCCATCAGGATCAGCCCGAGCGTCAGCAGCGTTCCACCGTCACCCGCCGACAGGCTCGCCGACATCCCAGCGTGGAACCAGGCCAGCAGCAACAGCAAGAGTGCAGCAAGCCGCGTTCCGAGGCCAAAGGCGAACGCCATCGCCATCAGGTTGAACGCGGCGACGCTGGCCGAGGCGAGCGTCGTCGGCTCGGAGGGGAGCGCGAGAAAGGCGCGGGCCAGCATGACGGCGGTGATGAGACGGACGACGAGCAGGGCGAACGGCAAGGCGCGCCGGTGCAACCAGGCGCCCAGCCGCTGATATGACCGGCCGAACGGCAGGGCGGAGGCGACAAGGTTCGGAGCGATCGCATGATCAAGCGAGAGCGGGCCGGCTCCGCGCACGGCGAGCACGCCCAGTAGCAGCATCTGATAGACGTCCGCGTCGACCGCTTTGTAGGTGAAGTGGAGGAAGGCGAGCGATGCGAGCAGGGGCAGCGACGCGGCACGTGTCGCAAGGCCGACGAGCAGCAGGAGCGGGCAGATCAGCTCGATCCCGGTGCCGAGGCTCGCCGCGAGATCGGGTGCGACGCCAGGCAGCGGATGCTCGGCGGTGTAGAGGTAGACGGTCGCCGGCCAGTTGATTGTCTTCAGCAGGCCAGAGGCAAAGAACCCTTGTGCCAGCCAGATCCGCACGAACAGATCGAGCAATGGCGCAACCGTCTCGTTCAGTGTGGTTCCGATGCTTTGCGCGTGCTCGAGCAACGACGCCCAGCGGGTATTCGCGTGACCAGGGGCCGCGCGCGTGTCCATCCTCACCCGTCCCATCTCACCCTCGCTCTCTCCGATTGACATGCGGTGCTTTCGGATCATCGTCGTTGCGAGCGGGTCGCGGGAAATGCCAAAGCCGTAGCGTGTCGATAGGGTGGAGCTATGATGCGTTGCATCGCGACGAGGAGTGGCGGACATGGCCGATGACGAGGACGAAACGACGCTTTCGCGACTGGGCCGTGAACTCGCTTTTGCCGAGCAGGCTGTGCGGCAGCCGGGCACAGGCGCGATCGGCAACCTTGAATGCCGCCTCGCCGACTTGCAGGTCCGCTTCCTGACGACACCGGCGCGCTCGCTCGGCGACCTTGAGGCAAAACTGCATGTCGTTCGCGGACTGGTGGCCTCTTTGGGCAGTCGCGGCTATCTGCTGGACCTTGTCGAGTCGACGATCGCCGATGTGCGTTCGATCGCGGCGCAAAACGCGCGGCCGGCAAATGACCCCGATTAGGCCGCCTTCGCGCTGGACGCAGGTCGCGTCGCGAATCACATCGCATTGATTCGTCAGGCGAATAAGGGCACTGCACGTGCACGTTAGGGGGATTGTTCTATTTTTGATAGATTTTTCAATCGATTGAGCGGCACCGCTCGCTGAGCGAACACGCGCTTTGGTAAAGCCGCAGCTCCGTCACATATTTAACCTTGGGAGATCGTCGACAGACTCGCCCGTTTATCAGGCGCTTGCACGCTATTTTGGGGAGAACAACCAATCATGTTCCGTAGCTTCATTGCGGAGAAATGGCCCGAGCTTTTCGTCGCCATCGGCATCGGTCTGGCATGGACCGCGGTCATCGTTCCAAGTCTGTAACCACCGCCGTCCCGCGCACCGACGGCCCGTCGCCCACTCTGCGTGCCGTTCGATCGCGCGGCTGATAGACTGCCTATGAGGTGGCGTGAGCATTGGCGGTCACTGGCTCTGGGTTTGCCGACCGTTCTGGGATTGAAGCAGCGCGGCTTCTTTATTCCCTGCCGCTTTGCCACCGTCGCCGGTTCCTCTGTCCTGCCCGATCCCTTTTATCCCGTGATCGATACCTGGATGACGGAGGCGCGGCCGCGCTTTGATGCTCTCTTCGATGCGATCGACGGGTATGCCGCCGACTTGGCCGCAATCGATGCTGCGAGCGCGCCGGCGCCGGCGCCGCGCTGGTGGCAGGACTGGTTTCCGCGGCTTGATGCCGCCGCGGCGTACGCGCTGATCCGCTCACGCGCCCCCCGTCATGTGGTCGAGGTCGGCTCCGGGCACTCGACCCGCTGGTTCGCTCGGGCGGTGGCTGATGGTGGTCTGGCGACGCGCATCGTTGCGATTGATCCGCGTCCGCGCGCCGCGATCAACGGGCTTGGCGTGCAGGTGTTGCGGTGTCCGCTGCAGCAGGCCGGCACGGCGCCGTTTGCCCGGCTGCAGGCGGGCGACATGCTCGCTATCGACGGCAGCCACGTGCTCATGCCGGGCACTGACGTCGACTGGCTGCTCAACCGCGTGCTGCCGGCCTTGCCGGCCGGTGCGCTCGTTCACCTGCATGATATCTTCCTGCCCGATCCCTATCCCGCCGAATGGTCCTGGCGCGGCTATAACGAACAGCAGGGCGTCGCAGCGCTGCTGCAGGGTGGCGGCTGGCGCATTCTGTGGTCGAGCCGGTGGGCCTCCACCCGCCTCACCGACCGGCTGGCGGCATCCGTACTTGCCGCCGTGCCGTTGCCGTCAGACGCGTACGAGTCGAGCTTGTGGCTGGAAAAATGCCCGTTCACGGGCTCGAAGGGGATTTTCGATCAGCTATAGGGATCGGCGGCGTCGCGCAGTCCGTCGCCGAGGAAGTTGAAGGCGAGCACGGTGACGATCACCGGCGCCATCGGCAGCAGCAACCAGGGATAAAGGGCGACGGCTTCGATGTTCTGCGCTTCGGTCAACAGAACGCCCCAGCTGGTGACCGGTGGGCGCAGGCCGAGTCCGAGGAAACTGAGCGCCGTCTCGCCGAGGATCATCGAGGGGATCGACAGGGTTGCCGAGGCGATCAGGTGGCTCATGAAGTTGGGCAGCAGGTGGCGGGCGATGATACGCGGCGGGCTCGCGCCCATCAGCCGCGCCGCTGTGCAGAAGTCCTCTTCGCGCAACGCCAGCAGCTTCGAGCGGACGGCGCGGGCGAGCCCCGGCCAGTCGAGCAGGCCGAGGATCAAGGTGATGCCGAAATAGACGAGGATCGGGCTCCAGTTGACCGGCAGCGCCGCCGATAGCGCCATCCATAGCGGCAGTTCCGGCAAGGATTTCAAGATCTCGATCACCCGTTGGATCGCGGCGTCGATCCAGCCGCCGAAGTAGCCGGCGATGCCGCCGATGGTGATGCCGAGGACGAAGCTGACGGCGATGCCGAACAGGCCGACGGTCAGCGAGACGCGCGCGCCGTAGATAATCCGGGAAAAGACGTCGCGGCCCAGCCGGTCGGTGCCGAAGAAGAAGAATTCGCCGCCCTCAGCCGGACAGACGAGATGAAAATGCCCGCCGACCGCTCCCCAGAAGCGATAAGGATCTCCCCGGCAGAAAAAGCGCAGGCGCTGAACGCGCTGGTGATCATCCGCATACGTGCGCTTCATCGTCTCAAGGTCGAGTTGATAGTCGAGACCGTAGACGAAGGGGCCGATGAGACGCCCGTCGTCGAACAGTCGGATCCGTTGCGGCGGCGCGTAGATGAATTCCCGGTGTTTGGTATCTCGCGCATAAGGCGCCAGCACCTCGCAAATCACGATCGATGCGTAAAGCGCGAGGAGAATGGTCCCGGCGGCGACAGCCAAGCGGTGACGGCGGAACTTCCACCAGATCATCCGCCACTGCGGTGCCATGTAATAGCGCTCCTGCTCGGGCGTCAGTGCCTCCGCTTCGAACGCCTCGAACGGCGTGGCGTCGACGGTGTGGGCCAGCCGGTCATTGCCCCCGGTGGTCATCGCGTGACCCTGCCACCAAGGCGGATGCGAGGGTCGAGTAGCGCCAGCAGGACATCGGAAATGAACATGCCGAACACGGTCAGCACCGCGAGGAACATCAGGAACGAACCGGCGAGGTACATGTCCTGGCTTTGCAGGGCGGCCAGCAGCAAGGGGCCGGTGGTTTGCAGCGACATCACCGTCGAGACGATGACCGAACCGGAGACGATGCTGGGCAAAAGATTGCCGATGTCGGCGACGAACGGATTGAGCGCCATGCGCAGCGGATATTTGATCAGTAGGCGCCCGGGAGGAAGGCCCTTGGCGCGGCCGGTGACGACGTACTGCTTTTGCAGTTCGTCCAGCAGATTGGCGCGCAGGCGGCGGATCATCCCGGCGGTCCCGGACGTACCGATGACCAGCACCGGCACCCACAGGTGCTCGAGCACCGAGAGCGCCTTTGCGATCGACCAGGGCTGGTTGATGAACGTGGCGTCCATCAACGTGCCGATCGACGTTCCGAACGCAACGTTGGCGAAATACATCAAGATCAGCGCCAGCAGGAAGTTCGGCGTCGCGAGGCCGAGCAGGCCGAGGAAGGTCAGCCCGTAGTCGCCCCAGCTATACTGGCGCGTCGCCGAATAGACGCCGATGGGAAACGAGATCACGTAGACAAAGATGATCGTCGCCGCGTTCAGCAGGACCGTGAGCAGGAGGCGGTCGCCGACGATTTCACTCACCGGGCGATTGTACTCGAATGAAAAGCCGAAATCGCCGTGCAGCATTCCCGTCAGCCACAGGCCGTACTGTTCGATCATCGGGCGGTCGAGCCCGTACTGATGACGGAGGAAGTCGATCTTCTCCTGCGCCACCTGCTCGCCCTGGCTCTGCAGTTCGGCGATGAGGGTGCTGAGGTAATCACCCGGCGGGAGCTGGATGATGACGAAGACAAGGGCGCTGATGACCAGCAAGGTCAGCGCCATCACCGCGAGCCGGCGGGCAAGAAAGAGCAGCATTGCGCCCCCGTCAACCGCCGCCGGACGACGTGCCGTCGTCGAATGAAAACGACGTGCCGTCGTCGAGTGAAGACGCCGCGTCGTCGTTCAGCCAGAACGTATCGGGATGATAGACGCCGAAGAACGCGCCTGGCTCCCAGTTGTAGATCGCCTCGACCGGCACGTTGCGCAGCCGGTCGGAGACGACCACCGGCTGCGGAACGTTGCGCACGGTGCCGATGGTAAACTGGAACTCGCTGCGGATCGCCAGCATACGGTGCCACAGCGCGCGCTTGGCCTCGATGGTGTTCGCGGCGATCCAGTTCTCGTAGAGGCCGAGCAGCGATTCCGCCTGCGTATCGTCGACGGGCAGGCCGGCGCGGCCCGAGGTCTCGAAGTACTGGCCCCATTTCGGCCAGCACAGTTGCTGCTGGCTGGTCGGCGCCAGCTCCGTGGGAGGTGTCTGCGCCGAGGCCAGCGCGTTCTCAAGGCCGTACCAGACGGTCATCGTCGACTGACCGGCGAACGCCCGGTTGCGCAGCACGTCCCGCTGTTCGGACTTGGGCAGCAGGCGGATGCCGATCTGTCGCCAGCTGTCGGTGATGAGCTGCAGAATGGCGATCTGGCTCGGCTCCTCGCCCGCCGTCTCGACGACGATCTCGATCGGCCGTCCATCCGGCATCAGCCGGGTATCGCTGCCCTCTCGGCCGGTCAACCCGATCTCGTCGAGCAGGCGATTGGCCTCGTCGAGGTCGAACCGCGTCCATCGCTCGGCGTATTCCGGACGGTAGAGCGGGCTTTGCGGCAACACCGTATCATTGGCCTCGCTGGCCAGTCCGAAGTAGATCACCTGGTTGATCTCCCGGCGATCGATGGCGAGGGAGAGCGCCCGGCGGAAGCGGACGTCGCGCAGCAGCGCGCGCCAGCCGGGATCGTCGATGGTGAGATCGGGATAGAGCGCCAGCTCCGAGCCGCGAGCCGAGCGCCACAGGCGAACATGAAAGCCGTTGCGCTTCTCACCCTGCTTGAGAACCGTATAGTTCTCGAATCCGAGGCCACGCGCCTGCAGGTCGGCATCGCCGGCGGCTGACTTCGCCGGGATAAGCGCGGCGCTCGCCACCGTCATCGACACCGAATCGATATAGGGGAGTTGCCGGCCCTCGGGATCGACGCGGTGGAAATAGGGATTGCGGGTGAAGACGAAGCGGCTGGTCGGCGGCCGCGTTTCGAGCTTCCACGGCTCGAGCGTCGGCAGGTCGGGATCGTCGTTGCGGTAGGGCTCACTCGCGAGGTTGAACATTGCCTGCCAGTTACGGCGCCCGGCGGCCTTGGCAAGCGCCTGCAGTTCGCTCTCGTCGCGGTAACGGGGATGGAGCGCCTTCAGGGTGTGCGCCGGTGCAAAGATGTATTCGGGCCGGGCACCGGCGAGCGCCGGCAGAAAAAACGGGTTTGGCTTTGCCCAGGTGTAGCGAACGGTCGTTGCGTCAAGGACCTCGAAGCGCGGCGGCTGGCCGTCGACGAGCAGGAAGCGATCGGGACCGCCCGGCGACAGCTCGTGATTGTTGGCGATGTCCTCCCAATAGAAGAGGAAGTCCTCGGCGGTGAACGGCGCGCCATCCGACCAGCGGTGCCCCTTGCGCAGGTGAAGGGTGAAAATCCGGTCCTCTTGAACGTCGAGGCCGGCGAGCAGGTCCGGAACAAGGTTCCAATTGCGGTCATACCCGACGAGGCGGGCGTAGCCCCAGACGACCATCATCCGCGTGTCCTTCGGCTGGCTGACCAGCGTGCGCAACTCACCGCCATACCGGCCCGGCATCATTCCCGGCGCAGAAAAGTCGGCGACGGCGGGCGTTTGCGGCAGGCGGTCGTCAACGGGCGGCAGTGTTCCCGCCGCCACCTGGTCCGCCAGCATCGGTGCCTCCTGATAGCGGGCGGCAGAGACATCCGTGTCCGTGACGATGAGCGTGGTGATGACCATGGCGACGGCGAGGATGACGAGTTTGCATCCGCGCCGCGCCGTGCCGGGTGTCTTGCGGCTCATCCGGATGCCCCGGGCGAAGGCACTCCGGACCGCGATCTCCCCGGGCTCGACGGGGGGGCGGAATGGGCGCGGACGCGGTGACCGCCGCCGAGGTCATAAAGGCCAGGCGGCCCCGCGCCATCCTCGTCGAACGGCGGCGGCCAAGCGGCGGGACTCGATGCCCGCCCGCCCATCAGCGCCGCGAAGTCGAGGCGGCGAGCGGGATCGGGGTAGGGGACGGCGGCGAGCAGGGCGCGGGTATAGGGGTGGAGCGGATCGCGGAACAGCGTCTCGCGCGGGGCTTCCTCGACGATGCGCCCGGCACACATCACGGCGATGCGCTCGGCCATGTAGTCGACGACCGCAAGGTTATGCGAGATGAACAGGTAGGTCAGGCCCAATTCCTGCTGCAGGTCCTTCAGAAGATTGAGGATCTGTGCCTGGACCGAGACATCGAGGGCGGAGACCGGCTCATCGCAGATGAGCAGGTCCGGCTGCAGCGCCAGGGCGCGGGCGATGCCGATGCGCTGTCGCTGTCCGCCGGAAAAGCTGTGTGGATAACGGCCGAGATGGCGGGGATCGAGTCCGACGCGGCGCATCAGCTCGGCGACAAGCTCGCGGCGATAGGCGTGATCTCCGACGCGGTGAACGATCAGTGGTTCGGCGACGATGTCGAAGACGTTCATTCGCGGATCGAGGGAGCCGAAGGGGTCCTGAAAAACGTACTGGATGCGGCGGCGATATGGCTTCAGCGCCGCTTGATCGAGCTTGACCAGATCGACCAGCTGCGTGCCGTCATCGAAGATCACCGAGCCGGCGTCGGGCTCGATCGCCCGCAAGATGACCTTGCTGACCGTGGTCTTGCCGCAGCCGCTCTCACCGACGAGGCCAAGGCAGCTGCCGCGCTCAATGCGCAGGCTGACGTCATCGACGACCTTGAGTCCGGGGCCGTTTTCGCCACGGGCGCCGAACAGCCCACGCCGCCGCCGTTCGCGAAACGTCTTGGAGACTCCGGCAACATCGAGCAGCGGCTGGTCGCGCGCGCCGCGGGCACCGTGATCGATCCGGCGGGTGAGCAGGTGACCGGGACCGACGCGAATTTCACGCAACGGCCGCAGGCGCTCGCCCGGCTTCATGTCAAAGTGCGGGACCGCCGCCAGGAGGGCCTTGAGGTAGGGGTGCTGCGGTGCGCGAAAGAGATCGCCGAGCATGCCGCTCTCGACGACGCGGCCACGATACATGACCACCACTTCCTCGGCGACGTTGGCGACGACGCCGAGATCGTGAGTAATCAAAAGCAGTGCCATGCCGAGTTCGCTGCGCAGGTCGTCGATCAACTTGAGGATCTGTGCCTGGATGGTGACGTCGAGGGCGGTCGACGGCTCGTCCGCGATCAGCAACGCCGGCCGGCAGATCAGTGCCATCGCGATCATCGCCCGCTGACGCAGCCCGCCCGAGAGCTCGAATGGATACGCGTCATACGCGCGCTGGGCATCGGGGAAGCCGACGAGGCCGAGCATCGCGATCGTAACGCGCCGCGCGTCCTTGCGCCCGGTGGAAACATGGGTCAGCAGCGCTTCGCTCACCTGATCGCCGATCGTGTGCAGCGGCGAGAGCGACGTCATGGGCTCTTGAAAGATCATCGAGATCCGCCGGCCGCGAACGGCGCGATACTGCCGAGTGTCGGGCGAAAGTATCGCAAGGTCGAGCGGTGCCTGCGTCTTGCCGCTTGCGGCGTCGGAGCCGGCCAGCAAAATCTCACCCCGGCTGATCCGCGCCGTGCGCGGCAGGATTCCCAAGATGGCTTGTGCGGTGACCGATTTGCCGGAGCCGGATTCACCGACAAGGGCCACCGCCCCGCCGCAACGCACGCGAAAACCGAGGCCATTGACGGCGCGCAGCGGGCCGGAGGGAAGCGCGAAATCGACGGTCAGATCGCGCACGCGCATCAATTCGCCCGCCGGCAAACGTGCCTCCAGCGCCGGCTCAGCCAAAGAAGGCCTCTTCGGCCGAAAGCCAGCGAGCCGCCGGATGCGCGCGCGTGTGGTCCAAAATCGCCTCGATGAACGTCCAGCAGCCGGCGTCGTGAAAGCCGTGGTGAGTCATCAGTCCGGTCGGCTCGCCGGCATCGACCCGCCCCTCGCGCCGGGCTCGCAGGTGGCTTATGACCTGATCGAGGACCGGGGCAAGACCGAAGAACCCGCGCGTGCCCTGCCAGTCGATGATATCGACGTGAACGTTGGTTTGGCGGAGGCTGTTCGCCGCTACGGCGACAGGACGCGGACCGAGGGTTGAAACCGCCTTGAGGCCGCAGGCGCCCAGGTGGGACAGCAGGTGCGCCTCCATCCGGTTCCAGGGCGCCACGAAGATGGGAAGCGCGCGGGCAAACGTGGTGATGTGCCGCCAGCCCCGGACAATTTCGTCCAGCATGATCGCAAGCGGCCGGTGCAATCCGAACTCCTCCTGTCGCACCCCGTCCGGCGCATGGTTGGCATGGCTCCAGCCGTGTTGCAGAACAGAGGCGAGGCGACGGCTGGCGAGGTGGCGGCGCAAGCCATCATCGGCGCCCGACGGGATCACCGCGAGCGCGACCGGTGTTGCCTTGGCGGCGGCGATGTCGAGCAGGTGCTCGAGCTCGAGGGTCACACGCGTCGCATCATCGTCGCGCCACCAGAATGTCGCGCAGCGGCCGCCTTCATGCCAGGCATCAAGCTCGCGCATCAGATCAGCCCAATCGCTCATGATCCGCCCTGCCCGGCACGCGCGCGGCGGGCGAGTGCGCCGATGATCCGCGCGGTGTTTGTGATTCCCCCCCGGTCGATTTCGACGCAAGGCGGCTTCAACGTCAATGCCTTGTCGACGGCGGCGGCAAGTATTTCCGCCGTCAGGCCGGCCGGATCGACGCTAACCGCCCATCCGCGCGCATCGAGGATCTGCGCGCGCAGCGTCTGCTCCGTCTCGTTGCCGGCGGCGAACGGAACGAACACGGCACGCGCGCCCGCCTGCAGGACGTCCATAACCGTATTGTAGCCCGCCTGGGAGATCGAAACCGCGCAGGACTGCAGCATTGCCGGCAGATCCGGGCGCCAGCGCTCGACGATAACGCCCGGTGGCGGTGACCAGGCGAGCTGGTCATAGGCCGCGTCCGCGAGATTGGGGCCGGTGATCAGTCGCCATGTCCGCTCGGCCAGGCGGGTGAGCGGCTTTGCCGCCAGCGCCGCACGCAACAACGGCAGTCCGACGGCGCCGCCGCCCACCGAGACGATAACCTCGCCGGCCCCGATCGGGCTTGCTCCGCGTTCGGCGGGTTCGGGCGGCGGTTCGACGACATAGCCGGTGTAGGTCAGACGTTCGGCAATGTCCGCCATTTCGGGAAACGACGCCTCGATCGGAACCAACCGGGCGTCGCCGTGAACGAGGATGCGATCGAACCACGAGCGGGCGAGCGATACGGCCTTGCGGTTCTTCGTCGCGTCCGGCCTGTGAACGAGGATGTCGCGCAGTGAGCAGACGATCACCGGCGGTTGCGGCCGGGCGCGGGCGGCGGCCAGCAACGGCAGCAGTTCGAAGGCGAACATCCGCCGGCCGAACGGGAACAGCTCAATCATCACCACATTGGGATCGAAGGCCGCGAACTCGGACAACAACCGGGTGGCGCGCCGCTCGCGCCACGCATCGTCGATCGGCCGGCCGTCCTCGTCGATTAGTGTTGCGAAGGTATCATCGGCCGCGTGCGCCGGCGGAAGGAAGATTCGCGCGCAGCCGGTAAAGTCGATTCCCGGTACGTTCCGTCCGCCGAGCGCGACCGAAACGTCGAGGCCCGAGGCCGCCATGCGGCGGACAATCAGCGACGCGCGCTTGAGATGGCCGATGCCGAGAAGATGCTGGACGTAGACCAGGACGCGGGGGGTCAAGCGATCCTCCTCGCCCGTCCGACCAGCGCGCGCAGGGCGTCGTTTAGCGTCGCGGCGGCGGCGGCGACGTCGTGGCGCGCCTGAACACGCCTTCGCGCCGCTCGTCCCATCTGCCGGCGGCGAAGCGGTTCGTCGAGCAGAACCGCGATGGCTGAAGCCAGCGCATGGGCATCGCCGATCGGCGCCAGCAGGCCCGTCGTCCCGTCGGCGACGACGTCGGCTACGCCCCCGCTTCGCCCGGCGACGACCGGAACGCCCGCCGCCTGCGCCTCGATCAGCGCCATGCCCCAGGCCTCGCCGATCGCGGGCCACGCGCAAAGATCGGCGGCGGCGTAAAGCGCAGGCAGCTCCGCTTCGTCGATGCGCCCGATCCAGTGGACTCGCTCGTGCAGCGGGGCAAATGCGGCGGCCACCGCGGCGCGCGCCGGACCGTCCCCGATCACCATCAGCCGCCAGGCGCGACCGGCAATCCGGGCGAGCGCGTCCGCCAGCAGCCGGTAGGATGCCAGCTTGTCGCCCGGGCGCATCATCGCAACGCAGGCGATGAGCGGCGTCTCAGCGGGGATGCCGTGCCGGCGGCGGGTGGCGAGGCGCGCCACAGGATCGTTGCTCGCTGCCACGAACGCAGCCGCGTCGACGAAAGGGGGGAGGGGGACGAGACGGGAGGACGGGCAGAGCAACGGGCGAAGGCCCTGCGTGTCCGCCGAGTTGAGCACGAAAAGCAGGTCGGCGCGGGCGATCGCGCTGGCGGCCGCCGCGAGACCGTCGGCCCACGGCCCGCGCGCGCGTTTCGCCGCATGCGACGCTTCCGCCACGACATAGGGGATGCCGAGATGATCGCACACCCAAGGTCCCACCCAGTCGGGCGCCTTGTGGTAGAGGTGATAGGTGAACCACAGGTCCGGGCGTTGGTCCGCGCCCGCGCCCGCCCAACACCGCACCAGGCGCTCGGCGATGCGGTGCCCGAGGCGGGCGATTTTCTTCTGCCGCTCGCTATCGCCGGCGCCTTCGTAGCTGCGCAGACGCGAGGCGGTCACGATGGCGTGACCGCCGGCGGCGAGAGCGGCGGTCAGTAAGCGCGCCATCGTCCGCTCACCCGAAGGCAGCGGATGACGGGCCGATTTCATCGGCGCATAGAACGCTATTCGCATGCATCCATCGCCGGCATCGCGCGCGCGTCTGCCGTTGACGCGCCGACGCCAAAGCGCCGCGCCAGCCGCTCGACGCCGCGATCGAACGAAAACCGCGTCGAGACCACCCGTCGTCCGGCCGAGCCGATCCGCGCGCGCAGGTCGGGAAAACGTATGAGCCGCTCGATCGCGAGAGCGAGGGCGATGGGGTCGTCCGGCGAAACGAGGCATCCGGTCTCGTCTGTGTCGATCAATTCGGGAATCGCCGATATCGTTGTCGCAACGCAGGCGAGCCCCTGGCTCTGCGCTTCCATCAGCACGTTGGGCAATCCGTCGCGGTCGCCATCGTCAGCGACGCGGCAGGCAAGTGCGAACAGGTCGGCGGCCCGGTACGCGCCGAGCACGACGTCCTGCGGCTGTGCTCCCCGCCAGTCGATCCGATCAGCGATGCCGAGCCGTATCGCCTGGGCAACGAGAAGGTTCGCCAAAGGCCCGCCGCCGATGTGCACGAAGCGCCAGGCGAGGTCATCGGGAAGGTGGGCAAGCGCGGCGAGCAGAACGGCATAGCCCTTTTTCTCGACGAGACGTCCCACCGACAGGACGATGACGGGGTCGTTCTGGTCTTTGCCGTCACGCGCCGGTCGGCGGCCGTCGGGGCGGGCAAACCGGACAAGGTCGAGGCCGTGGTAGAGCAACTCGACGTGCCCACGCGCTGGGGCGAGTGCGCCGAGGTGTTCGGCGTTCAGCCGCGTGCAGGTGACGAGCCAGCGGCAGTCGGCGAGCTTCTCGCGCTTGTCCCATTCGGGCGTGGTCCAGACGTCCTTGGCATGCGCCGAGGCGCTCCAGGGAAGGCCGGTCATCCGTGCGGCATAGCGGGTTACCGAAGCCGGTGTGTGCAAGAAGTGTGCGTGCAGCCAGCCGACATCGCCCGGCAGTTCAGCGGCCAGCACCATCGCCTGGCCAAAGCGGCGCAGGCGGTTGCGCGATGGATCGCGGGCAAGATCGCGCAGAAAGGCGGCTCTCGCCGACGCATAGCCGCGCCTGCGGCGGACCGCTCGCCAGGCGCGCAGCACCCGCAGCGGCTCATCGTGCAGGTATTCCGGCAGGTAGGCCACGGGAGCGCGGATTTCCCGGTGTATCGGGTGGATCGTTGGATCGGTTGGCCGGCGCATCGAAAACAGGCGAATGTCGAGTCCGCGCTGCTCGAGGCCGAGAATCTCCTGGGCGATGAACGTCTCCGACAGCCGCGGATAGCCCTTGAGCACGAAGGCGACCGGATTGGTCACGGGGTCAGCACTCGCACGCGATCAGCCCTCGTTGACGAGCGAGAGCCGGCGCGCCGGATTGCGGGAATCGACGAACCACTGATCGAACAGGTCGCCGATCACCTCAAGGCCGTCGAGCAGCCCGGCAATGCGCACGTCCGAGGGCCGGGGTTGCGACGGCAGGGCGCGCAGCGCCTCCGCCATGCTCGCGGTGCTCGCGTCCTGCTCGCTGTCGAGCATGCGCGTCAGCCCCAGCGCCTGGGCACGCGAGGCGCGGATGAACTGCTCAAGCCGCGGCTCGGTGCGTGGAACGATCAAGGAGGGTTTGTCGAACGAGAGAATTTCGCAAAACGTATTGTAGCCGCCCATGGCAACGATTCCCGTCGCCGCTGCCATCAGGTTTTCGACGTTGGCTTCGAAGGTGATTGCCTGCACCCGATCAAGCCGGGCCACCCGTTCCATGAATTCGACCTGCCGGCTCGAATGCATGAACGGCCCGAGGACGAGCAGGGCGGCCGGCAGATCCAGGCTGCTTTCGTAAGCGCGCAGCACCCAGTCGATCAAAGCCGCTCCGTCGCCGCCGCCGCCGGTCGTCACCAGCAGGAACGGTTGTTCGCCGACCGGCGGCAGCGGGGCGACCACGCGGTGAAGGGGCGCCTGCTCGCGGCGGAGATAGCCGGTGTAGCGCACCTTTGCCGCGACGCCAGCGGGAAGATCGATGCCATCAAGGGCGTTGCAGATCTCCGGCAGTCCGTAGATCCAGATCGCGTCATAAAGTTCGGCCAGGGCCGGCGCTGCGTTCTTGCGCTCCCATTCCTCGGCGAGTTGGCCCGGCTCGTCCATGACGTCACGCAGTCCGAGGACCAGCGGCTTGCCGCGGGCCTTGAGCATGGAAAGGGTATCGCGGACCTCGCCGCGCAGGCCGAGCGGCTCCTTGTCGACGAGAAAGACGTCCGGATCGAAGGCGTCGGCGGTCAGGCGGATGATCTTGGCCCGCATTGACAGGATTGCATCGAGGCCGATGTCGAGGCTGAGCGGCTGATAGTCGCCGTCCTTGAGCTTGATGACGCCCGGAATGCGCACGAAATCGACACGGCTGCTAAAGCTGAAGCTGCCGATAATGGGCGATCCCGAAAGGATCAGCACCGAAACGTCCGGCCGGCGGTTGACGAGAGCATGAGCAATCGCACGGCAACGGCGAAGGTGGCCGAGTCCGAAGGTGTCATGGCTGTAGATCAACAGCCGGAACTGTCCGCCGCCCTGCCGCATCACCTCTCCACCGGCGGAGCCAAATCACGATCTGCTGACCGCCACGGCTGCGGGCGAATATTGCAATGCCCGGTCGCTTGGCGCATTAATGAGCCAAAATGGCGAAACTGCAAGCAGGATTGCAGCATTGCTGGCGGTTTCGCATGCGGCGGCACTCACGATGCCGCTACTTGGATCGGGCTCGGGGTTAGATGGAGCCAACTCTTTTTCAATACATTAAAAAATATAGCTGGAGAGAGCAGATTCTCCTGCTTGTCTTTACGTGTATTTCATTTCCTTTTCTCTACGCCTCCCTCGAACTTCCGAAGATCATCGTCAACAAGGCGATTGCAGCGACTGACTTTCCCAAGTCCGTGTATGGGCTGAACTTCGAACAAGTCGAATATCTTGCAGTCTTGTGCGGCATTTTTCTCCTGCTGGTCGGGATAAACGGCGGGTTCAAATACTTCATCAACGTGTTCAAGGGCCGTCTCGGTGAGCGCATGTTGCGCCGGTTGCGTTATCAGTTGTTCACCCAGACTCTGCGATTTCCGGTTCCGCACTTTCGCCGGACCTCTCAGGGCGAAATCATCGCCATGATCACCTCCGAGGTCGAGATGCTGGGGGGATTTATCGGCGATGCCGTGGCTCAGCCGGCATTCCAGGGCGGTACCTTGCTGACCATTCTCGTGTTCATGTTCGCCCAGGATGTCGTCCTCGGTCTTGCGGCGATCGCCCTTTATCCATTGCAAGTCTATCTGATTCCGAAGCTGCAAAGGCAGGTCAACGCGCTTGCCAAGGAGCGGGTGCGCACCGTACGTCGGTTGTCGGAACGTATCGGTGAATCGATCACCTGTATCGAAGAGATTCACGCCAATGATTCGTCGGAGCGGCACAGGGCAGATTTTTCGCGCTGGGTTGGAACGATTTATCAGATCAGACTCAAGATCTATCGCAAAAAATTCTTTATTAAATTTCTGAATAACTTCATGGCTCAATTAACGCCATTTTTCTTCTATTCTATTGGCGGGTATCTTGTTGTTCGCGGAAATCTTACCTTTGGTGCGCTGGTTGCTGTTCTTTCCGCTTATAAGGATTTATCATCTCCGTGGAAGGAACTGCTCGACTGGTATCAGCAGAAAGAGGACACGCGGGTCAAGTACGATCAACTGATCGAACAGTTTCAGCCGGCGGGAATGCTGCCGGAAGAGCTTCAGCGCCCCGCCGACGGTCCCGTGCCCCGTCTCGCCGGGCGCGTGGTCGTATCCAACCTGACGCTCGAAGACGAGTCCGGCGTCAAGACCGTCGATCTGGCGAATTTTTCCTTCGCGTTGGGCGAGCGCGTTGCGCTGCTCGGCGACGCGGGATCGGGTGCCGACGTGCTCGCGCAGATGCTGGCCCGGATCATCCTGCCAACCAGCGGCGTGATCTGCATTGGCGACGACAACCTTGCCGCGCTGCCGGAATCCGTGACCGGACGGCGAATCGCCTACGTCGGCCAGCACGTCGCTCTCGTCAACGGTACCCTTCGCGACAATCTGCTCTACGCCGTGCGCCATCAGCCGGTGACGCGCGCCGATGCCTCCGCCGGATCGTTACGGGCGGAGAGCATGTACGAGGCGCGCTGTACCGGTAATACCGAAAGCGATCTCGACGACGAATGGATCGATTATAAGGATATCGGCGTCGAAACCGCATCGACGTTCTCTCTCGGGGTGAACCAACTGCTGGTTTTCGTCGGCGTCGAACCCGATGTCCTAGCGTTCGGATTGCGCAGTTCAGCCAATCTTGGACAGCGCGCCGAACTTGCCCGGCACATTCTCGAGGCGCGCCTGCGGTTGCGTCAGCGCCTCAAGGAACGGCGATATGCCGGCCTGATCGAGGTCTTCGACCGCGATCGATACAATCAGAACATGACCGTCGCCGAAAATCTGATGTTCGGGCTGCCGATCGGGCCGACGTTCAATCTTGATCACCTCAGCGACCATCCCTTCGTCCGCGATATTTTCGATCGTGTCGATCTGCGCGACGAATTTTTCGCCATGGGCGTTCGCGTCGCCAAGATCATGCTCGACCTCTTTCGCGACCTTCCACCGGGCCATGACTTCTTCGAGCGGTTCAGCTTCATCAGCGCCGAGAACCTGGCTGCTTACGAGGCAGCCGTCCGCCGGGTCGAGAGCGCAGGGTTCGCCGCTGCGGCCGAAGACGACCGCAACATCCTCTCATCGCTGCCGTTTCGGCTTATTCCCGCCCGCCACCGATTGGGTCTTCTCGATGACAGTATCGAACGGCGCCTGTTGAAGGCGCGGCACGCCTTTGCCGAGGAATTACCCGATAACTTGCGGTCCGCCGTCGCCTTTTTCGATCCGGATGCCTATAACCCGGCGGCGTCGGTTCAGGACAATATCCTGTTCGGGAAGGTCGTCTACGGCCGTCAGCAGGCACAACGGGAGGTCGGTGCGCTGATCGGTGAGATCGTCGACGAACTTGACCTACGCGCCGCCATCGTCGATCTCGGCCTCGATTTCGAGGTCGGAATTGGCGGGGGCCGCCTGTCGGCTGCCCAACGCCAGAAGTTCGCCATCGCGCGCGCTTTGCTCAAGCGCCCGGACCTGTTCGTCTTCGACAACGCGACGACGGTGATCGACGCTGCCAGTCAAGCCGAAATCTTGACGAAACTGCTTCAGTATCAGACGAACGCAGGGATAGTATGGGTTACGAGCGATGAGAACGAGGCCGAGGCGTTCGACCGCGTCATCCTGATGGAAGGCGGGCGGGTGGTCGGGCAAGGGGGGAGGCACGACGCGGCGCGCAAGGCGAATGAACGTGAAATGGCCCCGGCTGCAGACGAAGGGGAGGAGGCGCACGCGTGCACTACATCGAAGCCGTAACGCTGCTTCGCCGTATTCCGGTGTTTGCCTCGCTGGATTCGCCGAGTTTGAAGCTGCTGGCGTTCTCCAGCGCCTATCTTTCGTTCGATGACGGTGAGGCGCTTTGCCATCAAGGCGATCCCGGCGACAGCGTGTTCGTGATCGACGATGGTGCGGTCGAGGTGACGATCGAGGTGAACGGTAAGCCGGCCCACCTCGCCAATCTCGGGCGTCACGATCTGTTCGGCGAGATGGCGGTCATTTGTAACCTGCCGCGCACGGCCGACGTCTGGGCGCGCGGGCCGCTGAAGGTGCTCAAAATTGAAGGGGACGTGTTCTTGCGGCTGGTCACGGGCAACGCCGAGGCGTCGCTCGGCGTCATGCGGGTCCTGAGTGAGCGGCTGATGCGCTTTATCGAACTCTATGAACGTCTCAAGCGCTCGCTGCCGGCAGGAACCTGCCCCAAGGCACCGGTCGCTCCAGGTTGAGGCAGGCAGGTGCCCGCTGGTGAGCAGGCCCCTTAAGAGCGGGCGTCAGTAAAGGAAGCGGACGCGAAGCGTGCCGTCGATCGACTCCAGATCCCGGCGAATGCCCTGGCCCTCGTCGAGTTCTCCATCGATATCGCTGACCATGTAGCCGACATCGGAATCGGTCCTGAGATACTGGGCACCGATGTTCAGGCCTCGTGACGAAAACACCTCATTGACCCGCATCAGCACCCCGGGAACGTTGCGGTGAATGTGCAGAAAGCGGGTCGCGTTGCGTTGGGCCGGAAGCGCCACCTCGACGAAATTCACTGCGCCGATGGTTGAGCCGTTGTCCGAGAACTTAACGAGTTTTTCCGCGACCTCACTGCCGATATTGGCCTGCGCTTCTTCGGTCGAGCCGCCGACGTGCGGGGTGAGGATGACGTTGGCAAGCCCGCGCAGGGGGGTTTCGAGCGCCTCCTCGCCCGAGGCCGGCTCGCGGGGAAAGACGTCGATCGCGGCGCCGCCGATCTGGCCGCTGGAGATCGCCCGGGCGAGTGCCTCGATATCCACCACCTTGCCGCGGGCGGCGTTGATCAGAATTGCGCCTGGCTTCATCCGGGCGATTTCGCCTTCACCGATCATTCCGCGTGTCGTCTGGGAATCCGGTACGTGCAGGCTGACGACATCACTCGACTGCAAAAGCGCGTCCAACGAACCGCAGGGCTCAGCGTTGCCGAGCGAGAGCTTGTCGATGATGTCGTAAAAGTGCACGCGCATGCCAAGGGCTTCGGCGAGGATCGAGAGCTGCGAGCCGATGTGGCCATAGCCGATGATACCCAGCACCTTGCCACGGACCTCGTGGGCGCCCGTCGCCGTTTTGCGCCAGACTCCCCGGTGTGCCTGGCTCGATTTTTCGAAGATGCGGCGAAAGAGCATGATGATCTCGCCCAGCACCAGTTCCGCCACCGAGCGCGTGTTGGAGTAGGGGGCGTTGAACACCGGGATGCCCTTGCGCTTGGCGGCGCCCAGGTCCACTTGGTTTGTACCGATGCAAAAGCAGCCGATACAGACGAGTCGGGGCGCCGACTGGAGCAATTCGGCGGTCAGTTTGGTCTGCGAGCGGATGCCGATCATATGGGCATCCGCGAGAAGGCGGCGGAGTTCCTCCGGTTCGGGGGCGCCGGCGACGGTTTCGATCGTGGTGTAACCGCTGGCGGCGAACGTCTGGATGGCGCGCGGGTGGATATTCTCGGTGAGGACGATGCGGATGCGGTCCTTCGTAACGGAAAGGCGAGCCATCGCCGGACTCCCGAGACTGGAGGCAGAGGGTTCAGCGCCGCGGTTGCTGCGCCCGCGAACCCTGTCGGTCTCGCGCCCGCGCGTCAAGCGGCAACGGCGCCGGTTTCCACGGTGGCCGGTGGTGAGCAGCGTGGCGAAAAACGCAACGGCAAGACCAGCGAGGGGGAGATAACCGATGAAGGCACGTGTTTTGCGGCTTGCGGCAGTGATGGCGGCTGCGCTTGCATCGTGCGGACTGATGCCCATGCACGCTGTGGCGGCGACGGCGACGCTGGCGCCCAGAAGCATTCCGGTCCCGCTGGGGCAGGACACCCTTCCGGTGACCGTCTCTGGTGTTGCCGATTATGAAACGCACGACGGAAAAGCGACCGGCGAGGCGCGACTCACCGGCGATCTCGCCTCAGCGCAACAGCTGGCGACGTCGGTGCTGCGCGCTCTGCTCGACCGCGACCAGCGGTGCGGTGAGCATATCGCCGTTCGCGAAGGCCACTTTGCCGCCCGCGCCCCGGCGCTCGAAGTAACCGCGCTCATCGACTATGAGCGGCGAGCCTGCTTCGCCGGCAAGACGATGACCATCGTGCCTCGTTCCGATATCTCGGTCGACATGCTGTTGCATCCGGTGGTCGGGCCACGGTCACTGAAGGTCCGCGGCGAGGTGCTCACGTTGCGATCGGCCGGCACGGCGATCCCCAGCGCGGCGGAGGGCGCCCTCAGACAGGCGCTCTCGGCATTGGTGAGCGAGCGGATCGGCGAGCTGTTTCCGGCATCGGCGCCGGACGATCTGCGCTTGCAGGAGGTCGCATTCGCCGATGGAGACGCAGGCCAGCTCATTGCTCGTATCGGGGTCGTCGGCAGCATGCCTCAATCTCTCCTCGACCGGTTAACCCACAGGTAGCACCGTCGGTTCTTCCACCGCCCCGAATTGTCCGGCTGCGGAGCCGCCCGCGTGCGCCAAGGTGCTCCCATCTTTCGCCTATGGACAGGTGCCGGTCTGCGCGGCCAAAGTCCCGCCGGCCGCGGGTTCTCCCGTGACCGGCTGCGTGAACATGCGGACCCACGGCCCGCGCAGTCAGCACAGGTGGTGCGACGGAGATAGAGGATGGATTTGTGGCAGTGCCCAGTGGTTGTGACGGGAGCCGCCTCGGGACTCGGCGCCGAGACGGCGCGTCATCTCGCGGAGGCGGGCGCGAAGGTCACCGCCATCGACATCGATGCCGACCATGTCGATGCCGTCGGCCGAGCCATCGACGGGCTGGCGATTCATTGCGATATTTCCGACGAGGTGGCGGCGGAGGCAGCGTTCCGGCAGGCGCGCTCAGTTCATGGCCCGACGCGCGTGCTGGTCAACTGCGTCGGCATCGCCCATCAGCAGCGCATTCTTGGCGATGATGGCCCCATGCCGCTGGCGGAGTTCCGCCGGCTGGTCGAGGTCAATCTGATCAGCACCTTCAACATGATGCGCCTTGCGGCTGCTGACATGGCGCAGCTCGAGCCGACGTCCAGCGGCGAGCGCGGGGTGATTATTTCCACCGCCTCGGTCTCCGCCTACGAGGGCCAAAGCGGCGAGGCGGCGTACGCCGCCTCGAAAGGGGGCGTCGTTGGCATGATCCTGCCGGCCGCGCGCGCGAGTTGGGGCCGCTCGGCATCCGTGTCGTCGGCATCGCCCCGGGTCTGTTCGGCACGGCGACGCTGTTCGCCATGGAGCAGAACCTTGATTCCCGTCTTGCCCATTCGATTCCGTTTCCACACCGTTTCGGCGATCCTTCGGAGTTCGCCATGCTGGTCACGCACGTTCTTCACAACGTCATGATCAATGGCACGGTGGTACGGCTCGACGGCGGCTATCATCGCTGACGGATGACAAGGCACGTCGCAATCCTGCGGACCCACAGCATCGGCGGCCCGCAGGATTGACAAGCCGGCGCGTTGGCCAAACACTCGGCGGGCGGGCATTTTGGCGGGATTGACGCAGTGACGGACTTATCCGCGAACGGTCGAGAGAACGGCGAAGGCACGACGATCGTTCTGCACATGGTCTCCCATGCTTCCGGCGAGATGGTGGAGATGATCGCCCGCAACGCCGTCGCCCAGCTTGAAGGGGTACGCGTCGAACGGTACCTGTGGAAGATGGTGCGCAACCTGAGTCTGCTCCCCGATATTCTCGCCAAGATCGCGACGAGCCGGGGTTTCGTGTTTCACAGTATTGCAGCCACCGACATCCGTATGGCGCTGGAAGAGGGGTGCGAGCACCTGCGGGTTCCTTGCATGTTCGTGCTCGAGCCCTTTGTTGCGAAACTGGCGGAGTTCTCTGGGGCACCGATTCACTATCGCACGGCTGCACGCGACTACATCGACGAAGATTACTACCGCCGAGTAGAGGCGATGAAGTTCACCCTCGCGCATGACGACGGGCTCGCCTCGGATCATCTGGACAACGCGGACGTGGTGCTCGTCGGCGTCTCGCGCGCGACCAAGACGCCCACGTGCATGTACCTCGCCTCGCGCGGGATCAAGGCGGCGAACGTGCCGCTCGTCCCGGATGTGCCCCTTCCCGAGGGGTTGCTTGCCTATCGCAACAAGGCGGGCGCGCCGCTTGTCGTCGGGCTGACGGTCAGGCCGCAGGTGCTGGCCGACATCCGCAGCGCGCGCCTGAAGCGTCTGAGCGAGGACAACGAGACGGTATACTCGGAGATCGAATCGGTCGCACGCGAGGTCACCGAAGCCCGGCGACTCTGCCTGCGACAGGGCTGGAAGATCATCGATGTCACCGGGCGACCGATCGAAAACACCGCGGCGATCATCATTGATCTGTTGCGCGAGCGCGGGATGCTGCATGATCTTCCGTCGGATCATACCGGAGCCGCGTGAGCAGGCCGCGTCCTGGTGTCTTTGCGCCGACGGAATTTCAGCCGGTCCGGTGAGCCGCGCTACGCTTGCGCGCGAGAACCCGATGCGCGGGACCGCCAAATCGTCGCTGGCGGAAAGAAGGCCTTCACTATCTTGCGTTACCGTGGCGAGCGCCTCGCGCCGGAACGCTTGCTTCATTCCGGCCTTCGTCTAAAGAACGCGCCCGTCGATCCGCGACGGCCGCGCGTCCCGCCTGAATGGTCATCCGGGCGGAAACCGAAACACGGGAGAGGGATATGAGCAACTTGGGGGATTTGAAGGACCGGGCGCGCGATCGATTTGCCCTGCTCGGCGGCGGGCGCTTCATCGTCCGGCTCGCGGGTGCTCTCGTCCTGCTGATCGTTCTTTATTACGTGGTTGGCGCGATCTGGGTAAGCCGGATCGATGACGATCTGGCGTTTGAGCCCAAACGGACGACGGCAGGCGGCAGCTACACTGTCGATATGGCTGCCGGGTTGATCGAACGGGAGGTCGACGAGCACGGCTGGACGGCAAATGACCCGTTTTTCCTACCCGGCGCGGTACTCGACAACATGCCGAACTATCAGCAGGGGATCATGTATGCGCTCAGCCGGTTCGGTACGGTGCTGACCGAACAGCTCGCCCGTTCGCGCGGCACCTCGGCGGTTGATCCCGATGTCGATCGTGCCAGTGGCCTGTTGCGCTATCCCGGCACGGTGTGGCTGTTCGACTGGAAGACGTCCTTTGGTCCGACGGCGTCGTCGGAAAGCCAGTACCGGGCCGCCTACAAGGCGCTGATCGCCTACAACGAGCGCATCGCCAAGGGTGAGGCGACATTCGATCGCCGGGCCGACAACCTGATTGAGGCCCTCGAGCGTTTTGCCAGCGACCTCGGCTCGGCCTCGGGCGTGATCGACGAGCATCTCATCAATGACGCAGGCTTTCCGTTCAGCTTTACCGTCGATGACATCTTTTACCAGACCAAGGGGCGCCTTTACGCATACTACCTGCTGCTTGAGGGGCTGGGCCGGGATTTCGAGCAGATCATTGCCGAACGCAACCTGCAGGTCGTCTGGAATCAAATGATCGACAGCGCGCGGGAGGCCGCCGGCCAGAGCGTCTGGGTGGTGCTCAACGGCGGGACCTCCAGCCAGTTCGTGCCGAGCCACTTGGCAAGCCAGGGCTTTTTGCTATTGCGCTTGCGCACCGAGATCCGCGAGGTCGAGAGCGTACTGCAGAAATAGGGGGGCGGGGCAGGGCGCGGTGAGCACACGCGAACCGCACCGATCGATGCCGCAACGCGCGCGATCGTTCCCCCGCCCGCCGGTGCCGAAGAAGCTACACGAGCGGCATGGCCCGGACGAATCCGGTGCCGAGGCATGCCGAGTGGAGTGCGTCGTTTGCGGTCCGGTTCGCAGTTGCTCACCGCACTCTACGGGTTTCCCTACGCGGCGGATCGAGGCGTAGATCGGGACGGCTTTGTTCCAAGTTACGCCCGGTAAGGTGTCAGTTCTGACCAATTAAGTCATTGAAACGACGAAATTATCCGCAGCAGAAGAGGCCATCTGTCATCGTGCGTCATCATTTGTCGTCAATGCTCTGCCTTTACGCCATTTAAGAACAAAACGAGAATATACCCTGGCGAAAGGTGTCCGTCAACGCAAGTACACCTGTCGATCGCAACGCCGCCGCCACGGCCCGGCGGCGCTTCCACGTATTCACCCGCCCGTACCAAAGTCCCCCTGCGACCAGCATGGCCGGGACCAACCTGGCACTGGCGGGAGGGGCGGAATTGGAGGCAAGGCATGCCAAGCGGCTTCGGTCGCTTGCGGTGCGGTGCGCGTTCGCTTACCGCACCCTACGGGCTGAGGCATTGTCGCTCCGGACCGGGCAGAGCCGTAGTTTGAAATCACGCGTTTCGCCATTTACGTTGCTTGGCCGTCGCCGAAAGCGGAAGCTGCTTATGTTCATTGAGGGAGAGGCGCGGACATTAGGGCAACGCCCATAATCCGCGCATGTCTACTTATCTGGAGCCTAGAAGCATGCGTCGGAATACGCCTTGGCTCTTCCGACTACGCCAGTTGCGCCGCCGCCGCTAGGCGGAGATGGGCTGCGCTTTCACCGGATCGAGCATCGCAGTAATCGTCTTGAAGACGTCGCTGAGCCGCAGGATACCAACAATATTTTTGTCACGCATGACCAGTAAGGATAGAAAATTGCCGTGAACCATCTGGTGAGCGGCTTGATCCAGCGGCGCATCCTCCTCGATCGTCTCGGCGCTGGTATGGTCACGCAGCAGATCTCTGACACTGATGGTGTGCGACTTCTCTGCCAGATTGGCGAACATTGGATGTGTCCAGGAGAAATATTCGTCGACCATGACCAGGGGGTCGAACGAACGGGAGTAGCGCGGCTCCAACCCGCGCAGAATGTACCATTGCGACAGTTTGCCGACGACGCGGCCGTCCGAAGCCTGCACGAGGACGGCGCGGTCCCTTGGCCGGGACGGATCGGCTAGGGGGCCGACCATCGCCTTCTCCAATGCCTTGGCGGCATCGTACAGCGACGCGGTGTCCGGAACGCGGGTGTACTCTTCGAGCGGGACCATCAGGTCCTTAACGATCCGCATTGAACCTTTCTCCCTTTGTTACTCTCGGCATGACCAGGCTTCGATCCATTGCCGTTTTGGAAAACGTCTTAATCTTGACTTCCAGTGTACTGCGAAACAGTCGCTGCCGCCACCGGCGCCCACCGGCAGGCTTGCGATGGGGGGGGCAGTGCGCTAGTGAAGATCCTCCCTCGCGGAAGGGGCGGGCGGCGGCGCACGATGATGAGCGTCCTGCGATCTTCGTCGCGGTAAATCCAAACGTTTGACCGGCCGGGGCAGCAGCGATGAGCGATGATCAGTTCGATGTGGTGGTGATCGGTGGCGGCCCGGGCGGCTACGTGGCGGCGATCCGGGCGGCGCAGCTCGGCATGCGGGTGGCATGTGTCGAAAAGCGCTCGACCTTGGGTGGCACCTGCCTGAACGTGGGGTGCATCCCCTCGAAGGCGCTGCTGCAGTCCTCCCACCTCTACGAGGAGGCGGCCAAGGAATTCGCCCATCACGGCATCAAGGTCGAGGGCGTCGGCTTCGATCTCGAAGCGATGCTGGCCCGCAAGACCAAGGTGGTGCAGACCCTGACCCAGGGCATTGCCGGCCTGTTCAAGAAGAACAAGGTCGAGCACGTGCTCGGCCACGGCACAATCCTCTCGGCCGAGGAGGTCAGCGTCACGCCCGAGAATGGCGGCGATGCGCGCGTGCTGCGAGCCGAGAACATCGTCATCGCCACCGGCTCCGACGTCGCGCGGCTGCCCGGCATCGAGATCGATGAAAAGCGCATCGTCAGTTCGACCGGTGCGCTGTCGCTCGAACGGGTGCCGCAGCACCTGGTGGTGATCGGCGGCGGGTTCATCGGCATCGAACTCGGCTCGGTATGGCGCCGGCTGGGCGCGCAGGTCACCGTCGTCGAGTTCCTCGATCAGATCATGGCCGGCATGGACGGCGAGGTGGCCAAGTCCATGCTTCGCATCCTGCAGAAACAGGGCATGGCCTTCAAGCTCGCGACCAAAGTGACCGGCGCCAACCTCGGCGAGGCAGGGGTCTCTCTCACCGTCGAGCCGGTCAAGGGCGGCGACGGCGAGACGATCGAAGCGGACGTCGTGCTGGTCTCCGTCGGGCGGCGGCCGAACACTGACGGACTGGGGCTCGCCAACGTTGGTATTACCCCGGATCATCGGGGCTTCATTGCCGTCGACCATGACTTTCAAACCAACGTTTCCGGGATCTTCGCCATTGGCGACGTCATCGGCGGCAAAATGCTGGCGCACAAGGCCGAAGAGGAAGGCGTTGCGGTCATGGAACTGATCGCCGGCGAAAGCGGCCACGTCAATTACGAAGCGATTCCGGGCGTCGTCTATACGTGGCCGGAAGTGGCGGCGGTCGGCCGAACCGAGGAGCAACTCAAGGCCGACGGCATTGCTTATAAGGTCGGCAAGTTTCCCTTCACCGCTAACAGCCGGGCGCGGTGCAATGCCGAGACGGACGGCTTCGTGAAAATCCTCGCCGACGCCGCGACCGATCGCATTCTCGGCGCCCATATCATCGGCCCCGAGGCCGGCGACCTCATCCAGGAACTGGTCGTCGCCATGGAATTCGCCGGCTCGGCGGAAGATGTTGCCCGCTCCAGTCACGGCCATCCGGGGCTTGCCGAGGCGATGAAGGAAGCGGCGCTCGCCGTCGATGGCCGGGCGATCCACATCTGAGCCCCGTCTCTCGCCGATGTCCAAGTCGGGGCAAGACGGTTCGCCCGCGTCGCCACCGGTGAACATGCCCTCGTGCACGGCCGTCTGCTGATCCTATCGCTGTGCGCTGCCGAAGTGCTGACCATGGCCGGAGTGTTCGCCTTTCCGGCGTTGCTTCCGAACTTCGTCGACGAATGGAGACTTTCGAATACCGAGGCCGGTTGGATTTCCGGCCTCTATTTCGCCGCGCATGCGCTCAGCGCGCCGCCGATCGTAGCGCTGACCGATCGCATCGATGCGCGGCGTATCTACGTCGCCGGCGCGCTCCTCGCGGCGCTGGCCGCCGTCGGCTTCTCCCTCTTCGCCGATGGCTTCTGGTCGGCTCTGACCTTCCGGGTTCTCGCCGGAATCGCGCTGGCAGCCACTTACATGCCGGGGTTGCGTCTCCTCGTCGATCGTTATCGCGGCGAGACGCCATCTCGTGCCATATCGTTCTATACGGCGAGCTTCAGTCTCGGTACGGCGTTCTCGTTCTTCCTTACCGGCCAGTTGGCCACGGAATTCGGCTGGCGCGCGGCCTTCGCGGCGACTGCGGCGGCGGCGTTGATCGCCGCCGTTGTGCCACTGGCGCTCGGCCCCGCCTTGCCCGAGCACGCTCCGGTTGACCGCACCGGAGATGGACGCGGCGTGCTTGGCGTCCTCGATATTCGCCCGGTTCTCGCCAACCGTGCCGCGCTGTCCTACATCGTGAGCTACGGTGTTCATTGCTGGGAACTGTTTGCGCTGCGCTCCTGGCTCGTCGCGTTCCTGTCGTTCTGCGTCGGCCTGCAGGCAGGAACGCCCGCCGCATGGATCGCGCCGACGACGGTGGCGACGCTCAGCGGCCTGGTGGCGATGGCCGCCAGCATCGGCGGCAACGAGCTGGCCCTTTCCTTCGGCCGTCGGCGGTTGATCGCCCTCGTCATGGTCGCGTCGGCCGCCGCCGCTGCCGGCATCGGCTTCACGGTGTCCTCGCCCTACGCGCTTGTCGTCGGTCTCGCGCTGGCCTACACGCTCCTCGTTCAGCTTGACTCGGCGGCCCTGACCGCGGGTTCCGTCGAAACGGCGTTGCCGGGTCAGCGGGGGGCGACGCTTGCACTGCATTCGCTGTTCGGCTTCGGCTGCGCCGGAATAGGTCCGGTCGTCTTCGGCCGGGTGCTCGACGCAAGCGGCGGCGGTGGGACCGCTTCGTCCTGGGGGCTGGCTTTTCTGTCCGTGGCCGTCGTAGGGACGCTGGGCCCGTTGGCGCTCTTCCTGTTGCCACTTCGCCTCGCACCGCCCGGCGATAAAAACTGACCTACTTTCGCATCAAAGCGTCGTGAATTTCGTCAGGATACACATACTATTTCAATATAATTAAGAAATTATAAATTTTAATCCCCTGTTAACGACTGTTGCCGTTATATGGCGCAAATAAAACTCTTACCAGGGTGGCAATACGATGAGACTTGCGCTTGCGATTGCTTATATAATGATCGGATTGGTTCAGATGTCGGTAATCATGTCCGGTCTCGAAACCGTGCAGAATCTGCCGATGACGGTGGCCGCACCGGTGGCATTGTTTGTCGCCTATATTCCACTCGCCGGCACGCTCGCCGCCATCGTCAGCGCCGTCGCGGCTTGGAACTGCTCGTGGCTCGTGGCAGGTCTGATCTTTGCGCTGCCGAGTGTGGCGATTGTGGCCATCGGCCACCTCGGTGCCCTGCCGGCGCCGCAGCGCCTGGGTGGTCCGGTCAGCCGCATTCCCGCGGTGGCGATGGTCTGATCCGGCCTGGATTAATTCCTTACTGCTGTCAATGGCCCGCGGGCCGCTTTGCCCGCGGGTGTGCCGCACGATGGACGGCCGTCAGCCGCGCCCGGTCGACGTCGGTGTAGCGCTGCGTCGTCCGCAAGGACGCATGCCCCAGAAGTTCTTGGATCGCACGCAGATCGCCGCCGCCGGTAAGAAGATGGGTCGCGAAGGAATGCCGGAGCGCGTGGGGCGTTGCCGAGTCCGGCAGGCCGAGATGTCCGCGCAGCCGGCGCATTTGCCGTTGCGCGACCGCCGCGTCGAGCCGCCCGCCGCGCACGCCGATGAAGAGCGGCGCTTGCGGCCCGTTATCCCCCGGACAGACGCACAGATACGCCGCAACCGCGTCACGGACCGCAGGGAGCACGGGGACGATCCGTTCCTTGCCACCCTTGCCGACGACGCGCAGCACGTCCCGCCCGATAACCTCGCCCCTGTCAAGCGCCAGCGCTTCTCCGATGCGTAGGCCGCAGCCATAGAGCAGCGTCAGCAAGGCAATATCACGCCGCCCGACCCAGGGTTCGTCCGATACCTCGGCGACGGTGCCGAGCGCATCCAGTGCATCGCGTTCGCTGAGAGGTCGCGGCAGGGAGCGTGGCAGCCGCGGCGTCCGCACGGCATGCACCGCCGGCGCTTGCACGATGCCCCGGCGGTCGAGGAAGCGAAAGAAGCTGCGGATCGTCGCCATTGCCCGCGCCGTCGACGTCCGCGCGTAGCCTTCGGTGCCCCGCGCCGCGAGATAGGCACGGATATCGGCGGGAACCAGGTTGGCAAGTGCCGCGAGATCGGGGGGGCCGCCGAGGTGGCGGGCAAGAAAGCTCATGAACGCCGCCAGGTCGTGCTGATACGCCTCCCGGGTGTTGACCGCGAGCCGACGCTCTGCGGTCAGCCAGTCGCGCCACGCACCGATCGCCCCGGCAACGTCGGTCTTGACGGGCAGGGGCCCGAATGTGGTCAGGCAGGGATGGGCAGAAGACGCACGAGACACGCTTCGAGCACCTTGGCGAGGAAGCGCAGCAACTCTGTTCCTTGTCGCGGATGAAAGGCGCCGTCGTCACGGCAGCCGAAGGCGAGCAGAGCCGGCGGCGCGTCCTCGCTCCAGCGAACGCGAGCCAGAGCCGCCGAGCCGACAAGACCGGCGGCCGCGCCAAAAATCGTCCCGTCGTCCGCCATCTCGCGATAAAGGGCGACGTCGCGACCGGCACCGACGAAGCGGTCGACATCGCCTCCGCGCAGCCGGCCGATGCCGCCGATCATCAATTCCAAACCGGGGGCCGGCTCGACGTTGAGCACGGCGACGTCGACGTCGAGGACGATCGGCAGATCGTCGGTGACCGTCCGGACGAGCGAATCGAGGTCGGGGGCGGCGACGAGCGCAAGCGCGGCAGCGTGGGTTCGTCCCTGGATCGCGAGGTTGGCGCGGCTGGTCTCGATGACCTCGTTGGCGCAGTCACGCAGACCGGCGATCTCGTCGCGTAGGCTCTCGACCATGAAGCGCTGCATGTCGACGACGGTATCGCCGCTCCATCGCGCCGGGGGCACCATCGCCTGCAGCAACCCGGCGCGCTGGGTGAAGAATTCCGGATGCCGTTGCAGATAGGCGATGACCTGTGTGTCCGACAGGCCGTCGTCGTGGCCGGCCTCGTCCTCGGCCAGCGCCGCCTGCGATCGGTTCTCATTGTCCTTGTTCATAAAGACCGTATAGCAGATTACCTCACCTGCGACGAAACGCTAAACGAGCGGCGAGAGCAGTGAGGGTATTTAAACGCGGGCGATGACGGACCGGGCTGCACACGAAGGGATGAGCGGGAGACGGGCGAATGATGGCGCGCGGGCGGCGGTTCTTCTGCCCTTGCCGCTCGCCGGGCCCTACGACTACCGGATTCCGCCCGGTTTGGCGCTTATTCCCGGTGACTTCGTCGAGGTGCCCCTGGGAAGCCGGACGATCTGCGGCGTCGTCTGGGGTGAGGGCGAAGGACGGCTCGACGATACCCGACTCCGGGCGGTGCATCGGCTTTTGCCAACCCCGCGATTAACCAAGGTCACGCGGCGATTCGTCGACTGGGTCGCCGGCTACACCGTGCATTCGCCAGGCGCCGTGCTGCGCATGGTGATGAGTGTGCCGGAAGCGCTGATTCCGCCGCCTCCGGCACAGGCGCTGCGACGACGTGAGCCCTTGCCCGCGATCAGGCGCACGCCGGCACGCGACCGGATACTCGGCGTGCTCGCCGACGGAACGCCGCGCACGCTGGCGGCGCTTGCCCGCGAAGCGGCGTGCGGCGAGGGCGTCGTTCGCGGCCTGCTGGCGGCGGGAGCCCTGGAGATGGTGGACGTTGCCTCCGAAACAGCGGTCGCGCCCGACTGGCGGCGGAGCGGATTGACACTGACCCCGGCGCAGGCGGTTGTCGCCGCTGCCTTGCGAGCCCGAATCGGCAACGGCTTTGCCGTGAGCCTCATCGACGGCGTTCCCGGTTCGGGCAAGACGGAGGTCTACTTCGAAGCCGTCGCCGAGGCCCTCGCCCGTGGCCGGCAGGTGCTCGTCCTGCTGCCGGAGATCGCGCTGGGCGCGCAGTGGCGTCGCCGGTTCAACGAGCGCTTCGGCGCAGCGCCGATCGAATGGCACTCGGACCTCGGGCGTGCGCAGCGGCGTCAGACATGGCGGGGGGTGGCCGACGGCAGCGCACGGGTCGTCGTCGGCGCACGCTCGGCCCTGTTTCTGCCCTTCGCCGATCTCGGCCTGATTGTCGTCGACGAGGAGCACGATGCCTCGTTCAAGCAGGAGGACGGCGTCGCCTATCACGCGCGCGACATGGCCGTCGTCCGCGCCCGCCTGGGTGAAGTGCCGTGCGTCCTGGTTTCGGCGACCCCGTCGCTGGAAACGGTGGTCAACGCGCGGGCCGGCCGCTATGTCGAATTCCCGCTGCCCCAGCGCGCCGGCGGCGCGCCGCCGCCGCCGGTGGGCGTCATCGATCTGCGCCAGGAAGTACCGCCCCGCGGGTGCTTTGTGGCGCCGCCGCTGCGTCGGGCGCTGGCCGAGACCCTGGCCGCCGGCCGGCAGTCGCTGCTTTTCCTCAATCGTCGCGGATACGCACCGCTGACCCTCTGCCGCGCCTGCGGTCACCGGATGCGCTGCCCGTCGTGCACCGCCTGGCTGGTCGAGCACCGGCTGAGCGGGCGCTTGCAATGCCACCACTGCGGCTACGCGGTGCCGTACCCGCCAGCGTGTCCCGCCTGTGGCAAGGTGGATAGTCTTTCCGCCTGCGGCCCCGGTGTCGAGCGACTGGCCCACGAGGTAGCGGCATTTCTGCCCCAGGCGCGCACCGTCCTTGCCACCTCCGATACCCTGTCAGGGCCGGCGGCCGCGGCCGGCTTGGTGGCCGGGATCGAGGCCCATGCTGTCGACCTGATCATCGGCACGCAATTGATCGCCAAGGGATATCACTTTCCGCTGCTGACACTGGTGGGCTGCGTCGATGCCGACCTCGGCCTCAGCGGCGGCGATCTCCGCGCCGCGGAGCGCACGTTTCAGATCCTTTATCAGGTGGCGGGGCGGACGGGGCGCGTCGGCGACGGTCGTGTGCTGCTGCAGACCACCTGGCCGCAACATCCGGTGATCGCAGCACTCGCGTCAGGTGATCGCGCGCGTTTTCTCGCCGCCGAGGAGGCGGAGCGGCGCGCAACCGGCATGCCGCCCTTCGGCCGCCTCGCCGCGCTGATCGTCTCCGGCCGTAACGAGCAGTCAGTCACCGATGCTGCACGCGCGTTTGCCCGTTCGGCACCGCTTGTCGAAGGTGTGCGGGTACTGGGGCCCGCACCCGCGCCCCTGGCGCTTCTGCGCGGCCGTCACCGGCACAGATTGCTCGTCCAAGCGCCGCGGGTGTTCGCTCTGTCGGCGTTCATCAAAAATTGGCAGGCGGCGACGCCGGTCGCGGCAAACGTTCGCGTGCAGGTCGATATCGACCCTCAGAGCTTTCTCTGAGCCAGAGGCGGCCCCCCAATGTCCGCTCTGGCAATAAGTGACGGAACTTCGGCGATTTTCCGTCAACGCAGATGCGGCGGAGCCGTGTTGCATGGCGAAAACGAGTATGTTACAGAAGGGCGCCGCGCGGGCGGAGTAACCATTCTATTCGTTGTCGCAAGAGTGACCCCGCAACCCGCGCGATCTGGGTGATCTGGGGCCGATCCGTCGCAACAGGCCCGACAACCAACAACAAAGAGGGCGCTCTCCGGTGACATCCGCAACCCAAGGCTCCACCGGCCTCGCCGAACGCTATGCCACCGCGTTGTTCGAACTCGCCGAAGCCGACAAAGCGCTCGACGAGGTCGCCGCGGAGCTAAAGCAGCTTCAAGAACTGATCCAGGCCTCGGGCGACCTGCAGCGGCTAATCCGCTCGCCGGTCATCTCGCGCGCAGACCAGTGCCGAGCCATCGAGGCGATCTTGAAGCACCTCGGCGTCCGGGATCTCACACGCCGTTTCGTGGGTCTCGTTGCTCACAACCGACGGCTGTTCGCGCTGCCGATTATCATCGATGCGTTCTCGCGGCGTCTCGCCCGCGATCGCGGAGAGACGACGGCCGAAGTGACGTCGGCCAAGCCACTGACGAGCGATCAATTGGCATCGATCGCTGCCGCGCTCAAGCAGGTGGACGGCACGCAGGTATCTTTGACGACACGCACCGATCCGGAGCTTCTCGGCGGCCTCGTCGTCAAGATCGGCTCGCGTATGATCGACAGCTCGCTAAGAACAAAATTGCTCCGGTTGAGCTTTGCAATTAAGGGGATCGGGTGATGGAAATCCGGGCAGCGGAAATATCCGCCATTCTGAAGCAACAGATTGCGACGTTCGGCACCGAGGCCGAAGTCGCCGAGGTAGGAACAGTACTAACCGTCGGTGACGGCATCGCCCGGGTCTACGGCCTCGACAAGGTGCAGGCCGGCGAGATGGTCGAGTTTCCTGATGGCACCAAGGGGATGGCGCTGAACCTCGAGGAGGACAACGTCGGCGTCGTGCTGTTCGGCGACGACCGGGCGATCCGCGAGGGCGATACCGTCAAGCGGACCGGCGACATCGTCGACGTGCCCGTTGGCAAGGGCCTGCTCGGCCGCGTGATCAACGCGGTGGGCGAGCCGATCGACGGCAAGGGGCCGATCGACAGCAGCGAGCGTCGCGTCGTCGACGTCAAGGCGCCGGGCATCATTCCGCGTCGCTCGGTGCACGAGCCGATGCAGACCGGCATCAAGGCGATCGACAGCCTCATTCCGGTCGGTCGCGGGCAGCGCGAACTGATCATCGGCGACCGCCAGACCGGCAAGACCGCGATCATCCTCGATACCATCCTCAACCAGAAGCGTATCAACGCCAACGCAACCAACGAGCACGAGAAGCTCTATTGCATTTATGTCGCCGTTGGACAGAAGCGCTCCTCCGTTGCCCAGATCGTCAAGACACTGCAGGATAACGACGCGCTCGAATACAGCTGCGTCATCGCCGCGACCGCGTCGGAAGCCGCGCCCCTGCAGTATCTCGCGCCCTATACGGGTTGCACCGTCGGCGAATACTTCCGCGATAACGGCATGCACGCGGTCATTTTCTACGACGACCTTTCCAAGCAGGCGGTGGCGTATCGCCAGATGTCACTGCTGCTCCGTCGTCCGCCGGGACGCGAAGCCTATCCGGGTGACGTCTTCTACCTACACTCACGCCTGCTCGAGCGTGCGGCCAAGCTGAACAAGGACCACGGGCTGGGCTCGCTGACGGCCCTGCCGGTGATCGAAACCCAGGCCGGCGACGTTTCCGCCTACATCCCGACCAACGTCATCTCGATTACCGACGGTCAGATCTTCCTCGAGACCGAGCTGTTCTATAAGGGCATCCGTCCGGCGGTGAACGTTGGACTGTCGGTCAGCCGCGTCGGCTCGTCGGCGCAGATCAAGGCGATGAAGAAGGTCGCCGGCACGATCAAACTGGAGTTGGCGCAGTACCGGGAGATGGCGTCGTTCGCCCAGTTCGCCTCGGACCTCGATGCGTCGACCCAAAAGCTGCTGGCTCGCGGTTCCCGTTTGACCCAGCTTTTGAAGCAGCCGCAGTTCAAGCCGGTTCCGGTCGAAGAGCAGGTGGTCGCGATCTTTGCCGGTACGCGCGGCTATCTAGACACCGTGCCGATCGAAGACGTGAACCGTTTCGAGGCGGCGATGCTCGACAGCATCCGGGCCAATGGCGCCGATATTCTTGAGGCGATCCGGACCCAGAAGGATCTCACACCGGAAATCGAGGGAAACCTTAAGTCCTTCCTCGACCGCTTCGGCAAGTCCTTCTCCTAAGGGCTCGGCAACGACAGTTCTCGCCAACGGGATACCTGCCTCATGGCAAGCCTTAAAGACCTGCGCGTGCGGATCACCAGCGTCAAGTCGACGCAGAAGATCACGTCCGCCATGAAAATGGTCGCGGCTGCGAAACTCAAGCGCGCGCAGAGCGCAGCCGAACTCGGCCGACCCTACTCGCAGACGATGGAACGGATGCTCTCCGGTCTGATCGCCAGCATGCCCACTCTTGATACGGCGCCCAAGCTTCTGTCCGGCAGCGGCACGACCAACAAGCACCTGCTGGTCGCCGTCACCAGCGACCGCGGGCTGGCCGGCGGCTTCAACGGCAATATCGCCCGCGAGGTTCGCCGTCACGTCGCCGCCCTTCAGCGCGAGGGCAAGGAGGTCAAGCTCCTGTTGATCGGCCGCAAGGGTCGCGACGCTTTGCGGCGCGATCATGCCAAGCTGATCCTCGATACGATGGAAAACGTCACGCGCAACGGGGCCCAGTTCGCCCCCGCGCGCGAGATTTCCCGCCGCTTGCGCACAATGTTCGACGCGGGCGAGTTCGACGTGTGTACCCTCGTCTTCAACACCTTCAAGTCGGCCATTTCTCAGATCGTCACCGCCAAGCAGATCATTCCGTTCCCCATCGCCGCGATCACAAGCGGCGCCGAGACGCATAAGACGCCGCAAGGCGGGGTGTACGAGATGGAGCCGGAAGAGGACGAACTGCTCGAGGCGCTGCTGCCGAAATACCTGTCGATGGAGATCTTCCGGGCCTTGCTTGAGAGCTATGCCTCTGAGCAAGGTGCCCGCATGACCGCCATGGACAATGCGACGCGCAACGCGGGCGATATGATCGCGGGGCTCACCCTCACTTATAACCGCAGCCGCCAGGCCGCCATTACCAAGGAACTGATCGAAATCATTTCCGGCGCCGAGGCGGTATAACGCGACGGGCGACCGAATCGGGATCTGAAGGAGCATTCGTAATGAACAGCAATAATGCCGTGGGGACCATTACCCAGGTCTTGGGTGCGGTCGTCGACGTCCGCTTCGACGAGAGCGAGTTACCGCACATTCTCAACGCCCTGAACGTCGATGTTCAAGGGCGCAGGCTTGTCCTCGAGGTCGCGCAGGAGCTGGGTGAAGGTGTGGTCCGGACGGTGGCGATGGACACCACGGACGGCCTTGTCCGCGGCCAGAAGGTCGAGGACACCGGGGCACCGATTTCCATCCCCGTGGGCCCGGAGACGCTCGGCCGCATCATGAACGTCATCGGCGATCCGGTCGATGAGCGCGGCCCGATCACCACCGCGACCAAGTATCCGATTCACCGTCCGGCACCGAGCTTCCTTGATCAGTCGACGGAATCGGAAATCCTTGTCACCGGCATCAAGGTCATCGACCTGATCGAGCCGTATGCCAAGGGCGGTAAGGTCGGCCTGTTCGGCGGCGCCGGTGTCGGCAAGACCGTCATCATCATGGAACTGATCAACAACATCGCCAAGGCGCACGGCGGTTATTCCGTGTTTGCCGGCGTCGGCGAGCGCACCCGCGAGGGTAACGACCTCTATCACGAGATGATGGAGTCGGGCGTTATCCAGGTTGACGGCAAAGGTTCCAAGGCCGCCCTGGTGTACGGCCAGATGAACGAGCCGCCGGGAGCCCGCGCGCGCGTCGGCCTTACCGGCCTGACCGTCGCCGAATACTTCCGCGACGAGGAAGGCCAGGACGTGCTGTTCTTCGTCGACAACATCTTCCGCTTCACCCAGGCGGGCTCGGAAGTTTCGGCGCTGCTCGGCCGTATCCCCTCGGCGGTGGGTTATCAGCCGACGCTGGCGACCGACATGGGCGCGCTGCAAGAGCGCATCACCTCGACCAAGAAGGGCTCGATCACCTCGGTGCAGGCCATTTACGTGCCGGCCGACGACTTGACCGACCCGGCGCCGGCAACCTCGTTCGCCCACCTCGATGCGACAACGGTGCTGTCGCGCTCGATCGCTGAGCTCGGCATCTATCCGGCGGTGGACCCGCTCGATTCGACCTCGCGCGTGCTCGATCCCCGCGTCGTCGGTCAGGAGCACTATCAGGTCGCCCGTGACGTGCAGCGCATCCTGCAGACCTATAAGTCGCTGCAGGACATCATCGCCATCCTCGGCATGGATGAACTGTCGGAAGAAGACAAGCTGACGGTCGCCCGCGCCCGTAAGATCCAGCGGTTCATGTCGCAGCCGTTCCACGTCGCCGAAGTGTTCACCGGCACGCCGGGCGTGTTCGTTTCTCTCGAAGATACGATCAAGGGGTTCAAGGGGATCGTTTCCGGCGAGTATGACCACCTGCCGGAAGCCGCCTTCTACATGATCGGGACGATCGACCAGGCGGTGGATAAAGCCAAGAAGATGGCCGAAGACGCCTAATCGTGATCGTGCCAACGAGACGCGTCACTGAAGGACAGCCGGAAGAAAAGCGGGACCCATGGCCGATACGTTTGAGTTCGAGATCGTCACTCCGGCGAAGCCGATGCTTTCGGTGAAAGCGGAGCTCGTCATCATTCCGGGGGCAGCCGGCAACTTCGGCGTGATGCCGGGGCACGCGGCATTGCTCTCGACGCTTCGTGCGGGAACGATCGAAATCCGCGATAAGTCGCTGAAGATACTCGATCAGATCTTCGTCGAAGGCGGTTTCGCCGAAGTGACGCCGGAGCGCTGCAGTATCCTTGCCGAAGAAGCACTACCGGTGAAGACGATCAGCCGCGAGGACGCGGAAACCCGACTGAAGCGCGCCCACGACGCATTGATGCTCGCGGATACGCTCGGCGTTCGCACGACAGCCGAGCGCGACGTTCGCGCCGCCGAGGCAATGGTTGAGGCGATCGAACAGTACGAGCAGATGGTCCTCCGCTCCCATTGATTGAAGCGCGGCTGTCACCTCGGACCAGAGATGACAGCCGTGAGGCTTCGCCCAGCTCAGGGGCAGGGGGTGCGCATTGCCGGCCAATCCACCGGCGGTGATGATGTGCCGTTATACGTAACGCGGGCTGGCGTGAACGCAGAGATCAGCGTCAGCGAGGCGATTGCTCTCCAACGCCAAGTGGCGGGCGCGGTAGAACGGAGCGATCGCTTCGGACCGCTGCGAACCATTGCCGGTGTCGACGTCGCCTACAGCCGGCGAGGTCGGCAGGCTCGCGCGCGTGCCTCTGCGGTTCTGCTCGACGCTGCCAGTCTCGCGGTGCTCGATCAGGCGGCGGTGGAGCGCGAGGTTGAATTTCCCTATGTTCCGGGTCTTTTGAGTTTCCGTGAAGCTCCGGCGGCGATCGCGGCGCTGGACGCGCTGCGTTATCGTCCGGACGTGCTGATGTGCGACGGGCAGGGGATTGCCCATCCGCGGCGCTGCGGGATCGCCAGCCACCTTGGCGTCGTGCTCGATCTGCCGACGATCGGCGTGGCGAAGTCCCGCCTGATCGGCAGCGCTGATGAACCGTCGGCGACTCGCGGTGCGGTCACGTCGTTGCGCGACGGTGACGAGGAGATCGGCCTCTGCCTTCGCACCCGCAGTGGGGTCCGTCCGGTATTCGTATCCACCGGTCACCGGGTTAGCCTCGAATCAGCGTTGCGCATTGTGCTGCAATGCAGCACGAAATGGCGTTTGCCCGAGCCGACCAGGCTGGCAGACCGCATCTCAAAATTGTGGGCATAGCGGATAACAACGCGCTAAAGCTGCATAGTTTTCCAAATGTTCCGGCGTTATTGCCTCTAATGGGGAAGCAATTTTAAAGTTTTTTCAATCTGTCTCTTGTAATGTTGCTCTGCAACATACATTAGAGACCGATGATGAACAGCATCCGATCACTCCGCTCTCATGAGGTGCCGAACTATGAAGCGCACCTCCTTCGCCTCGATGCCGGAGACCGGCATTTGCGATTCGGCTTCCACACCGACGACGTCAGCATTCACAAGTACATCGGACGCATCGAGACCAAGCGCGATCGCATTCTGGCGAAAGTCGCCGATGACGGAGCTGTGGTCGGCGCCGTTCACATTGCTGCCGGTACGGAACGCTCCGTCGAATTCGCGTTCAGCGTGGATCGTGCGTGGCGTGGGCACAGGCTCGGCAGCCTGTTGTTCGAGCAGGCGATCGTCTGGGCGCGAAACCGCGGGTTTCGCAAATTTTATATCTTCTTTCTCGCTGAGAACGCGCCGATGGCACACCTGACGCGCAAGGCGGAGATGAGCCTGCATTGCGATGCCGGCGAATTCGAAGCGGTTGCCGATCTCGCGCCGGCAACGCCATTGACGTTCTTTCGCGAAATATCGGCCGAGCACTATGCCGCCTACGAGGATTCTCTGCGTCGCGGAAGACAGGCCTGGGCTCCCATGCTTGCGACCGTGCTGCCAGGGATCGCAAGCGTGGCGATCACCGATCAAACCCGTGCTGCTGCGTAATGCCGATACTGATAACGTCGGTGAATTCACTTGCAGGAAGGTTCCGGCCGGCTTTTAGCTAACCCAACGCGCGCAGATGGGCCGTCCATGCGCGCGGCTGACGGGACAGGCCGGTGTCTGTGAACGATGCGATGGCACATCGATGGTGGGTGGGGGTCGTGCTTGGCCTTGGTCTTCTGGTGTGTACGGCGAGCGAAGTATCCGCCGAGGGCACGGTTGCTGGCCCTCATTTCAGCGATGCAACCCTGCAGGCTTTCGTTATCGCCGCTCTGCGCGTTGGTAACCTGATCGACTCCTGGCAACCGATCATCGACGCTGCTCCCACCCTTGAGGATAAGGCGCGACTGAAGCAGGCCGCCGACGCCCGGATGTCCGTCGTCATCAAGGCGGGTAGCACAATTTCCGTCGGCGATTATCAGGCGGTTCGTCGCCGCGCCGAATCTGACCCGGCGCTGCAGGAGAGACTCTCGAGCATACTGCAAGGTGCGGTGGAGCAGCGATGACGACTGATATCCTGGACGATGGTTCGAGCGTGAAAGTCTGTACGATAAGCGCGGGTTTCTTGCGTTTTGCGACACTTGCCATGTTTTTGTCGGTGCTCGGTGCGTGCGGCGGGCTCGCCGGCGGATCGCACAGCCGTTCAGCGGCCGAGGCGGCATTCCCGCCGAAGCCGCGAGATTGCAAGATTGACGTCTATCGCGATCATCCGCCCGGGCGCGCGTTCAACGTTGTCGGACACGTGGTGGTGACCATCGAGCAGCCGCCTGGCACTCCGCCGTTGGATGACGACAGTATCATCACCTCGGCCCTGCCGCAGTTGCGCGAGGGGGCATGCGACGCCGGGGCGGATGCTCTCGTCGATGTCGTCGTTCGCCCCGGCACCGGGCAAATGGCGGTGGTCACGGCACAGACGGTGCGCTATAGCGCCAGCCGCTGATACGTACCGCGGTAAATTGACGCGTCCGACGCGGGCGTCTCAGCCGCTCGCCGTTGACGTTTCGGGCCCGGATGTAAGCGCCGCGCTATTCCTTTCGCTGTTGCCGTCCTCATCGCCATCGCCGATCGCCACAAGGTCGAGACGGCTCGCGCGCATCGCCAGCTTGTCGGTCGATACGCGGATCTGGCGGAGGTCGTCGGTGGCCTGATCGAAATGCCGCTGCAGGTTCGCTGCGCGCTGATCGATGCGGGCGACGTCTTCAACGATCGCGCGAAGTTCAGCCTGAATAACCGTTGCCTGCCGCTTCAGACGGACGTCCCGCAGAACCGCGCGCACGGTATTCAGTGTCGCCCACAGCGTCGACGGCGAGACGATCCAGACCTTGCGGCGGAACGAGTCCTCGACAACGTTGCGAAAGTGCGCATGCAGCTCGGCGTAGACGGCTTCCGAGGGCAGGAACATCATCGCTGAATCCGCCGTCTCGCCGGGGACGATGTACTTGGCCTCGATGTCGCGCACGTGCCTGAGCACATCCTGGGCGAACGCGCGTGCGGCACGGCTCCGCTCGACCTCGTCGCGCGCCGCACACAGCAGGCGATAGCTTTCGAGTGGAAACTTCGAATCGATGACGATCGGGCCTGGCGGATCGGGCAGTGTCAGCAGGCAGTCGGCCCGGCAGCGATTCGTCAGCGTCGCCTGCAGGCGAAAGGCGTCCGCCGGTAGCATCGAGGCGACGAGTGCCTCGAGCTGGACTTCGCCGAACGCTCCGCGTGCCTGCTTGTTGGCGAGGATGTCCTGCAGGCCAGCAACCTCGCTCGATAGCGCGGTGATCGACTTCTGTGCCGCATCGATGAGAGCGAGGCGCTCGTGCAGCGCGCGCAGCGTTTCAGAGGTGCGTTCGCCATGTTCGATCAGCCCCTCGCCGAGCCGGTGCGACAGGGAATCGAGGCGATGATCGAGACCTGCTTGCGACTGCTGCAGGCGTCCGGCGAGCTCTGCCTGTCCCCGCGACAGGCTCTCGGCGATCTCCGCGAGGCGGCCGATCTGCGCTGCCGTTCCGTCCCGCGTCCGCTCGCTGCGCAGGACCGCCAGCACAAACCCGGCGAGAGCCAGCAGCGCCACGCCCGCGGCAGCCGCGATCCATACGCCGCCACTGACCGTCGACGATGAGAACAAATCGTGCATAAACGCCACCTTGCACCACGGCTGCGGTAAACGCAAACTTCCCTGGCGTTGGATCAACCATGCGAGAAATACTCATGTTGCGCCTGCCGCTTGCCGCCGCCGTCCTTCTCGTCATTGGTTCCTCAAGTTTCGCTGCGGAGGTTGTCCTCACGCCCGATGAGCGCGAGCAGCCGCTGAATTTGACCCTGTATGGAGACGGTTCCGCGGTCGTTTGGGACCGGCGCCCTGCCGATCTCGCCACCGGTGCCAACCGCCTGGTGTTTGAAGGCGTCAGCCGGCAGATCGTGCCGGCGAGCGTGATGATCGAAGCGGCACGCGGCATCCGCCTCGTCGACGTCGTCTACGATTTCGCCCTGTTGACCCCCGAATCGTGATTGCGCCGGGCGCTCGGCAAGCCGGTCGGGGTCGTCCATATCCATCCGACGAGTGGTGAGGAGATTGTCGAGCCGGCGACGCTCCTCAGCGTTGAGGCGGGGGCTCTGGTGCGGGTCCGGGATCGCGTCGAGGCGGTCGATCCGGCTCGCATCGTGTTTTTCGACGTGCCCGCCGACCTGCGGCCCCGTCCGACACTCATGGCGACGCTCGACGCCGAAGCCGCGGGACACCAGAGCATTGCCCTCGGCTACCTGACGCAAGGGCTGGGCTGGAGTGCCGACTACGTTGGTTTATGGGACGAGGCGTCGGGTCAGATCGAACTGTCTGGACGGGCGACGCTGTCCAATAGCAGCGGCGGCGATTTTCCTGACGCATCGCTGGCGCTGATCGCCGGGTCGATCAATCGTGTCAGTCCGCCGCGGCCGGCGCCGATGGCGCGTATGCAGGCCGCACCGATGATGGCGGAGGCCAAGGCGATGCCGGAGCGCGAGGAATTCGCCGACCTGCACCTTTACCGGATCGCCGATCGCGTCAGCCTGCTCGATCAGCAAACGAAACAGGTCGCCCTGATGGCGCCGCTGCACCTTTCAGCCGCGGTGCATTATGTCAGCGAGGGCGGCGTGACCGCGTATCGGCAGGCGGGCGAGCCGCGTGTCACCCATCCCGAGGTACGGCTCCGCTTCGAAAACGCGGGGGAGGGCGCGGTGCCGCTTCCGGCTGGCATCGTTCGTCTCTACGCGACGGCTAAGGATGATACCCCTCGGCTGTTGGGTGAGGATCGGATCGACCACACCGCCGTCGGTGCACCCGTCACCTTGACGCCGGGCACCGCTTTCGATCTTTCGGTCGAGCGCCGGCAGACGGACTTTTCGCGCAGCGGCCTGCCTGATACGGTCTCGGAGAGCGCATGGAGCATCGAGGCGAAGAACGCGCGCGACAAGCCGGCCGTCATCGACGTCGTCGAAATCGTCCCCGGCGACTGGACGGTCCTCGCCGAAAGCGCCAAGCACGAACAGTCGACGAGCGATCGACTCACCTGGCACCTTATCGTTCCGCCCAAAGGCGCCGCGACCCTGACCTACCGCGTCCGCATCCAGCAGTAAGAATAACGGGGCGGCGGGATTGAATACCTCCCAATTGAGATGAATCGGCTATGCCCGCCTCAAGCCGAATTGGTCTGACAACGCGCCTAATCTTGCTCGCGCGGACGCGGCGCCAGCGTGAATGATTGTGCGAGCGGTTTCATCCTGGCGTTGGTGGCGACGAAGAGGAAGCCACCGACCAAGCCGAAGTTTTTTAGAAACGGCCAGAAATTGTTCATCCAGTCGGCGCTGCCAAAGGGATAGATCCAAAAGTTATGGAATAACACCGCCGTAGCCACACAGTAGAAGCAGAATAGTAGCGCGAATTGCCGGGCGTAGATGTTCAGCAGGATGCCCAGAGACCCGAATACCTCAAGGCAACCGCCAAGCAATAGCAGCAGCCAGCCGGGCATCGGCATACCGGACACGTCCGCCTGCGCCACCGCGTTGCCGTAGTCAAAGATCTTGTCGAGGGCGCTGAACGGGAACAGCAGAATGAGACAGGCCCGGGCGATAAACGGCAGGCAGCGGTCGATGCTGCTCATCGTTGCACCAGACGCATCGCGTGCCCATCCGGGTCGCGGACCATCACCGCCCGAGAGAACCCCAACGCCGTCTCGGAAATCGTCGTCACGTCAGGCGAGACGAAGCGGACGCCGGCGGCGCGCAACGTGTCCGTGGCAGCCTGCACGTCGTCCACCAGCAGCGTCGTCTGCCAGTGCCACAGGTCGTTCGCCTGGGTATCCGGCGGCATCGGCCGGCCGCCCGGCGGTGTCTCGTACTGCAGAAACTCGACATGCGGCGGCGCGTTTGCCGGCACCATCGCTGTGACCCGGACACGGGCAGCGAAAACGCTGTCGAGATAGTCCTGAGTCGGGCCGATGTTCAGGCTGCCGCCGGCCGCCGTCATGCCGAGCTGGTCGTGGTAAAACGCCAGGCTTGCCGCGGTATCGCCGACGGTGATCGCGGTGTGGTCGATGCCAAGGAAGAGCCGGTTGCCGGCTTGATGCCAGGAGGCTGCCCCCTTGTCCGGCGGGAACCACAAAAGCTCCAGGTCATGATTGTCGGGATCGCGGAACTTGATCGCCCGAATGCCGGCCGCCGGAACGTTCGATGCCGGGATCGTCTGCGGCTCCGGGCTGATCTGCCGCACCTGATGTCGTTGCAGCATCGCGTATGCCTGGTCCATGTCGCTGACGACAATTGCCATATGCTCGAACCACAAATCGTTGCTGCGGGAGGGAAGCGGGATGGGACGACCATCCGGCGGCGCAACGTATTGGGTGAGTTCGACGATCTGGTCGCCGAGACGCATGTGCACGATGCGGACACGCGAGCCGAAAACACCTTGAAGGTGATCGTACAGCGGGCCGCTGGTCTGGAAGTCCGCCACCTTCTCGAAGGACAGGACGTCGGAATAGAAAGCCACCGATCGATCCATATCGGAGACGGTAAACCCGATCATTACCACGCGCTGCACCGTAAGGGCGGCACAGTCGCGGGGAAATGCCATGGCGGAGCAGGCAAGGCCGAGCAGCACGAGAACGACGCGCGCCACCCGAGACGTTGTCCAGGACGCGATGGGCGACGGGCGCAGGCCGCATCTGGCGGCACGCCGTGGGCCGTTGCGCGATCCTCGGATCATCCCATGGCTCCTTTCCGTCCCGTCCATCCCAGGCTATCGCCACTACCGACGAGCCTGCGAAGCAGCGATGCCCCGAGTTGTTGCGCGCGCGCCTCTGACCAGCAGATTGGCGAGTAGAATCAGCACGACCGCAATCGCGACGGCGCCGAGATAGACGTCGGATAGGGAGAGGTCGCCGAGCTGGCGTAGCGGACCGACGGCGAACGCACCGATCCCGTATCCCAGCATATAAGACGCGACCATCCAGCCGGAGACGGTCTCGACGAACCGTGGTGATTCACTGCTGGCGGTGCCGATGCTTAGCGGCAGGCAGGCGGAGCAGGCGAGGCCGGCAAGCGCGAACGCTGCTACCCCGAACGTCCCGTCCGACGCTACGGCGACGCACACCAGAGCGGCGGCGATCAGCACCGGCAGGGCGCGAAAGATCACCAGTGCGGAAATTCGCGCGGAAGCCACGGCGACGAGCAGGCGGCCTGCGGTCACCGCCGCCCAGAACACCGCGAGCGCCAGATTGGCGGTCGCTTCGGGAAGGCGCGCTGCTGGTGGAGATAGACCGTTCCCCAATTGCCGAACAGGGTTTCACAGATGCCATAAAGTAGCGCGAAGGCGATCCAGATCCAAAAGCGCAGCGGTAGAGCCCGGCAACGGCTGCCGCCGCGAGCGCCGGTGCCGCGCCGCCGGCACTGCTGGAAAGCGCGAGGGGCTGGCTCAGTGCCAGGCCCGAAAGCAGGACGGCGGCAGCGGCGATCGACGCCGGCAGGATCCACCACGCGCCGCCCTCGGCGAGAAGCGAGACGATCAGCGGCGCCAGAGCCGTGCCGGTGCCTAATAGCGTGTGCAGGGCGGTGATGGCGGTTTCGCTGCGGGCGGGAAAAAATCCGGCAGCATAGGCGTTGATCGCGGTGAGCGTCCCGCCGAAGCCGAGACCGAGCAAGCCGGTCGCCGCCAGCACCATCGCGAAGGCAATGCCGTTCACCCCGGCGAGCGCGGCGCTCAGCGCAAACGTCGCCATCGCAAGGGCGTTACAGCCGAAGCCCGCGAGGAGCACCGTTTTCAGGCCACGGCGGCGGGCCAGCGTCGGCGCCAGCAGCGAAGCCAGCACCGAGCCCACGAACAGCGGCAGAAAGATGCTGCCATACTGATTGCTCGAAAGCCCGTAGCCGTCGGCGGCGGTGAGAATCGTCGCCGCCGCCGGGACGCTGACCAGGGCAAGGCCCTGGGCCAAGCCACCGCCATAGATGACGGCAATCTCAGTGGCCCGCGCCACCGCCACCCTCCCGCGTGATGCCTTCCAGAGCCGCACGGGCGGCCTTAACGCCAGACTCCGCTATGGCCAAGACCTTGTGCTCCCTAGCTTTGCCAGCCGCCGGTCCCACCGCACAGGCAGGAGCGCGGGCGCCATTACGGCAATGCCTCTTATTTCCATCAAAAGGGTAAACAATGACGGCGGCCGCACCAAGCGAATTGATGCAGGGGTCGTGTGAAAGAAAGTTGGCGCCTGGCCGTTCGGCTGCTGCCCCGGGGTGTCCGTATCATGGGCGCTGCGCGCCGCGCTGGTTGGTGTAGATGGCAAACAGTGTGTGCGAGGCGCAGATAAACAGGCGGCTGCGGCAGCGACCACCAAAGGCCAGGTTCGAGACGGTGAACGGCACCTTGATCTTGCCGAGAAGCGCGCCCGACGGATCGATGCAGTGAACACCGTCGCCGGCGCTGCTCCAGACGTGGCCATCCTCGTCGCAGCGGATGCCGTCGGCGTTACCGGGGCGCACTGTGTGGAACACCCGCCCACCGCGGATGTCGTCGCCGGCCTCATCGACATCGAGCACCCGGATGTGCCGCACCGGGGCCTCCGCGAACTGCAGGCCGGTCTCGACGATGTAAAGGCGTCGCTCGTCGGCAGAAAAGCACAACCCGTTCGGACCTTCGAAATCGTCGCTCACCACGCTCAAGGCGCCGTTGCGGGGGTCGAGCCGATAAACCCGGGCCGGCAGCTCCTGGTCCTGTTTGCCGCCCTCGTAGTCGGTCTGGATGCCGTAGGGCGGATCGGAGAACCAGATCGTCCCGTCGGATTTCACCACGACGTCGTTGGGGGAGTTCAGGCGTTTGCCGTCGAAGCATTCGGCGAGAACCGTGACGCTGCCATCGTACTCGCTGCGTAAAACACAGCGTTTCTGATGGGAGCAGGTGATGAGACGGCCCTCGCGGTCCCGCGTCTGGCCGTTGGGAAATCCGGCGGGCTGGCGGAAGACGGTCACGCCGCCGCGCTCCGTCCAGCCCAGAATTCGATCGTTCGGGATATCGCTCACCAGCAGGCACCCCATGTCGGCGAACCACACCGGACCTTCCAGCCAGCGGCAGCCGTCGGCGAGCTTTTCCAGCGGCGCATTCGGCAAAACGAAGCGACGAAAGCGCGAATCGATGATCTCGAAACTATCCATTGGGGGGACTCGGTCTTCGTTGCCAGAATCAGGTGAAACAAGGTCAGGTGAAGGCGCCCGGGCGGGCAGCGATCCACGCCGCGCCGTTGAGCTGGACGACCATCAGCACGGCCGGCGCGTCGCCGACGGTGCCCGAGCGATGTCCCTCGCGCCCGGTGCCGTCGGGTCTGGCGTTTTGATCGCCACCGAAGGAGATCTCGCCGGGACCCATCTCCACGCGCGTCCCATCGGTGGTCTCGACGAACCACGACCCCGACAGGGGCACGATCCACTGCGGCTTGGGATTGCCGTGCCAATCGCCGATCCAGCCGGTCGGCAACGTGGCGATCAGAACGGTGGCTTCGGCGCTGACGAGTTCGTCGTTCCACTGCGGTGCCGCGCGGCCACCCATGCTCTGCAGGTGGAATGCCGACAGCGCGCAGCGGGTCTGATGGGTGACGCCGTCGTCGTCGGTCCAAACGTGCCAATAGGGCACCTTTGGTGCCGCGGATCGCGGCGCTTGCGGTTCATCTTCGCTGGTGATCGGTTTGATCTCGGGGGAATGTGCCATCGGCTCTGTCCTCTTCTGCCGGCGTCGGCTTGCCGGCACCATGACGGTACGGACGGTCGCTAGCGCGCAACCATCAGCAATAAGCCGCCAACGAGCCCGAAGTTCTTGAGAAACTCCCATGCATGCGGGTATCCCTCGCTGCTTGGCGACCAGAATCGCGGGTACTTCCAGAAGTTGTGATAGAGAATTGCCGTAACCACGCAGTACCCGGCGAGAACAATGCCGGCGATCCGATCCTGCCAGCCGCAGATGATCAGGACGGGGGTGATAAACTCGAGCAGCATTGCCAGCACGAGCAGCAGCGGGCCGCCCGGCAGAAAACTCGACGTTGCCTGTTTGAGCGCGCTTTCCCAGTTGAAGATTTTATCGAGGCCGCTGAACGGAAAAATGACGACCAGGCAGACTCTGGCGATCTGCGGCAGCGCATCGTCGGCCAACCATTCCATATGCCCGATCTTCCCCGCCGGCGGTGGCGATCGGCACCGTGCCTGTTGTCGCGGAATCGCGTGCGCGTTCCCGCCGTATCGACCGCACGGCCCAATGGTAGAGCAATAACACCGCGACTCGACCGGGAAAATAAGGCACATTGAGCGCAGCGACACACGCCGTCCGGTGGCGATCGCCGCGGAAGGCCGTATCAACGGGACGAAAGAACCACGGCCGTTGTCGGAAAACTCCAAGCACCGGGTGGTCATCGTCGGAGGCGGCTTCGGAGGAGTTTTCACCGCCAAGCACCTGCGCCGGCTCGCCGGCAGCGGTGTTCACATCGAGCTGATCAGTCGCAACAACTTCTTCGTCTTCCAACCGCTTCTGCCGGAGGTTGCCGGCGGCAACATCCATCCCGCCGATGCGGTAAGCCCGCTGCGTCTATTTCTGCCGGGTGTTTGCGTTCGCGTCGCCGACGCCAGGAAGATCGACCTGTTGACGAAGACCGTTCACGTGACTGTCGGGCGCGATCGCGAGATTACCGCCATCCCCTACGATCACCTGGTGATTGCGCTCGGCCAGGTCGTCGATCTGAGCCGGACTCCCGGACTGGCCGACCGCGCTTTGGTGATGAAGGATGTTGTCGACGCCTTTCAGATCCGAAATCAGCTTTTGGGCTGTCTCGAGGACGCCGACTCGACGCCGGACCCTCGGCGCAGGCGACGGCTGCTGACCTTCGTCGTCATCGGCGGTGGCTTTACCGGCGTCGAGACCCTGGGCGAGATGCAGGAGCTTCTCCGCAAATCCCTTCGCTACTACCCCTCGGTCCGCCCGGACGAGGTGAGGATCGTTCTCATCCAGCATGGCAGCCGTATCCTGCCCGAGTTGCCGGAGCACCTTGCGGCGTATGCGAGCGCGGCGCTGCGCCGTCGCGGCGTCGAGATTATGCTGAGCACGGGCGTAAAGGCGGTTACGAACAATGGTATCGAAACCGATGGCGGGCTGATTCTCGATGCGGAGACGATCGTCGCCGCGATCGGCAATGCGCCGTCACCGCTGATGCGCACGGTTGCGCTGCCGCTCGATCACGGCCGGATCGTTGTCGATCGTTGCCTGCGGGTTCGAGGGATGGACGATGTTTGGGCACTGGGTGACAACGCCCACATTCCCTTGGGCGATCCGAACGACACCAACACCGCGTACGCTCCGCCCCTTGCCCAGTTCGCCGTTCGCGAAGCGAAAGTGTTGGCGGGCAACATCGTTGCCAGCTTCGACGGTCGCGCATTGGCGACGTTCGAATACCGCGCCGTCGGTGCGATCGCATCGCTCGGCGGGCGGTCTGGCGTTGCCGACATTCGCGGTGTTCGGGTCAGCGGGTTTTTCGCCTGGGTCGCCTGGAGGCTGCTCTACCTCGGCTTTCTTCCCGGCCTTTCCACCCGTATCCGGGTGGCGGTCGACTGGGCACTCGACCTCTTCATCAGCCGCAGTATCGTCGAGATTCGCCCGGCCCGCTCAACCAGCCGCTCCCTCCGCCTGCTGCGCGGAGATCTGGTGATCGAGCCGGGAATCGAGCCGGCCGGGGTCTATGTCGTGATCTCGGGATCGTTCGAGCGCACCACTTCGGCGCCCGGCGAACAAGGCGCGAGCGTGCACACCTGCCGGCTCGCGCCGGGCGAATGCTTTGGGCTGTCGCTCGACGGCACGCCGCCGCCGGTTCCCGAGTGGGTCCGTGCTTGCGAAGACTCGATGGCGTACGTGATCGACAAGAGCGATCTGAAACACTTGGCGATGGTCTCGGCTCTGGTCGAGAAGCGGGGGCAGGCGATCGTCAACAAGCAACCGGAGCGGGCATGACCAGCGAGGGCGATGGCGAGATTTTGCGATTGCGTCAAGCCGATGGCGGAGAGAAGCGGTGGCGGCGCTGGGGGCCCTATGTCAGCGAGCGGCAATGGGGCACGGTGCGCGAGGATTACAGCGCCAGTGGAGATGCGTGGAGCTATCTGCCGCACGAAGCTGCGCGGTCCTATGCCTATCGATGGGGTGAGGACGGCCTTGGGGGATTTTGCGACGATCAGCAGAATCTTTGTCTTTGCGTCGCTCTGTGGAATGGCAACGATCCGATTTTGAAGGAGCGGCTGTTTGGTCTGACCAATGCCGAGGGCAATCACGGCGAGGACGTCAAGGAACTCTACTATTACATCGACGCGGTGCCGTCCTACAGCTACGCGCGCATGCTGTATAAATATCCACAGGCAGCGTATCCATATGATTGGCTGAGAACGGAGAACCAGCGACGAGGTAAGCAGCAACCTGAGTTCGAGTTGCTCGATACCGGACTGTTCGACGAAGACAAATACTTCGATGTTGATATTGAATACGCCAAGGCGGATGTCGACGATATCTTGATGCGGATCACGGCAACCAACCGTGGGCCGCAAGCCGCGTGCTTGCACGTGCTGCCGCAAGTCTGGTTTCGCAATACGTGGCAGTGGTTCACCGACGCCAAGCGGCCGTCGTTGGTGGCAGTGGATCAAAGCACGATCCGCGTCGAGCACGAGATGCTCGGCTCATTCACCGTTCACTTCGATCAGCCGCGCGAACTGTTGTTTTGCGACAACGAAACCAACGCGGGAAAGCTCTACGGTGCGACCGATGCCCGCGGCTTTTTTAAGGATGCCTTCCACGAATATGTGGTGAACGGAAACGCGGGCGCGGTCAACCCCGCCAAGGCCGGTACCCGGGCCGTCGGCGTCTACGCGCCGGTCGTACCGGCAAAGGGGAGCGTGGAAGTTCGGCTGCGGCTCTGCCCCGGCGCGCCCCGCGCCAAGGCGTTTGCCGATTTCGATGCGATCTTTCGCCAGCGTCGAAGCGAGGCCGATTCTTATTATGCCGGTGTGCAGAGCAACATCCCGGACGAGGACGTTCGGCGAGTGCAACGCCAGGCGTTCGCCGGCATGCTGTGGTCGAAGCAGTACTATTACTACGACGTCAGGCAGTGGCTGGATGGTGATCCCGGCCAGCCGGAGCCGCCGAAAAGCCGCAAGTCCGGCCGCAACAGCGACTGGTTCCATTTCTACGCTGCCGACATCATCGCCATGCCGGACAAGTGGGAATACCCCTGGTTCGCCGCCTGGGACTGGGCGTTTCACCTGGTGACGCTGGCGTTGATCGAACCCCGATTCGCCAAGGACCAGCTTCTGCTGCTGTGCCAGGTTTGGTACATGCACCCGAACGGTCAGATGCCGGCATACGAATGGAACTTCAGCGACGTCAATCCACCGGTGCACGCCTGGGCGGCGTTACGCATTTTCGAGTTGGACAAGCGGTACAACGGCGGCAGCGGCGATCGCGACTTTCTCGAACGCGTGTTCGTCAAGCTCCTGCTCAATTTCACCTGGTGGGTGAATCGTAAGGACCCCTCGGGGCGCAATGTCTTCCAGGGCGGCTTTCTCGGCCTCGACAACATCGGCAGCTTCGATCGCTCCGCGCCGCTGCCGGTCGATGGCACGCTGACCCAGTCGGACGGCACCTCGTGGATGGCGATGTTCTGCCTGAACATGCTGCGGATCGCCCTCGAACTGGCGCAGAGCAACCATACGTACGAAGACATCGCCATCAAGTTCGGCGAGCATTTCCTGTTGATCGGCGGCGCGATGACCAATCTCGGCGGCGAGCAAATGGGGCTGTGGGATGACCAGGACAACTTCTACTACGACTGGCTGATCCGTGCGTCGGGTGAAAAGGTTCCGCTGCGGCTGCGCTCGATCGTCGGGCTGATACCGCTGTTCGCGGTCGAGGTCCTCGACGAGGAACTGCTCAAGGCGGCGCCGGAGTTCGCCCGGCGGATGAAATGGTACCTCCACCATCGTCCACAGCTGGCGAAGTTGGTCACCCGCATGGAAAAGCCCGGTGCCGAAAACCGGCGGCTGATCGGAATCACCCGCGCCTTTCGCATGAAGCGGGTGCTCGAGCGCATGCTGGACGAGGCGGAATTCCTCTCGCCGCATGGCGTGCGGGCGATTTCCCGCATTTACCAAGATCACCCTTACGTCTTCTCATGCGATGGGTTCAGCTCCGAAGTGAGATATACGCCGGCGGAGTCCGACACCGCCTGTTTTGGCGGCAACTCCAACTGGCGGGGGCCGGTGTGGATGCCGGTGAACTACCTGATCATTGAGAGCTTGTGCAAATTCGGCTCGTTCTATGGCGACGGATTTCGTGTCGAGTGCCCGGCCGGCTCTGGCAACATGCTGTCGCTGAGCGAGGTGGCGGATGATCTGCGTAACCGGCTGGTCCGTATCTTCCTGCGCGACGCGGATGGTCGCCGGCCGGTGTTCCATACCAGTGAGAAGCTGCAAACCGATCCGCACTTCAAGGACTTCATCTTGTTTCATGAATACTTTGACGGCGACGACGGGCACGGCGTCGGCGCCTCGCACCAGACCGGGTGGACCGGCCTCATCGCCAATCTCATCGACGAGCTCTATACCGGCCAATAGCTGAGCGTCTGCGGGAAACCAGGAGGAAGGAAAAGGATGGCGAGCGAAACGACGGCTTCACAACTCAATCGCGATCTGCCGAATTATAAGATGTGCCCGAAACTGCTGCTCGGGCAGAAAGCCCTGGTGACCGGCGCGAACTCCGGTATCGGCGAGGCGGTGGCGATCGGTCTGGCGCGGGCCGGCGCCGACGTTATCGTCAATTACGTGACCAACGATGCCGCGGCGCAAAACGTCGTCCGGTCGATCGAGGCCGAGGGCGTCAAGGGGCTGGCGATCGAGGCGGACGTATCCAAGGAAGTCGAGGTGGAGGATATGTTCGCAAAGGCCCTCGCGGCCTTCGGCACGCTCGACATCCTGGTGGCAAATGCGGGATTGCAAAGGGATTCGTCACTGGTCGAGATGACCTTATCGGAATGGAACACGGTCATCGGCATCAATCTGACCGGCCAGTTCATGTGCATCCGCGAGGCGGTCAAGGAGTTCCTTCGCCGTGGCGTGCGCAAGGAGGTGTCCGTTGCCGCCGGAAAAATCATCTGCATGAGTTCCGTGCATGAGGTGATCCCGTGGGCCGGCCACACCAACTATGCCGCGTCGAAGGGTGGTATCTCCATGATGATGAAGAGCATGGCGCAGGAACTGGCGCCGCATCGCATCCGGGTAAATTCAATCGGCCCGGGCGCGATCCGCACGCCGATCAATACCGCCGCGTGGGACTCGCCGGAAGCCTACGCCGAGCTGATGAAGCTGGTTCCGTACAGGCGCATCGGCGAGCCCGAGGACATCGCCAACGTCGCCGTATTCCTCGCTTCGGACATGGCCGACTACATCAACGGTGTGACGATCTTCGTCGATGGCGGCATGACCTGCTATCCCGGTTTCGCCACCGGCGGCTGACGCGACCGCCGCACGACCGGCGCGGCGCCACTGTCGCGCGATTCGACGCGGCGTCGCTGCCGCACAAATCGGCGCAACGCCGCTGTCATAGAGACCGGCGCAACGCCGCTGGTGCCGATCGCATCAATGGCGCTGCAAGCTCGGGTAGGGATTGCAGCCCCGGCAAGGATCAGACGAAGATCACGTCGCTCGCGCTGGTGATGTTGTCGATCTGCACGATGTCGCCATCGCTGCCGTCGAGCCGGATCTGCAGGTTGCCGCCAACGACCTGAACGAACGTCCAGCCCGTCGCCACCGGCAGGTCGATGACGTCGCCTTGTCCCTTGTAGTAATCGGCGATCTCGTCGAAGTCGGTCACGCCATCGGTGGCATCCGCCGCCTCAAACCGGAACGTGTCCGCCTGACCGCCGCCGATCAGAACATCGTTGCCGCCGCCTCCGGTCATGATGTCGGCTCCGGTGCCACCAAAAAGCTGGTCATTGCCTCCGTCGCCGGCGAGGGTATCGTTGCCGTCGCCACCCACGACCGTATCCTCTCCCTCGCCGCCGGAGGCGCTGTCATTGTTGGCATAGCCGAGGGTCTGATCGTTGCCGTCGCCGCCGAACAGTGTGTCGTTGCCGTCGCCGCCGCGGATGATTTCATTCCCGATGCCGCCATCGAGGACATCGTCGCCTTCGTTGCCGACCAGCGAGTCATCGCCATTGCCACCATCGAGGCTGTCATTCTGGTAATAGCCGGACAGAGTATCGGCACCCTCTCCGCCGATGATCGTATCATCGCCGCCGCCGCCAATGAGCGCGTCGGCACCGTTACCGCCATCGATGAGGTCGTTCTCGGTATAGCCGAATACCGCATCATCGCCGTCTCCGCCGATGACGGTATCGGCACCGCTGCCGCTTTCGATGCTGTCGTTGCCATTCCCGCCGGTGATCAGGTCCATCCCACTCGAGCCGTACAGCGAATCGCTGCCGTCGCCGCCGTCGATCGTATCGTTGCCGTTGTTGCCGGTCAGGACATTGTCGAGGGCATTGCCGACAATACCGTTGTCACGGTAGTTGCCGGTCCCGGAGACTGCGGTGCCGATCAAGGTGAGGTTTTCGAGGTTGCCGTTGGCGAGGAAGTAGTCGATCGCGGAGATGACGCGGTCGTTGCCTTCGTTGCTGAGTTCGACGATGACGTCGCCGGCGGAATCGAGATAGAAGCTGTCGTCGCCGGTGGAGCCGATCAGGCGGTCGTTGCCGGTCCCGCCGTCGAGCGTATCGTTTCCGGCCTGTCCATCGAGGGTATCGGAACCGGTGTCCCCGAAGATCGAATCGTCGCCGTTGCCACCGAGAACCGAATCGTTTCCGGCCAGGGCGAAAATCGTTTCCGCACCATTGCCGGCGGCATAGGTATCGTCGTCGGGCGTCAGCGTGACGATCGCGCCGTCGCCGATGGTTACGTGCGTCAGATCGCCCGGGAACGAACTCAGCGGTGCCGTGGCGTCGGTGAGCCGGTGCGTGCCCGCGGCCGTGCCGTCCGAAGTCCAAAGCTCGTCGCCGTGGACGCCGTCGTTGGCGAGGAAGTAGAGCGTTCCGCCGACGTTGGTGAGCTGGTGCGGCGCGCTGCCGCCGCTGCCGGCATTGATGTCGGCAACCAGGACGGTACCCGGCGCCGTGCCGTCCGATCTCCACAACTCAAGCCCGCTGGTGCCGTTCGAGGCGACGAAAAACAGCGTACTGCCGATCGCGGTCAGTCCGGTCAAGGAACTGGTGTCGGTCCCGGGATCGATGTCGGCAACGCGCACCGTGCCGGCCTCGGTGCCGTCGGATTTCCATAACTCGCGTCCACTACTGCCGTCATCGGCGGTGAAGTAGAGCGTGCCGTTGACGTCGATCAACTCGCCCGGGCTCGATCCCTCGCTGCCGGGATTGATGTCCTTAACGAGGACCGTCCCGGCCTCAGTGCCGTTCGTCTTCCATAGTTCCAGACCCCCCGCATCGTTATAGGCACGAAAAAACAGCGCGCCGGCGGAGACGGTGAGTTCCTCGGGCGCACTGCTCCCCTCACCGGCGTTGATATCAGCAACCCGGACAGTGCCGGCGGCTGTGGCGTCCGACGTCCACAGCTCCGTGCCGCTCGCGTCATCGTACGCCTGGAAGAACAACTTGCCGGCGAAGCTGGTCAGATCCGTCGGGTTTCCCCAGGCGGTTCCGGTGTTAATATCCTTGACGAGCACGGTGCCGGCGGCGGTTCCGTCCGACTTCCACAGCTCGCCACCGTGGCTTGTGTCGTTGGCACGGAAATAAAGCGTGTTTCCGACGACGGTGAGTTCCGATGGATCGCTGCCCTCCGTTCCCGAATTGATGTCCTTGACCAGAACGGTGCCGCCGGCTGTGCCGTTCGAGGTCCATAGTTCCGCGCCGTTGGCGTTGGTTGTCGCGGCGAAGAAAAGCTTCGTGCCAACGGTCGTCAACTGTTCCGGCCGACTGTTTCCACTTCCGGACTCGATGTCCTTGACGCGAACCGTGCCCGCCTCGGTGCCGTCGGACGTCCAGAGCTCTGTGCCGCTGCTGCCATCCGAGGCGGCGAAAAAGAGCGAGTTGCCGACGACGGCGAACTCGCTCGGGTTACTGCCGCTGCTGCCGGGGTTGATATCGGTGATGCGCCATGTGCCGCCGACGCTGCCATCGGATGCCCATAGTTCGTTTCCACCCGCGGAGTCGTAGCCAGCGAAATAGGCGGTGTCGCCTAAGGACGCGATCGCTCCCGTCTGCAACCCCCTTGAACTGTCAATGTCGGGCGCAAGGTCAGCAAGCAGCACGGTGCCGGCCGACGTGCCGTCGGAAACCCACGTCTCGTATCCGCTGGTCGGACTGAACGCGGAAAAAACCACCTGATCGCCGAGCGCGGTGAGTGAGGATGGGTTGCTGCTGCCGCTGCCAGGGTTGATGTCGGCAACGCGGACGGTTCCGCCCGCGGTTCCGTCCGATGTCCACAGCTCGCGGCCGCTGGTGCCGTCGGCGGCGGAGAAGAACAGAGTGCCATCGACATCGGTCAGATCCTGCGGGCTGCTATAGCCGGCGCCGGGATTGATGTCTTCGACCTGAATGGTTCCGGCTTCGGTTCCGTCCGATGTCCATAGCTCGCGGCCATCGCTGCCATTGTCGGCAACGAAAAACAGCCGGTCACCGATGGCGATGAGATCGCTGGGGTTGCTGCTGCTGGCGCCGGGATTGATGTCCTTGACCTGAATGGTCCCGGCTTCGGTTCCATTCGATGTCCACAGCTCGCGACCGCCGCTGCCGTCACTGGCGACGAAAAACACGCTGGCGCCGACAGCGACGAGATCGCTGGGGTTGCTGCCGAAGTTGCCGGGATTGATGTTCTTGAGCTGGATGGTTCCAGCTTCGGTTCCGTCCGAAGTCCATAGCTCGCGGCCGCCGCTGCCGTCATTGGCGACGAAGAACAGCCGACCACCGGCAACGACGAGATCGCTGGGATTGCTGCCGGTACTGCCGGGAACGATATCCGCAACACGGACGGTGCCGGCTTCGGTTCCATCCGAGCTCCACAGCTCGCGACCGCCGTTGCCATCGTTTGCGGCGAAGAACAGCCGGCCACCAACCGCGACAAGATCTGTGGGATTGCTGCTGGCGCTGCCAGGATTGAGGTCGGCAACGCGGACGGTTCCGCCCGCAGTTCCGTCTGATGTCCACAGCTCGCGGCCGCTGGTGCCGTCGGCGGCGACGAAGAACAGCCGCCCACCGACATCGACAAGATGGTCAGGGTTGCTCCCGGCATTGCCGGAACTGATGTCGGCAACGCGGACGGTCCCGGTCTCGCTTCCGTCCGACGTCCACAGTTCCGCGCCGCTTGTCCCATCGTTCGCGGTGAAGAACAGCCGGCCGCCGACATCGGTCAATGCGCTCGGCTCACTGCTCGCGCTTCCGGGGTTGATATCTTTGAGTCGGACGGTACCCGCAGACGTACCGTCGGAGGTATAGAGTTCAACGCCGCTGGCAGTGTCGCTGGCGGTGAAAAACAAGCGTTGCGTCATGACAGGCTCCCCCTTGACGTCATTTGATCGAAATCCGCGCTACCTTGATCCGCCGTCCAACCTCGCCGGCGGTGGTTTGGACGCGCCCGACCGCTTGAGCGCACCGCCGCGTACGACCGATCTGGCAGGCTCGGCCCCGCTGGCTCGTGCCGTATTGTGATTACGTGCTCGCGCCACGGTTCCGCAGACCATTTTGGTCAACAACATCTCGCGAACCCAGGGTTCGCGGTCTGTTTTGAGCGGATCAGTTCTCCGCGCGCTTCTTCCCCCGGCGTTGAATGATCTCGAACGGTATGGTCCTGCTTGCGGCTTATCCGTCCCTACTGCACTCTCAGCGGCGCTATTCAAGATCAGGAAAGCATGCAGCGAATGAAGGTGCCATCGGATTTTGCAAGGGATTGCCGGCGTTGCGGAAGCTGGGACGCACGATCAACGTGCCGCTGGCGCGTGGTCAACAGGGCGCGCCTGTCACAAATTCTTCATGCAGGCTCGACGTCGCTCATCAAGGTCTTGTCTGGCCGATGAGGGACTGATTGCATGGGATGCGAACAACTACGACGTGAAACGTCAAAGATGATCTGACGATAATTCGGTCTTTGAGCACCGGACCATCCGATCGGTGGCCAAGTCCGGCGAACGCAGCGCGCTTTCGAGCCCTGTCCGGCCATGCTATACGGCGCCCGGAGCCCTTTCGGCACGCACTTGTCTGCAGGAAAGAATTTGAAGGATGGGCGAGTTCAAACTGAAACACAACCGCATCGGCGTCCTGACATCCGGCGGCGATTGCGCTGGGCTGAACGCTGCGATTCGCGCGATCACCTACCGGGCCATTCAGGATTATGGCTTTTCCGTCGTTGGCATCCTAGCCAGCACCGCGGGCTTGCTGGAACGACCGGTGCGTTATCGCGAGCTGACCCTTGACAACATCGGCAGCGCTCTTTTGCGCGAGGGCGGAACGGTCCTCGAGACGGTCAACAAGGGCAATCCCTTCGAATACCCGATGGCTGATGGCAGCATCAAGGACCGGTCCGACGAGGCGATCGAGGGCTTTCGCGCACTGAACCTCGATGCGCTGATCGGCATCGGTGGCGATGGCAGCGCGCGGATTCTCTCCGCTCTTGCGGCGAAGGGAAACATTCCGTTTGTCGGCGTGCCGAAGACCATCGACAACGATCTTGCCGAGACCGACTTCGCCATCGGCTACATGAGCGCGGTCGAGGTTGCGGTCGATGCAGCCGACCGCCTGCAGCCGACCGCGGCCAGCCATCGGCGGACGATGGTGCTGGAGGTGATGGGCCGCGACGTCGGCTGGATCGCGATCGCGACCGGCATCGCCTCCGGGGCCGACGTGATCCTCGTTCCGGAGGTTCCGTTCAGCATCGATAAGGTGATTGCGCATCTGCGCTCGCGCCACGCCCGGGGGCAGAATCACGCCCTCGTCGTCTGTTCGGAAGGCGTGCGGATGGCGGAGGGTAGCACGGTCTCGCATGCCCACTCCGACGGCGAGATTCGCTACGGCGGCGTCGGTGCACTGATCGCCGACCTGATCGCCCGCGGCACCGGCGCCGAGACCCGCGTGACCGTTCTGGGTCATGTCCAGCGCGGCGGGGCTCCGTGCGCTTTCGATCGCATCCTCGCCAGTTCGCTCGGCAGCCGGGCGGTCGACCTGATCGCGCAGGGCAAAACCAACCGCTACGTCGTCTGGCGTGACGGCCGTGCCGAGGACGTGGCGCTGGAAGAGGTCGCCGGAAAAACCCGCGGGCTTAAGGAAGACGGGATGATGATCGGCACCGCCCGGCACCTCGGCATCTGTCTCGGAGACTGATAAGACCGCCCGGTCGCAGGGAAGGAGGTTCAACGATGCCGCTCGATGCACTGAAGCAGTTTCTCAAGATGGAAGCAGCGGGAGGTCTGGTGCTGGTGGCTGCAGCCATTCTTGCGGTCATTGTCGCCAACTCGCCGCTATCGTCCGTCTACCAGGACTTTCTTGACGCGCGCGCACACATTGGCATCGATTCCTTTCAGCTTTCCAAGCCGTTGCTGCTGTGGATCAACGACGGACTGATGGCGGTGTTCTTTTTCGTCGTCGGTCTCGAGATCAAGCGGGAGTTCCTGGCCGGACAACTGGCGCGCCGCGAGCAAGCGGTGCTTCCGGCCTGCGGCGCGCTCGGTGGCATGGCACTGCCGGCGCTGATCTTTGTTGCAATCAATCTCGGCGAGCCCGACCATCTTGCCGGCTGGGCGATTCCGGCAGCAACGGACATCGCCTTCGCGCTCGGCGTTCTGGCTTTGCTGGGCTCACGCGTCCCCTTATCGCTGAAGGTGCTACTGACGGCGATCGCGGTGCTCGACGACCTCGGCGCGATCATCATCATCGCCGTGTTCTACACGGATCAATTATCGCTGACGGCACTGACGATGGCCATCTCGGCGCTCGCCGTGCTGGTGGCAATGAACATTCTCGGCGTTCGCCGCATGGGCGTCTATTTCGCCATCGGCGCCGTGCTGTGGGTGTGCGTGCTGAAATCCGGCGTGCACGCGACCCTCGCCGGTGTCGCGCTGGCGATGACCATTCCGCTCGAAGAGGACGCGAACGGCCACTCGCCCGCGCGCCATCTCGAACATTCGCTGCACAGATGGGCGGCCTTCGGGGTGCTGCCGATCTTCGCCTTCGCCAACGCCGGCGTTTCGTTCGAGGGCATCGGTTGGGCAAGTCTCTTCGAGCCGGTGACGCTCGGCATCGCTCTTGGCCTGTTCCTCGGCAAGCAGGCCGGGGTGTTCTCGTGCATATGGCTGACGGCCCGCGCCGGCCTCGCCCGGTTGCCCGAAGGTACGACGTGGCGGCAGATCTACGGGGTCTGCCTGCTCTGCGGCATCGGCTTTACCATGAGCCTGTTCATCGGTGGTCTGGCCTGGGAGCACTCCAACTTCGATGCGCCGCTGCGGCTCGGCGTCATCGTCGGCTCGATTCTCTCAGCATGTACGGGCGCGGTGGTCCTGCTCTTGCCGCAGCGCCGTAAGGCGACTTCCCCCGGGGCGTAAGCGGCAGGGCGGGACCGCCCGGGCGCCCGTCCGGTGCGGCCGCCCTGGGTAGCACGCTTGGGGCGGCTAGCCGCCCATGATGTTGTAGCCGCCGTCCATATATAGCACCTCGCCGGTGACGATCTTGGCGAAGTCGCAGGCGAGCGTCGCCGTGGCAAGACCGACTTCGTCCGCTGTCACCAGCTTGCGGGTCGGGGCGCGCTGCTTGGTCTTTTCCAGCAGTTCGTCGAAGCGGTCGATGCCGGACGCGGCGCGGGTCATCACCGGACCGGGGGAGATGATATTGATGCGAATGCCCTTCTCTCCGAGTTCGGCGGCCATGTAGCGCGCCGCCGTTTCCAGCGCCGCCTTGGCCGGCCCCATGATGCCGTAGTGGGGAACCACCTTCTCGCCGCCGAAATAACTCATGGTGAAAATCGCGCCGCCGCCGGCCATCAGCGGTTCCGCCAGACGGGTCATGCGGATCAGCGAATGCACCGAGATGTCCATCGCTGCCAGAAAGCCTTCGAGCGAGCAGTCGGTGACCCGGCCATGAAGGTCTTGCATCGGCGCGAACGCGATCGAATGCAGCAGGATATCGAGGCGACCCCAGGTTTTCTCGATCGCCGCGAACACCGCTTCCAGTTGACCCGGCTCCCGGACGTCGCACGGCAGGTACAACGCGTCCTCGACGTCAAGCACGGCAGCGAGCTGCGCCGTGTAGGTCTTGGTCTTGTCGTTCAGGTACGTGATCGATAGGTCGGCGCCGAAGGCGCGGAACGCCCGCGCGCAGCCGTAAGCGATCGAATCCTTGTTGGCAATGCCGACGACGAGCGCCTTCTTGCCCGCGAGCGGACGCTCGTCAATGGACAGCGGTTTTAAGGCCGGGTCGTCCGGTGCGATCTGCGACATGAACGCGTCCTTTCTCTGGTTGCGACAACGTAGCGGAACTGACCTGGGTAGCTGGACTTACCTGGACTTACGAGGTGGCAAGCACCTTGTGCGCATGGATGGCGATCATTTTCTCTTCATCTGTCGGAACGACCCAGACCGCCACGGGACTGTGTGTATGGCTGATGCGTGGGCCGTTCACCGCGTTGGCCTCCTCGTCGAGGCGGATGCCCAGCCATTCGGAGCGGCGACAGACATCGGCGCGGATGGGCGCGGCGCGTTCGCCAATGCCGGCGGTAAACACCAACGCATCGATTCCGCCCAGTGTTGCGACCAGCGCACCGAGTTGCTTGGCGATGGTATAGCAGAACAGCTCGACGGCCTGGTGCGCGCGCGGGGTCTGGCTCGCCAGCAAGGAGCGCATGTCGTTGGAAAGGCCGGAGACGCCGAGCAGGCCGGACTCCTTGTAAAGAAGTTTTTCGATCCGGGCGCCGTCCCAGTTCAGGGTTTGTATGAGGTAGAGGACTACGCCGGGATCGAGCGCGCCGGTGCGCGTGCCCATCATCAGGCCGTCGACAGCGGTGAAACCCATCGACGATTCGACGCTGCGACCGTCGAGCATCGCGCACATTGACGCGCCGCTGCCGAGGTGGGCGACGACGACGCGACGCGCCCCAGGGTCGATCTCGTGCATCCTGCGGGCGATGTATTCGTAGGAAAGGCCGTGAAATCCGTAGCGGCGGATGCCCTGTTCGCTGAGGCGATAGGGCAGGGCGAAAATCTGCGCCACCTCCGGCTGTGTGCGATGAAAGGCCGTATCGAAACAGGCGATTTGCGGCAGGTCGGGAAACATCTTCGCCAAGGCGCGGATGGCGAGGAGGTTGTGCGGCTGGTGCAGTGGGGCGAGCGGTTCGAACTGGACGAGGTCGGCGAGGACGCGCGCATCGAGCCGAACTGGTCCGGAATAAAGCAGGCCGCCGTGGACGACACGGTGGCCGGCGGCGGCGACGCGGATATCGCGTTCGGCGGTGGCGAACCAGTCGAACAGGAAGCGAAGCCCGTCCTCATGGCCGAACGCCGAGTCCTTGGGCCAGTGCTGATCGCCGAGGAGGACGCCATCTTGATCGTAGCCGACAAAGTGAGGGTCGGTGCCGATGCCTTCGAGCATGCCCTTGCCGAGCAACTGGGGTTCGGCTGCGTCGTCGGCGCTATATGCCGCGTACTTGATGCTCGAGGAACCGGCGTTGATCACGAGGATGCCGGGCGCAGCGGAGGTCATTGGCGTTACTCCGCCGCTTTGAGTAGAGCGGCGCCGCGGCGTAATTGCGCAGCGAACAGAACGGCGACGGCGCACGATGCAAGGCGCGTCCTGGCGCTATCGGCGCGGCTGGTCAGAATGATCGGTGCCCGCGCCCCGATGACGATGCCCGCAGCCTCGGCATTGGCCATGAAGGTGAGCTGCTTGGCCAACATGTTGGCCGATTCGAGGTTGGGAGCAACGAGGATATCGGCCTTGCCGGCGACCGGGGAGAGAATGCCCTTGGTTCGCGCCGCCTCCTCGTCGATGGCGTTGTCGATCGCCAACGGTCCGTCGATCAGCCCGCCGGTGATCTGTCCGCGCTCGGCCATCTTGCACAGGGCCGCAGCTTCGATGGTCGAGGGGATCTTCGGGGTGACTGTCTCAACCGCAGACAGGATTGCCACTTTCGGCACGGTGATGCCCATGGCCTGCGCCAGCTCGATGGCGTTCTGCACGATGTCCCGCTTGTCTTCGAGCGTCGGAAGGATGTTGATGGCGGCATCGGTGACGATGATCGGCCGGGCGTAGGTGGGGACGGAGAGAAGAAAGCAGTGGCTCAAGCGCCGCTCGGTGCGCAGTCCGCAGTCTTTCTTCATCACTTCGTGAAGCAGCTCATCGGTGTGCAGGCTGCCCTTCATCAAGGTTTCTGCCTCGCCGCCATGCACCATGGCGACGGCGAGTTCCGCCGAATGATGGCTGTGCTCGGAGGGCACCAGCCGGTAGGGGGAGATATCGAGATTTTCTGCGTCGGAGACGGCACGTATCTTTTTTTCCGGTCCGATCAGCACTGGCAGGATCAGATTGTGTTCGGCGGCCTCGATCGCGCCCCGCAGCGCGTCGTCGCTGCACGGATGCACCACGGCCGTAGACATCGGCGGCAGGCCGTCGCACTGGCGAATAAGATCGAGGTAGCGGTCCTCCCGCCGGAGCTGCACCGTCGGCAGGTCGCGCCGGGGCAGGCGGATCTTTACACTTGGCGCCTGGACGTCGAGCGTACCGGAGAGCAGTTCTCTGCCTTCCTCATCAAGGCATAGGCAGTCGAAGACGACAACGCCGGTCTCCGCCCGTTTCTCACGGACGGTGATCCGCGCGGTGATCGGCCTGCCGATCGGCACCGGTTTGAGAAACCGGATCGCGTGCATCAGCGTCACCGAACCCAGCCCCGGAAGCCGCGTTCCAGCGAGGGTCGAAAACAGCACCGCCGCCCATGTCGCCTGGCCGGCGCCGTGGTTGAACATCGACGAATCGAGCGGCGACGGATCAAGGTCGACGAGGTTGAAGTTGCCGGTCACCGCCGCCCATGTCTCGACGTCCTCCGGGCGAAACTGGCGGACGAGCGACGTCGAATCGCCGAGATTGATCTCATCGAACGTCTTGTTCTCGATCATATCGTTCATCGACGGACGGCTCCTTGAATGCAACGTCAACGGCGCTACGCAGCGCAATATGTCTGTCCGCTCTGACGTTCCGGGGCGTGGCGAACTGAAAGGAACCGTAGACTATCGGCCCCTCTGATGCACCGCAAGGTGGGCTCTGCGCACGTTTCGGTGAAATTCCCATGATATTACGGCTAGATGTGGATCGGCGTCGCGACGCTTTCGCCTCCCTGTTGCGTATGCGAAGATGAGGGCGGATTGCCGTTTCGCGGAACGGCGCAAAACCGGGGCTCAACGCTTGTCCGTCGTTAATCTCGATCGGCTGTTCCGGCCGGAATCGATCGCTCTCTTCGGTCTCGACCAAGGTCCGCATTCGGTCGGTCGTGTCGTGGCGACGAACCTTTTTCGGTGTGGCTTCGATGGACCGGTCATGCCGGTACACCCGTCGGATATGGCGGTCCAGGGGGTTCTTGCCTACGCATCCGTCGCCGATCTGCCACTGACGCCCGATCTTGCCGTCATCGCCAGCCCGCCGGAAGACATCCCGCCGTTGATCACCGCCCTGGGGGAGCGTGGTACCCGTGCCGCCGTGGTCCTGTCGCATGCCTTCGAAGCCGCCGGTACCGCTGAAGGGGCCTCGTGCCGGCGAAGGATGCTCGATGCCGCCCGGCCGTTTGACCTGCGGATCGCCGGTCCGGCCTGTCTTGGCATCATCGTTCCCGCGCGCGGTCTCGATGCCAGCTACGCTCATGCGCGCGCCGCGAAGGGTGACCTTGCCTTTATCAGCCAGTCGGGCTCGCTGATGACCGTGATGCTCGACTGGGCGGCGGCGCGTGGTGTCGGATTCTCATTGCTGGCATCGCTCGGGGATATGAGCGATGTCGACTTCGGCGACATGCTCGATTACCTGGCGTTCGACGGCGGCACACGGGCCATTCTCCTGTGCATCGATAGCATTGCCAATCCGAGGCGGTTCTTATCGGCGGCGCGATCGGCCGCCCGCCTGAAACCGGTGATCGTTTTCGATGTCGCCCGACTGGATGTCGGCCGAGAACGCAGGCGCTCGGGTGCGCGCCGGCCCACCCGAGGCGAGGTCAACGACGCTGCCTTTCGCCGCGCCGGCATCCTTCCGGTGGATAGCCTCGCTGATCTGATCGCCGCTGCCGGAACGCTGGGCACCGGCATTCGCATGGCCAATGATCGCATCGCCATCATCGCCAACGGTCACGGCATTGGCGATGTCACTGCCAACATGGTGCTGCAGGAGAATGGCCGGCTTGCCGAGCTCAGCCGGCCGACGCTCGATGCGCTTGACCGGATTCTGCCGGCGCGATGGGGGCGGCGCAACCCGGTCAACCTGTTCAATGATGCCACTGCCGAACGCTATCGTGACGCTCTGGGTCCGCTGCTCGCCGATCCGGGGGTCGATGCGATCCTTACGGTGGTTACGCCAACGGCGATCGGCGATACGATCGATGCGGCGTACTCCATCGCCGATCGGATGGTGCGTGAACGCAAGCCGCTTGTTGCCGTCTGGGCCGAGGAAAGCAGCCTTGACGACGCGCGCCGGCTGTTCGCCACGCGCCGCCTGCCGCTGCATGACGCGCCGGGGCCGGCGGTCGCTGCGCTGATGCAGCTGGTTCGCTATCGTCGCAGCCAGGACATGTTGATGGAGACCCCCGCATCGTTGCCGGAACAGTTCGGCCGGGATGCGGGACGCGTGCGCGCGGTCGTTTCGGCGGCGCTCAAGGAAGGCCGGGAATGGCTGAGCGAGCCGGAGGCGAAGGAGGTTCTGGCCGCCTACGACCTGCCGGTCGCCCGCGCCGTGACGGCGGCAACGCCGGAAGACGCGGTTAGCGCCGCCAAAGACCTCGGTTTTCCGGTTTCGTTGCGGCTTCAGGCGCCAGGCGAGACCGGGGCCGCCGTGCGCGGACGCGATGGCCTGGGTGATCTGGAAACGCCCGAGGCGGTCGCCGTGGCCGCCCGGCAGACGGAGGCGCGCTTTCGCCGGGCATACGTCGACCGATGGTTTCCCGGCTTTACCGTGCGTGCGCAGCCTAAGACGATCCAGCAGCATGAGTTGCGCATGGGCATGTTCGTCGACGCCGACTTCGGTCCGGTCATCATCTTCGGCCCGGGCGGCGATATTGCTCAGGTGATTCGCGAGCGTGCCCTGGCGCTGCCGCCGCTCAATCTCAATCTTGCCTACGACTTGATCGCCGAGGCGCAAGCGTGCGCGTTGCTGCAGGGATACGGTGAACGGCCCGCCGCCGATATCGAGGACATCGGTCTTGCGCTGGTCAAGCTCTCACAACTTGTCGTAGAGATTGCCGAGATCGTCGAGATCGATATCAACCCGATGCTGGCTGGCGGCGACGGTGTCGTCGTCGTCGCCGCCCGCATTCGCATCGCCGCCACCGGCCGGCCGGCGGATGCGCGGCTGGCGATCCGCCCCTACCCGAAGGATGTGGAGAAGATGGTGTTCGATCGCGGGGGGCGCCAGCTGCTCCTGCGCGCCATCCGTCCCGAGGATGAGCCCGCACTGCGCGCGTTCGTTCGTAGCTTATCGCCGGAAGATCGCCGCCTGCGATTCTTCTCTCAGGTCAAGGAACTCGACCATCGCTTGGCGGCGCGCATGACGCAGATCGACTACGACCGGGAAATGGCGCTGGTGCTGTTTGACGAAACGGCCGAAGTGCCGGAGATGCTAGGAGTCATGCGTATTACCGCCGATCCGGACGAAACGCGCGCTGAATATGCCGGCGCCGTCCGCTCCGATCTCAAGGGAACCGGCCTTGGCCGGTTGCTGATGGAGGAGATCATCGCCTATTGCCGCAAACGGGGCATTTCAGAGATTTGGGGTGACGTCCTGGCGGAAAATGCGCCAATGCTGGGGCTGGTCCGCAAACTCGGATTCGTGATTAGGAGCGATCCGGAAGACCGTACCGTGCGTATCGTCTCCAAGTCGCTCGATTAAGGGGTCGTTTGCGGGAGAGAGCGGAATCCTACCCTAATACCAAGTCCCTGTATTCGAGACTCTCGTGAGGGATTCCCGCGAGCGCCGAAAGATGATTCACGCTGGCAAACGAGATGGAGTTTGCCATCGGCGCTGCGACGCAGCGCGCATCGGCGGCGTGGGGCTGCAGTTCATGCGCGACAACTGGCTCTCCAACCGGGTCTTCACGTCCTTCGACGACATCGTCGATCACTGCCGCCAAGCCTGGAACAAGCGCGTCGCGCAGCCCTGGCGCATCATGTCGATCGGACTGCGCAACTGGGCGCATCGGTTCTGATCAATGGGACTTGGTATAAGCCACCTGGGACACAATCCATCATGGCCCGGCGCACCGTTCTGACCGGCCGGAAGCGGGACGCCCTGCTGGCGCTGTCCGCCGACGAGTCGACGTTGCTGCAGCACCATGTCCTCAGTGACGTTGACCTCGGTCATATCCACCGGCGCCGGCGCCCGCAGAACCGGCTCGGCTTTGCCCTGCAGCTGTGCGCGTTCCGCTACCCCGGCTGCCTGTCGCAACCGGGCGAACTGATCCCCGAGATCATGCTGGCGTTCATTGGCGCCCAAATTGGGATCTCCAGCGAGGCACTCACCGGTTACGGCGAGCGGGAGGCGACGCGTTATCAGCATTCGATCGCCTTGCAGCAGCTCTACGGGTACCGGCCGTTCGAAGGTGCCGTCCGCAAGGAGACGCTGATCTGGCTGCGCGCAGCAGCGGAGGGCGCCCGCACCAACGATGGGCTGGCGGCCGAGTTGGTGGCCGAGCTCAGGCGGCGCAAGATCAGCGTTCCCGGCATCACCACCATCGAGCGCTGTTGCGCGGACGCGCTGGTCGCCGCCGACCGCGCCATCGTCAGCGCATCGCCGATCGGATCGACTCCGGCACCGCCAAGCGGCTCTGTGCTCTGCTCGACGAGACGGTCGATGACCCGCTGACCCGGTTCGTCTGGCTGCGCCTGTTCGAGGCCAGCACCAACTCGGCTGACATCAACCGCATGCTCGACCGGCTCGAGTACCTGGAGACGATCGGCGTCGACCGTCGCCTGCTCGACGGCGTGCCGCCGCATCGGGTCAGCCGGCTCCGGCGCCTGGGCGAGCGCTACTACGCCGACGGCGTCCGTGATCTTGCCGTGGGCGGCAGCTGGCGATCCTCGCCGCTTGCGTCATCGAATGGCGTGCCGGCATCGCTGAAACGATCCTGGAGACCCACGAACGGATCGTCGGCAAGCTCTGCCGGGATGCCGAGCGGAAGCGCGACGCTGATGTGCAGGATCAGCGTACGACCATCGGCAAGACTCTCTGTCAGTTCGCCGACCTCGGCGCTGCCCTGATGCGCGCCCACGACGACGGAGGGGACCTGCCCGAAGCCGTCCTCGCCAGCGGCGGCTGGCCAGCGCTACGACAGCGGGTCGAGCAGGCGCGCGCTTTGACCCCCAGGTCGGCGCCGATCCTCTCGACTACGTGGCCCAGGGCTGCCCCCTCTTCCGCCGCTATGCGCCTCGAATGCTGGAAACGCTTTCGTTCCAAGGCGGCCGACCTGCCCGACCGCTGCTGGATGCGATCAAGCTGTTGCGGCAACTCAACAGCTGCGGTGACAGTCGTTTGCCGCCGGCGGCGCCGACAAGCTTCTTGCGCACCAAGTGGCGAAAGCGGCTGCTCGAGGCGGACAAACCTGACCGGCCGTTGTGGGAGTCGGCGGTGCTGTTCGAACTCAGGAACGCGCTCGAGGCCGGCGACGTCTGGCTCGCCGACAGCCACCGATACGCAGAAGTGGAGACTGCCCTGGTTCCCGCCGCGGCGATTTCCTCGGCAAGGCTGGCCGTGCCCATGGATGGCCGGCTCTGGCTTGCCGCCCGGGCCATCGAGCACGGCCAGGTGCCGACGAGTGCCATCCACGGCGGGCGGCTGCGCGTTGACCGTCTGGAGAAAGCCGTCCCCGACGGTGCCGAAGACCTGGTGTTGGCGCTCTACCGGGAGATGCCACAAACCCGGATTACCGATCTGTTGCTGGAGGTTGATGAGCGGATCGAGTTCACGTTAGCCTTCGCTGACCTGCGTACCGGCATCCCATGCCGCGACCGCGTTGGCGTGCTCTCCGTCTTGCTGGCCGATGGCGTCGATCTAAGCCTCAAAAAGATGGCGGAAGCCTGCGACACGCACAGCTTTTGGAAGCTGCTCCGAGTCGGCCGGTGGTTCGTACGCGAGGATACGACGGCCCAGGCGCTCAGCCTGGTGGTCGAAGCGCAAGCCGAGCTGCCGATGGCCAGGTTCTGGGGCGCAGGTGTGACCTCCTCGTCCGATGGCCAACACTTCACCGTGGGCGGCATGGGCGAGGCCATGAACGCGGTCAACGCCCGCTATGGCCACCAGCCCGGCATCAACGCCAACAGCCACGTCAACGATCAGTACGCGCCGTTCGCTTCCCAGGTCATTCCGGCGACCGTGCATGAAGCGCCGTACATCCTGGACGGGTTGCTGCAGAACGATGCTGGCCGGCGGATCGCCGAGCACTATGCCGATACCGGCGGCTTCACCGACCACGTGTTCGCCACCTGCTCGATCCTCGGCTTCCGCTTCGCTCCGCGCATCCGCGATCTGGCTGACAAGCGAATCTACGTGTTCGATCCAGAAGCAACACCCGCGTCGCCCCAGCCGTTGGTCGGCGGCCGGATCAACTCTCGGCCGATCGCCGAAAGCTGGCCCGACGTGCTGCGGCTCACTGCCAGCATGGCGACCGGCGCCGCCGTCCCCAGCCAGGCCCTGCGCAAACTCGCCGCCTATCCTCGGTAAAACCGGCTGGCCGTCGCCCTGCGTGAGATCGGCCGGGTCGAGCGCACCCTGTTCCTGCTCGATTGGCTGGCCGATCGCGATCGGCAGCGCCGCGCGCAGATCGGCCTCAATAAGGGCGAGGCCCACCACGCGCTGAAGCGCGCGATCAGTTTCCACCGGCGCGGCGAGCTCCGTGATCGCACCAGCGACGGCCAGCACCACCGGATCGCGGCGCTCAACCTGCTCGCCGCCATCATCATCTATTGGAACAGCTGGAAGCTCGGCGAGGTCGTCGCCCGCATGGTGGAAATCGGCCAGCCACCTTCGCCGGATCTCCTGCCCCACGTCTCGCCGCTCGGCTGGGAGCATATCAACCTAACCGGCGAATACCGGTGGCGACCCTTAGGGTAGAATTCCGCCCTCTCCCGCAAACCACCCCATTAAGGACGTCGACGAGTCGCGACAGCCGCCCGCGCGGCATGGGGCGTCGCCTTACGGCAATTCAGAACTGCTTGAGCAGGCGATCGATATAGTCGAGTTCGGACTGCGGGCGGGAGCGTTCGGCGGCACGGCGGCGTAGTTCGCCGAGGATCTGTTGCGCCCGGTGCGTTTCAGAGCGCTCGGGAATATCGAGCGTGCCGGTTGCAAGGCCCCGGCGGCCATCGGGCGGGCGACCGAAGATGTCCTGCTCACCCCCACTGTCGCTCCCGGGGCCCGCCACCCCGATCATCCCACCGATACGCTGGGCCATCGCCTCACTCGCCGCGTCCATCGCCCGGGACAGCGCGTCCGCCGCCCGGCTCTGCTGGTTAAGGGCATCTGTGGGGTGACGCTTGTCGAGCGCCTCGATGGCGCCGCGCATTGCCCTGTCAGCGTCGCCGAGCGGAGGCGGGATCTCGCCCAGAAACTCATCCATGTTCAGCATCAGCGCACCCAGATCGCTGCGAAGTGCCTGCTGGTCACGTGAATCGCCCTTGCCGGTGCCGCTGTTCGCACCTTTATTCGCGCCTTTCTGCGGTGATGGCATGCCGTTCGCACCGTTCGGCGCTGGTGCCCGGCGATCCGTGCCTAGCCTCGCGGCGTCCGCGCCGTTGCGCTCGGCATTGGTCGGGGATGGCTCGCTGGCGCGCAGCCGCCTGAAGGTTTCATCGAGCAGCGACTGCTGGCGCGCGGCAAGGTCGCGGAGCGATTGCATCAAGGCATGTGCGGTGGCGATGTCCGGATTCGGGGCCTGACGCAGGCCAGACCGCAGGGCATCAAGCGCATGCTGCATCTCGGCGAGCATTCGCATCGCCGCCTCGCGACCGCCGGTCCGGGCGAGTTGGCGCGCGCTTTCCAGCATGTCGGTAAGGTCCTGCGCGTGCAGCAATGACTGCTGCGGATCGAGCGGTGCGGGCTTCTCGTCACGGCGGGCGAGTTCCGCCGCGGCGGCGGCAAGATACTGATCGAGCGCTTGATGCAATTCGTCCATCAGCCGGTCAATCTCTGCCGAAGGCGCGTTGCGCTGCAGCGCTTCGTTCAGTCGCTGGCGGGCTGCGTCGAGCCGGCGTTCAGCAACCGGCACACCGCCCTGTTCGATGCGAAGCGCCGTTTCCCACAGCAGATCGCGCACCTGCGGCACCGCTGCGGCACTCTCGTCGTAGTGAAGCCGCGCGGCGGCGACGGCAAGCGTCAGCGATACGGTCGTATCGCCGGCGAACGCCGCTGGTACCGCAGCGATGGTGGAGAGCTCCTGGCGCGCCGCGCTTCGAATAGCGGGCGAGGGGGTGAACAGCTGCTTGCGCAGGCCGGCGAGGGCACGGGCAACGGGATGCGAGAACGTGCGTTCCGGCAGCATCAAGGTCGTCTCGTCGCTGCGACCGACCTGTCCCTTGGCGTCCGTTGCTTCCAGGTGTATGCGCACCGCCTGTCCCGCCATCGGACTGGCGGCGAGATCCTGGATGGAGCTGCCGCTGACCTCGATTGCCGACGGGGCCGGCACGGGCAGCGGCACGCGCAGGACATCACCGGGCGCCGCGCCGGCAGCGGGCGCCTTGCCGGGCTCCGCGTCGGCGGCGGGCACTTCGGCATCGTCGATCACCGCCGTTACGTCATTGACGCCGTAATCGTCGTGCGCCTTATAGGCGAGCCCGAGCAGACCGTTGCCGGCTGGCGCGGGCGGGGCGGCGAAGGTGATCACAGGCACGGCATCGGGAATGACGTTAATCGGCCAGTTGGCAATCGTCCGCCAGCCGTCGCGCACGGCAAGGCGCGTACCGACGGTGAGCGTGGTCTCGGCACTCCATGCCTGCAACCCGGATGCTTTACCCGCAAGCGTGGTAAACGGCACCGCGGCCTCGCCCGCCATCAGCGTCGGAGCCGAGCCGATACCAGACGCGCGCGCCAGCACGGCGCTGCCCGCGGGAACCCGCAACGGCGAAGGCCCGGCCGAGGCGGGGTCGTCGGGTGCTGCCGCAGCGCTACCACTGGCAGTGGGGGAGGAGGGGGCGGAGGATAGGAACATCGGCACGCCGCCGGTATAGGCAGGCGGCGTGATCCACAGCTCGACGAGCGACGCACGGTCCCCGGCGGCACGCCCGGGATCGAGGGCGCGCAACAAGCGTGCGCCCGCATCGCCGTGGCCGGAGGCAACGCCGATTGCCAGCAGCAGGACGACGCCGGCGCGCACGCCCCAGGGCTCATGGCGGGCGATATCGGATTGGGGCGGGTGCACGCTCAGGGTTCCGATCCTGCGCGCCATGCGGTGCTGATGGCGGAGCCATAGCGCCCGTGCCAGCGGGTCGGCGCGCCCGGCGGCTAGGCCGTCCTCAAGCGCTTGTAGCGGACGATCGGCAAGGCCGCTGTCTCGTTCCAGACGGGCCCGTGCCACCGGATGTCCGGCCCGGCGCATCGCCGGCCAAGCCCAGGCGATCGCGGTCACGAACGCCGCGGTGAAGACGGCGAGAATTCCGGTGTGCAGCCAATCGGCAAGCGAGGGCAGAACGTCGAGCAGCGCCAGTCCGACGAAAGCGCCGAGCACGCAGGCGGTCGGCCATAGCCGCGGCCACAATCGCTCCCAGACGACGGCGGCGCCGGCAAGCGCCAGGAGAATTCGATAGCGCCGGGCGGGCACGCCCTGGAGCGCCGGTTCCGGCGGCTTGCCGGCAGACCCTTCAGGAGGCTTGCCCGCCGAGGCGCTCACCGCGAGCGGCCGGCCGCGACAGCCGCAGGTTCCATGGCCAGATCATCCGTCTTGTCACGTCGGGTGTCTGGCCCAGCGGTGAGCCAGGAGGGCAGATGCTGGCGGGCGAGCATCTGTTCGACGGTCACGCGCTCGTTCACCACCGCCCATCGCCGCCCATGGACGAGGATCTCAGGAGCAAGGGGACGGGCGTTGTAGGCTGAGGCCATGGAGCGCCCGTATGCCCCGGCGGTCCTGATCGCCAGCAGGTCGCCGGCGGACACCGCCGCAAGCAGCCGGCCGGTGCCGAAGGTGTCGCTGGTCTCGCACACCGGCCCGACGATGTCGACCGTGCGCAGCGGTGTATCCTCAGCCGGCGCGCGCACAGGCACGATCGCGTGCCAGGCATCATAGAGGGCGGGGCGCATCAGGTCATTCATGCCGGCATCGACGATGACGAACGTGCGCATCGCGCCTTCCTTAACGCGCAATACCCGGGTGACGAGCACGCCGGCATTGCCGACGATCATCCGTCCCGGCTCGAAAATCAGTCGGCAGCCGAGGTCACCAACGGTTTCGGCCACCGCTTGCGCATACGCGCGCGGCTCGGGCACGTCGAGGCCCTCGTTGCCGTAGGGCACGCCCAGGCCACCGCCGAGATCGAGGGTGCGGATCGAAAGACCGTCGGCGCGCAGCATGGCGACGAGATCGCGCACGCGCGCGAACGCCTCGCGGAAGGGGCCAGTATCGGTCAATTGCGAGCCGATGTGCACGGCAACTCCGACGACGTCAAGTCCCGGCAGGGCCGACGCCCGCGCGTAGATCCGGTGGGCGGCCGTCCATTCGATGCCGAACTTGTCCTCCTGACGGCCGGTCGAGATCTTATCGTGGGTATGCGCGTCGACATCGGGATTGACCCGCAGGGCCACCGGGGCGCGAACGCCCAGCGAGCGCGCGATCGCATCGAGGCTCTCCAGCTCGGCCTCGGATTCGACATTGAGTTGCAGGACGCCGGCGCGCAGCGCCTGGCGCATTTCCTCCGATGACTTGCCGACGCCGGAAAAGACGATTCGTTCGGCGGGAATGCCGGCGGCGAGCGCCGTCGCTAGTTCGCCGCCGGAGGTCACGTCCGCGCCGGCGCCCATGCGTGCCAGCGTGGCAATGACGGCAAGGTTGCCGTTCGCCTTCACCGCATAGCAGACCGTGGGCGAGAAAGCCGCCAGTGCTTCGGCGAAGACGCGGTAGTGCCTTTCCACGGTTGCCGTCGAATAGACGTAGAACGGGGTCGCGACGTCGGCGGCGATGACGTCGAGCGAGACGTCCTCGGCGAACAGGCAGGAATCCCGATAGCGGAAATGGTCCAAAGCGTCTGCCCTCTGCTCTACCCGTCAGCCTTTGGCCTCTGCCCTCCAGCCTCGACCGCTCAGTGTTGCGGATAGGTGCGCGGATAGTCCGCGCCGGGCGGAGGTTCAGGCTGTCCGGCGCGCCCGCATGCGGACATGGGCAGCGTGAGGCCGGCAATCAACACGATGAGCAGCAGATGGCGGATCGCGGGCGCGTGTCTTATCTTCATGCCCCGCACTATGCCGTCTCGCGCGCGATGTGGCGAGATGGAAAGCACGAACGGGGCGTCAGTCACCGAGAGCGGCCGGCTGCGCCGTCGCGCCGGCCGTGAGCCTGCTGGCTCCGGTGGTGATCTCGGCGTCGAGGTCGAACGGCGTGCGGCCGGCAGCGAGCGCATCGACCAGCGCGACGTGTCGCGGCAGGCAGTATGTCTGCAGGTCGTAGCGATCGATCACCGTTTGCCGCGCCCGCGCCCGCACATCCGCCATACGATCGGGGTGCGACAGTGCCCGATCGACGGCGGCAGCCAGATCGGCGGTCGAAAAGAAATCGACGAGGAGTCCGTTTTCGCCGTCGCGGATCACCTCTTCAACCGGGGGCGTCGCCGAGCCGATGACGAGACAGCCGGCCGCCATCGCTTCCAGCAGCGACCAGGACAGGACGAAGGGGTAGGTGAGATAGACGTGCGCCGCCGAGACCTGCAGCATCGAGACGAAGTCGGCATAAGGAATGCGCCCGACGAAGCGCACGCGCTCATGGTCGATGCGATCGCCCACCTCGGCCATCATTTTCTGCCGCCAGGTCTCGCCTTCGCCCAGCCGGCGACCGTAGCTGACCTCGTCGCCGCCGACGATGAGCACGATCGCGTTCGGCCGGCGGCGCAGGATCTCCGGCAGCGCCCGCATGAAGATATGAAAGCCGCGATAAGGCTCGAGGTTGCGGTTGACGAAGGTAATGACCTCATCCCCCGGTCGCAGCTCGATGCCGCTCTTGGCCAGGCGGACGACCGCGGTCGCGCTGGGCCTGACCCGCGCGGTATCGATACCGTCGTGAATGACCGTCATCCGCTCGCGATAGCGCGCCGGCACCGTCGAGCGCTGCCATTCGGTCGGCGTGACGCACCAGTCGGCGGCATCGAGGTTGAGCAGGGAGTTGGCGTTCTTCATGCGCAAGCGGCAGCGGCCGGTCACCTCGTCCTCGCTGAATTCCGGATCGAAGGCGAAGTCGGCTCCCTCCGCCTTGTAATAGAACTCGATGAACGACAGCAGCCGGGCCTGCGGGAAGACATCCTTGAGGAACAACGCCTCGCCCCAGCCGGGATGAGCACAGATCACGTCGGGTGAAAAGCCGCGGGCGCGCAGCTCCGTCGCCGCCTGCGCCGCCGCTTCGCCGCGGATGACCTTGGTCTCGACGTCGCCCACCCAGGGGTGGATGTTGGTGCTCGAACTGCGCTTCGGCTTGTAGTGGAGAATTCGAACGCCCGGAATTGGCTTTTGATTCTCGATCGCGAGCGCCGTGACCTCGTCGCCGCGCGCGACCAGCGCCGGCGCCAGATGCAGGTATTGGGCCGGGAAATTCTGGTGGACGAAAAGCACCCGCATGCCGAACGATTCCTCCGCAAAGCCGCGAAGATACCCCGCACGCGCCCAGCCGCCAACCCGCGCCACGAACGCGGCCAGCGTCGGCGGCAAGGAGCTTTGAAAACGTGCGGGCGCGCGATCCTGGATGCGGTAGCGATTACGGACGGCGGATGAAGTCCAGCAGGTTGTCGAGCAGCGCCGGATCGGGAATCACCCGGGGGATCTTGTTCTGTCCGCCGAGCCGGCCGCGGCTCTTCATCCACGCGGCGAAGGTGCCAGGAGCAACGGCATGGACAACGGGTGCACCGACGCCGCCGGCAATCACCCGTCGCTCGTCGTAGTCCTCATTGCGGCGGGCGAGGTCCTTATCCAGTGCCCGGGTAAACGCCATGAGCCGGTCGGGCTCGTTGATCGCGGGCTCGAACTCGACGACGTAGACGTGATGACCGAGCTCGCTCTGACCATTTGCCGCCGCGTCGCTGAAGGCGGTGCCGACGGAGAACTCGTTGACCGCGGCGCCGATCTCGTCCGCCGCCGCCAGAACGCAGGTCTCGATCAGTTCCCCCGAGACATGCTCGCCGAAGGCGGAGAGCATGTACGCGGTGCGCCCGGTGATCATCAGGCGCGGCGGTGCGCGGTCGACGAAGCGGACGACGTCGCCGATGAGGTAACTCCACAGGCCGGCGCAGGTGGTCAGCACGATAGCGTAGTCGATGCCGGTCTCGACGGTGCCGAGCCAGTGGCGCGTCGGGTTGGCCGAGCCGACCTCGGCGGTGGGCACGAACTCGTAGAACAGGCCATTATCGGCGATCAAGCGCAGACCTTCCTGCGGTCCCCGGTCGGCGACGGCGACGAAACCCTCGCTCGCCGGATAAACCTCGCGCAGCTCGGCGCGGCTGCCCTCGAGCATCGCCTCGAAGCGCTTGCGGTAGGGATTGAGGCTGACCCCGCCGTGGGTGATCAGCTCGAGCTGGGGGAAGATCTCGGCGATGCGTCCACCCGAGCGCGGCTTGAGCGAGACAAGCTTTTCGAATAGCAAGGTCAGCCAGCCGGGCGCTCCGGAGATGAAGCGAATGTCCTCCGTCAGCGCCTGCGGTGCCAGCTTGTTGATCTTTTCTTCCCAGTCGGTCAGGAAGGTCAGCGACTTTGGCGGGAAGTACCAGCTGCGAATCCACCACGGCACGTTCTTGGCGGCAATTCCGCTGACATCACCGCTGAAAACGCCCGGCGCTTGCTCCTTGAGGTCGGTCGAGCCGCCGAGGACGAACGACTTGCCGTCGAAGACATGGCTGTGCGGCCGGTTGCGCAGGTGGTGCACGAAGATGTCGAGCGCCGCCTTCTTGTTGGAGGCGACCATCGCCTGGGAGCAGGGAATGTATTTCACCTTGCCGGTCGAGGTTCCCGAGGAGACGGCGTAGTAGGGCATGGTACCGGGCCAGGTACAGTCGACCATGCGCGGAAACGCGTCCTTCCAGTACTCGTCCCAATGCTGGGCGTAGGTGCGCAGCGGGACCTGAACCTGGTAGTGGGCGACGCTTTGGATATTGGCAAAGCCATGATCGCGTCCGAACTTTGTCGCTTCGGCGGCGCGGACCAGCTTCAGCAGCTCCCGGCGCTGCGCCTCGACGGCATCCTGACCGGCGAGGGCGCGCCAGCGGTTCCACGCGTACGCGCGCAGCAGCGGCGTTGCCGCGAACGGCACCGGCTTCGCGCGGGCCGGAGGCGCGGAGGTGGGCGAGGAGCTGAAGGCGGGCGTGCTCATTGGCTTCCTGACATAATATGGGTTGCCCCACAGGGGCTTCTAAGGTTCCCGGGCTCGCAGGACCAACTCACGTTTTGTTACAGACAGTGACAAGGACTGGCGAAGCGCTCGCGAGCACCCGCTCTTGCGGCGTAAGGTCGAGCAGCCGCACCTGCGGCATAAGGCTAAGACTGCAGACCGCAAGGAGACCCCCACGGATGGCCGATTCCGCTCCGATGCTTTCAGGCACCCCGCATGCGCTCGTCGTCCGCAACATCGGTCTGATCCTCAGCGGTGATCTCGCACGCCCGATTCTCGATGCCGATACGGTGCTGTGCGTGGACGGCAAGATCACTACCGTCGGCCGGGCGAAGGACATCGATGGACACGGCGCGGATGTCATCATCGACGCCAAGGGCTCGGTCCTCGCGCCGGGACTGATCGACAGCCACGTGCATCCGGTGTTCGGCGACTGGACGCCGCGGCAGAACCAGCTCGGCTGGATCGACAGTTCGCTCAATGGCGGGGTGACCTCGATGATCTCGGCGGGCGAGGTGCACCTGCCGGGACGGCCGCGCGACATCATCGGCGTCAAGGCTCTGGCGATCACCGCGCAGCGCGCATTCACCGGCTTTCGCCCGGCAGGCGTCAAGGTGCATGCCGGCGCACCGGTACTCGAACAGGGGATGGTTGAGAGCGATTTTGCCGAGCTGGCAGCGGCGGGCGTGCGCCTGCTCGGCGAAGTTGGCCTCGGCAGCGTCAAGGCCGGCGACGAGGCACAGCAAATGGTCGCCTGGGCGCGCAAGTATGGCATCCGCAGCACCATCCACACCGGCGGACCTTCGATTCCGGGCTCCGGGCTGATCGATGCCGACGTCGTGCTGGCGGCGGACGCCGACGTCATCGGCCACATCAATGGCGGCCATACGGCGCTGCCGGACGCGCAGATCCGCTGCCTGTGCGAGCGCTGCGATCGGGCGATCGAGCTCGTTCACAACGGCAATGAACGCTCGGCGCTGGTGGCGCTGCGCGCAGCCAAGGAACTGGGACAACTCGAGCGGGTGATACTCGGCACCGACGGGCCGGCTGGCTCGGGCGTGCAGCCGCTCGGCATCCTGCGCATGATCGCCATGCTGGCGAGCCTCGGCGAAATCGCGCCCGAAGTGGCGTTCGCCTTCGCCACCGGCAATACCGCGCGCATTCGCGGATTGAGTTGCGGACTGATCGAGGTGGGGCGGGACGCCGATCTGGTGCTGATGGACCGGGCGCAGCATTCCGCCGGGGCGGACCTTCTTGCGAGCGTCGCCCTCGGCGATCTGCCTGGCATCGGCATGGTCATAGTCGACGGCATCGTCCGCGCCGGGCGCAGCCGCAATACGCCGCCCGCCGACCGCGTTCCGGAAATACTTTGAACCAGAGATCGCTTCGATTGTCCGGGTAACCAGTTCCTCCCGGCCAACGGGCATGGACGCCCGCCGGCCGGGATTGGAAGGCTCTCGCCGCGATGTGTGGCTATGCGGCGTCTCGCCGCGATGTGTGGCTATGCGGCGTCTCGCCGCGATGTATGGCTATGCGGCACGGATCTCGCTGACGGCGGTGCGCACGGTCTGGTCGAGGCGTTCGGCCTCGCCCTTGAGCGCGACGGCGGCACTCTGGATGTGCTTCGCCCGGTCGCCGGTTTCGCATGCCGCCGCGTTCAGGCTCGACATGTTCTGCGAGGCGACGTCGGTGCCCTGAGCCGCCTGCATGGCGTTGCGGGCGATCTCGTCGGTCGCCGCGCCCTGCTCTTCGACCGCGGCTGCCAGGGTCGTCGACAGTTCGGCGATCTTCTGGATGGTTTCGCGAATGGCCTGGATGGCGCCGACGGCACCGCTCGTCTTCGCCTGGATATCGGCGATCTGGCTGTTGATGTCGCCGGTCGCCTGCGCCGTCTGGTTGGCGAGGTTCTTGACCTCGCCGGCAACGACGGCGAACCCCTTGCCGGCATCACCGGCCCGCGCCGCCTCGATCGTGGCGTTGAGGGCGAGTAGATTGGTCTGTTCGGCGATCGAGTTGATCAGATTGACCACATCGCCGATGCGCCCCGCCGCTTCCGACAAACTGCGAACCATCTCGTCGGTACTCGACGCCTGCTGCACGGCCTCCTGGCAGATCCGCGCGGTGTCGGCGACGTTGCGGGCAATCTCGCCGATCGAGGCGCTCAGCTCCTGGGTTGCCGCCGAGACGCTCTCGACGTTGCCGGCGACCTCGATCGCCGTCTCGCTGGTTGATTCGCCCTGGCGACGGGTATGCTCGGCGTTGCCGGCCAGACCCTCGGCCTCGTTGAGCAAGGTTCCCGACGAGTTGCCGATGCCATCGATGACGCCGCGCAGCCGCTCATTGAGTGAATTGGCGATGCGATCGAGATCCTCGCGCCGTTTAAGATCCGCCGCTGCCTGCATTTCCGCCCGCTCTTGAATCCCGTATGCGAGCTTGACCTTCATCGTGCGCAGGAAATTGGTGGCGCGGAAGAACTCAGGGACACGGGCGATGCGGATATCGGCGGCGAAATTGCCGGCGGCGAGCGCGGCGAACGCCGCTTCGAGCTGGTCGAGCGGCCGCTGGATGGTGGCCTTGTTCATCCGCCACAGGACGACGATGCCGATGGCGCACACTGCGACGATACAGGCAGCGATAATTTCGCGTGCGTTCCGATCGGACGCAGCGTCAGCATATTCTTCCTGTGCGACGCGGAGCTGCAGGTCGCGCAGCTTGAGATTTGTAGCGACGGCAGCACTGAAGAGCGGAGCGGCCTTGGCGACGAAATGCTTGCGCAGCCCGTCGAGGTCGCCTGCGCGCGCCAGCTCGATTGCGGGCTTCAGGCCCTCGTCGACAAAACGGTCACGCTCGGAGATGAACTGTGCGGCGAGGCGCGATTCCTCCGGCGTAAGGTAGGTCGCCATGTACGCATCCCACGTCCCGTCGATGTTTCTAGCATTGGCCCTGATCTCATCGAACAGCGGGGTGAGTTCGGCGGGGTCGACGTTCTCGTCGAGCCTGATCTCCGCCATCTGCAGCAGGTGCAGATTATCGCGCATATGATCGGTCATATCGCTGAGCTGGTACAGTGGTACCGTCCGGTCCTCGAACACCGACTTCAGATGGTAATCGGCATTCAGCATGCCGGCGAGGCCGACCCAGGCGGTCACCAGCAGCATGGCGAACATCATGGAAAAGCTGATGATCAGACGGCCGCCGAGACTGGCGCAGAACTGCTCGATCCGGCCGCGCCAGCCCGAGCGGACGATGCGCCCGCCGCGCAGACCCCAGCCCTTTAGCGTGCCGTCGCGCATCTGCGCGTAGACGCGCTCGGCCTCGGCGATGTCGGCGCGGCTGGGCTTGGTGCGGATGGAAACGAAGCCGGTGATCTCGCCATTTTCCATCATCGGCGCGACATTGGCGCGCACCCAGTAGAAGCCGCCGTCCTTGGTGCGGTTCTTGACCAGCCCCTCCCACGAGCCGCCGGCCTTGATTCGCGACCACAAATCGGCGAACGCGGCCTTGGGCATGTGCGGGTGACGGACGAGGCTGTGTGGCTTGCCGATCAGCTCGCTCTCGGAATAGCCGCTGATCTTGATGAATTCCTGATTGGCGAAGACAATTCGCCCCTTGGGATCGGTACGCGAGACGAGCAGTTCGCCGTCGGGGAAGTGGGATTCGTGATCGGTGATGCTCAGGGCTCGCGCCATCCATGTATCCTCGATCGCCAGCTTGCGTTTGGCGGCGCAAGGCGGTGCGTTGATTTCGCCGCGCCACGAACCTGAGTATCGGGCGCGAGACTGGAGCGCGTCCGATCGTTTCGGCCCTGCGAGCCCTGTCCGTACGCGGATTGCGCTGCAGTGATACGCCGACGAGAGTTGACAACAGGTAAACATTGCGGCGTGACGAGGGCTGACTGGCGGGCCAAACCTGCAACCGGATCGTTCGCACCCCGGCGGGTAACGTCGACGGGAGAGGGGAACCGCGCGCGGATCACACGGCGAGGTAGGCGCGGGCGGCGGCTTCGTCGGCGAGAAGGGCGTCGATCGCCCCTTCGCAGCGGATACGGCCCTTTTCGATGATGCAGGCGCGGTCGGCGACGGCGCGGGCGAAGCGCAGGTTCTGCTCGGCGAGCAGGATGGCGAGGCCGGCGCGCTTCATCGCGATCGTGGCATGGACCATGGCATCGACGACGATCGGCGCGAGCCCCTCCGAGGGCTCGTCGAGCATGATCAGCCGGGGGTTGCCCATCAGGGTGCGGGCGATGGTCAACATCTGCTGCTCGCCGCCGCTGATTCGCCCGGCAGGGCGTCGACGCAGATCCGCGAGCTTGGGAAAGAGGTCGTAGAGACGCTCCGCCGTCCAGTGGGGCACTCCAACCCGGGGCAACTGACGGCCGACGGCGAGGTTTTCCTCGATGCTGAGGCCGGCGAAGATGCGCCGGTCCTCCGGTACCCAGCCGAGCCCGAGGCGGACGGCGGCGCCGGTCGAGGCCTCGGAAATGTCGTGCCCGGCGAAGACGAGGTGGCCGCGCCGGTGCGGCACCAGGCCGAGGATCGCCTTCAAGGTCGTCGACTTGCCGGCCCCGTTGCGGCCCAGCAGCGCCAGCGCCTCGCCGGGCGCCACCGTCAGCGAGACATCGAAGAGAATTTGCGCCCGCCCGTAAAAGGCGTCGAGGCGGTGGACTTCGAGCATCACGACCCGCCGCGCGCCAGCGGACTTGATGCACCGCCGTCATCCTCGCCGAGATAGATGGCGCGGACCTCGGGGTCGGCGCGCACCGCCGCCGGCGCGCCCACGGTCACCATCCGGCCGCGATCGAGGACCATGACCCGGGTCGCATGGCCGAAGACGACGTCCATGTCGTGCTCGGTGAACAGCACGCCGATGCGCCGCTCACCGGCGATGGCGGCGGCAAGGCGCATCAGCTCGACGCGCTCGGCCGGGGCCATGCCGGCGGTGGGCTCGTCCATCAGCAGCAGACGTGGCTCGTTGGCCAGCGCCACCGCAAGCTCGAGCCGCTTGAGATCGCCATAGGCAAGGATGCCGCACGGCCGTTCGGCCTGGTCGGCCATGCCCACCCGCGCCAGCAGGCCGAGCGCCTCATCGAGATAAAGGCGCGCGGCGCGGGGCCGTAGCGAGAGCAGCCGGCCATGGTGCGACAGCAGCGTCGTCTGCACGTTCTCGATGACGCTCATCGTGGTGAACGTCTGGGTGATCTGGAAGGTGCGGCCGACGCCCCGCCGCCAGATTGCCCGCGGGGAGAGCCCGGCGATCGGGCGGCCGTCGAGCGCGATCGTGCCCGCATCCGGGCGAAGCTGACCCATCAGCATGTTGAAGCAGGTGCTCTTGCCGGCGCCGTTGGGGCCGATCATCGCCAGGATCTCGCCCGCCGCGAGGTCGAAGTCGATGCCGGCGACCGCATCGATTCCCCCGAACGATTTCTTCAGGCCGCGCACGCTCAGCAGCATCATCGCTTGCCCGTGGTGGGCGGCTCGCCGTCTGCTGTCTCCAGGAGCGGGGCGAGGCGTTCGCGGGCATAGCCGACGATGCCGCGCGGAAAGGCCACGACCAGGGCGACGATGACGAGGCCGACAATCAGCCGCCAGGCGTCGGTCCACGTCGACAGGCTCACTTGGAGCAGGTCATAGACGCCGGCGCCGACGACGGGGCCGCTGAGTGTCTGCACGCCACCCAGCAGCACCATCACCAGCCCCTCGATCGATAAGGGAATGGCGAGGACATCGGGAAAGACGCTGCCCTTGAGGAAGGCGTAGACGCCGCCGGCGAGCCCGGCGAAGGCGCCGGCGAGAAGAAAGGCGCGGCGCTGGAAGCGGGCGCGATCGACGCCGATGGCGTCCGCTCGCATCGGCGCGTCCCGGCAGGCGCGCAGCCCCATGCCGAACGGCGCGAAGACGCAGCGGCGCAAGGCGACGATGCCGGAGCCGGTAAGGACGAGGACGACGTAGTAGAAGACCTTGGGTGAGGACGCCCAGGCGGCGGGCCAGACGCCGAGGATGCCGTTGTCGCCGCCGGTGACGTCGTACCACTGGAAGGCTACCGACCAGACGATCTGGGCGAAGGCCAGGGTCAGCATGGCGAGGTAGACGCCGCTCAGCCGCACACAGAAGGCGCCGAAGACGATGGCGCCGGCGCCCGCCGTCAGTGGCGCGAGGGCGAGGGCGAGCGGCATCGGCGCGCCGAGGTGCGTCGTCGCCAGCGCCGCCGCATAGGCGCCGAGGCCGAAATAGGCCGCATGTCCGAACGAGGCCATGCCGCCGATGCCCATCAGGAAGTGCAGGCTGGTGGCGAACAGCGCGAGGATCAGCATCTCGCTGATCACGCCGACGACGTAAGGGCCGGCGAAAGCGGGGATCAGCGCGAGGATCAGGGCGAGGACAAAGACGGTATCCCGACGCCCGCGGGTCATCGGACGGAGCGACGCGGTTTCGTCGACCACGGTCGGCGATCGCGCCGCCGCAGCATCCGGCCGGCCGAGCAGCCCCCACGGACGGACGACGAGGACGATGGCCATGACCACGAAGGCGAGGACGAGGCTGACGCCCGGCAGCACGACGATGCCGAGGGCGTTGAGCACGCCGAGCAGCACCGCGGCGAGATAGGCGCCGGGCACGCTGCCGAGCCCGCCGACCACGACGACGACGAAGGCCTCGACGATGATCTGCAGGTCCATCGCGTGGTTGACCGAGGCGTGCGGCAGTTGCACGGCGCCGCCGAGGCCGGCGAGGAAGGCGCCGAGCACGAACACCCCGGTAAACAGCCAGCCCTGGCGGACGCCAAGCGCGGCGACCATCTCCCGATCCTCGGTGGCGGCGCGCACCAGCACGCCCCAGCGGGTCCAGCGGAACAGGACTGTGAGGCCGAGAAGGACGAGCGGCCCGAGGGCGATCAGTACCAGGTCGTAGGCGGGAAACGGCGTGCCGAGGATGTCGATCGCGCCTTCGAGCCCCGGCGCGCGCGGCCCCAGCAGGTCTTGCGGTCCCCAGATCATCGGCACCAGGTCCTCGACGATGAGCACGAGCCCGAAGGTGGCGAGGAGCTGGAACAACTCGGGCGCGCGGTAGATGCGGCGTAGCAGGGTGATCTCGATCAGCCCGCCGAGCGCGGCGACCGCAAGCGCGGCGAGCAGCAGCGCCGCCCAGAAGCCACCGGGCACAGCGCCGGTCAGACGCTCGCTCAACGAGTAGGCGATGTATGCCCCCAGCATGTAGAACGAGCCGTGGGCGAAATTGACGATGCGGGTCACCCCGAAGATGATCGACAGGCCCGAGGCGACAAGGAACAGCGCCGAGGCGCTGGCCAGCCCGTTGAGAACCTGGACGACGAGAAAGTCCAAAACGCAGCATCCGCGATTGACGTGACGATCACCAATGCTGTTGCCCCACCCCGGCGCCGCGGTCAAGCCCGGGCCGGGCGGGTGACGTTCCCGTTTCGCCGTTTGTACGTTCCATCGCGATCCGGTGCGTTATCCCAACTTCGACTGGGCTGGGTTAGTCTGCGTTCCCGTCCGCTGTGCTCCGCATCGAGACCGAAGAGGCAGTTCTCAAACGAAGATTGACCTGTCGTAAGCGAGGAGTGACTCACAACTTGAAGCGGCTACACGCATGCAACGGACTTCGCTTCGAATCCACCTACCGCGCACTATTTGGTGGCAAGTGCGCCTATGATCGTGGGCAGATACATCCGAACTTGTTCGCGGTCACTCTCTTTCTCCACCTCTGAGAGTTGCTCGTAGGGTGTGGCAATCTGCTTCTGCCAATGGTCGACCAAATGAGGCGGAATAACCAGAGAGCCATCATCCTTCTTTGTGCACTTTTCATGCAGGTACTGCTGCCAATGAGACCAACGTTGGTGCTCTATACTTGCAAGCTGTTCGATTACCTTTGATAATCGACTCTCTATGGCCCCTCGATCCATTTTCAAATCAAACCTTTGTCCACTAGGCGGCGGTAATGCTCGCCAAGGACGGTTAGTTTACAAGCCTTGCTTTGCATGGCTGCGTGCCACATGTGCGGAGCCCCAACGGGAACAACAAGGTTTACTCGGTTATACTTTTGGAGGATTGCAAAGATCGCTGTCTTATCAGGGTCTGGCGGGATGTATCCGGGACCATTCTTATCGGCCTCGTTCCGCTCCGGTTCGAAGGATGGGTCAAGCCGGTACTCGTAGTCGGGCTCTGGAAACAGCTCCACGATCCGCTGAAGGTCGGCGAGATCAAGGAGCGGCTTCACCTTCCGGAGTGATACGAACGTCTTCACGTTCGTCTTGAAGACCGGCCGCTGTGCCCACGGTCCGAGCGACTGATCGATGTGCGCATAAACGCTGCCGGGCGTCACCTCGCCGACAAGGTTCGCCGCCGCACCGCCGAGCGCGTCAACTAGCAGCTTGGTAAAGATCCCAGACCCGTTTTCCTCCACCGCATATTGTTCGGCCGTCGAAGCAGTCAAAATGGTCACGCCCTCAGCAAGCTCCGCTACGCCGCTAAGCGAATTCGCGGCCGTTATGCCGCTATGACAACTGTCAAGAAGGATGATTCTGTTTTTAGCCTTCGACTGGTTCGCCCACGTCATGATCTCGGCGAGCGGAATACCATCATCGCCGGTATCACAGTCTGAGGGGCACAGGTAGCCTCCCGATGCTTCTATGTACCCGTGCCCGGCAAAGTAGAATAGCGCAATCTCATCGTTACCCCCGAAGAGCTCCTTGATCGCCTCCCGGAGCTTTGTCCGAGTGACACCTCCGCCGACAGGTACGGCACTCAGAAATTTGACGTCAAAGTTTACTGAGCGGTCAGCGTTTCGGGCAAGAATAGATTTAACTGCGTTAGCGTCGTAGACACATCCGAATAGCGGCTTAATATTTTCGTAGTAGTTGATACCGACAACCAGCGCCTTCTTCATCACTGAGATCACGTGATATTATAGGGAGTTGACGAATGAGGCGACATTTTCCCACGTCCAAACCACCGTATTGACTCCAACAACATTAGTTCGGTCGTCCGTGTAACACCACAAGCCTCGAAGCCGGATCCTCTCCTCTTTGGCGCATGCGATCTCCCACTCTTGCCCGCTAGAGGTCAGGGAGTTCTTACTAATGAGAGCGATCACGCCGTCGGAGCGCCTGATTCTCGTCCGCACACGTTCCTTCCACTCAGTCTCGTACGGCTGCTTGACTGACATGTCGACGTACTCGAAGGGCGTTCTGGTGCTTAACGATTGGCCCTTCAGTAAATCTCTGGCGGATTTGTCCTCGATCGCGAACGCTACGAAAATTACCTTCTTCTCGGCCATTTAGCCTCACCCCCTTTTTAGATAATGCTGCACAAAATGATCGTATACTGCATGTGCCGTGGTCGCATGCGGCACGCACAGCCGACACCAGCGGCGAAGCAGTCGCCCGCCAGAGCGCGAAGAGCTCCTTGAGCGGGTGCCCGCCGGTGCCTTCGTGCATGCGGACCGCTGGTTGATATCGAACGAGCGCGGTGCGTACCCCAAACGAGAGTAAAGTAACAAACACTCCCCGTAACCGGAAGCCTGGCTGTGCCGTATACTGCTCGTTTCCGCTCGTTGCCGAATCTCGACGCTTGCAGCCGCCGCTTTCGGGCACCCGCCATGTCTCTTGATGGCGAAAAGCGCAATTTTGAGTGACTCGCCGCCATTTGGCGCGTCTCGCCCGCTGACCTTACGGGTACCGAGAAAATCAGTTGGTCGGGCGTAGTTTTTTGGCTTCGCTCTCGGGCGGCAGGTAGGCGGCGCCGTTGGCGTAGTGCCAGTCGACCATGATGCCTTTGCCGTCCTTGACCGCGGTGCGGCCGACGAAGGCGCCGAGGGTCGATTGGTGGTCGGCGCCGCGAAAGGTGATCGGCCCGAACGGCGTTGCCACCTCGATGCCCTCGGCGGCGGCGATCATTTTTTCGGTCTCCGTCGAGCCGGCCTTGGCGATGATCGTGGCCACCGCCTTGAGGGTGGTGTAGCCGACCACCGAGCCGAGGCGCGGCGGCTCGGCATATTTCGCCTGGTAGGCGTCGAGGAACGCCTTATGGGCGGGTGTGTCGATCGCGTACCACGGATAGCCGGTGACCAGCCAGCCGACCGGCGCCTCGCCCTTGAGCGGATCGAGGTACTCGGGCTCGCCGGTCAAAAGGCTGACCACCTCGCGGCCGGCGAACAGCCCGCGCGTCGTGCCCTCGCGGACGAACTGGGCGAGATCGGCGCCGAAGGTGACGTTGAAGATCGCCTCGGGATTGGCCTGGGCGAGAGCGCCGACCACCGGGCCGGCATCGATCTTGTTCAGGGTCGGCCATTGCTCGGCGACCCATTCGAGGTCCGGGCGCTTCTTGGCCATCGCGTCCTTGAAGGCGGCGACCGCCGACTTTCCGTATTCGTAGTTCGGGGCGACGCTCGCCCAGCGCTTGGCCGGCAGCTTGGCGGCTTCCTCGGCGAGCATCGCCGCCTGCATCGAGACCGACGGGCGCAGGCGGAAGGTGTAGCGGTTGCCCTTCTCCCAGACCAGCGCGTCGGTGAGCGGCTCGGCGGCCATGAACAGGATCTTCTTCTGATTGGCGAAGTCGGAAACGGCGAGGCCGACGTGCGAGAAGAACGTGCCCATCAGCAGCACCGCGCCCTCGCGGGCGACTAGTTCGTTGGCGGCGGTCAGCGCGTCGCCCGGCTTGCCGGCGTCATCGCGCGAGACGACCTCGATCGGCCGGCCGAGGGCGCCGCCTGCGGTGTTGATTTCCTCAAGCGCCAGCATCCAGCCGTTGCGGTAGGGCAGGGTGAAGGCGGGAAGGCCGGAATAGCTGTTGATCTCGCCGATACGGATGGCATCGGCGGCCGTGGCCCGCGGTGCGAACGGCACGGCGAGCCAAGTGCCGGCGATCCCGGCGGCGGCGAGCCCCAACAGGGCGCGGCGATCGATCATGGCTGTCATCCCTTCCTGCTCAGTCCCGTTTTTGCTTCGGGGGTGCGTCGCATTCGAGGGCGTTCGGACCTGAGCGCGTGCCGGCGGCTCAGCGAAGCCCGTCCTTACCCGTGATCTGTTCCTTGCTGAGGCCGCCGATTCGCGGCAGCGGCCTGCCGCTGTCGGTGACCACCACGGCGACGAGGATCTCGTCGGCGCGCGGAGCGTCGGCCACCCGCACTTCCATGGCATCGAAGTGGCTGCGCACGAAGGCGGCGTCCTTATGGCCGAGCGGCACGTCGATCGGCGTGCCGATCCCGCCGGTCTTCTTCGCCGACGGCACCAGCGCCGCGCCCCTCTCGACCGCCCGGCGCAGCGGCCCGCCGAGGCGCGGATGCAGGATCGCCGCGGCGTGCTCGAGCTCACCGTGTTCGCCGACGATCGCCGCCTTGCCGTAGCTCTCGATGCGCGCCGGCTCGACCCCGAGCGCCGCCACTGCCCGCTCACCCAAAAGGCCGCCCAGTTCTTCGCCGATGACCATCAGCGGCTCCAGATCCTCGACGTAGCGGCCGGCGCACGGGTTTTCGATCACCGCGATCGCCGCGGCCTTGCGGGCCGGCGGCACGATGGTGCTGCCCATTTCCCGGCGCGTCTCCTCGACGATGACGACCAGCTTGCGAATCTTGGCGTTGTACATGGGTGACCGTTTCTTCTCAGGGGCGCAGATCCGCCGTCAGGTGCCGGGGGCCTAAATCCGCCGTCAGGCACAGGTCGGACGACGAGGGTGAAATCGCCGCCCGCTGCTCCGCCTCGCCCGTTGGCGCGGCGGCAAAGCAGTGCAACGGCCTGCTGACGATCCGGTGGCGGCCGCGCAAAGCCAGGAAGGCGGCTTCAATCAACCCTGTCGCACGCATCCGTTCGGCTACTGCCTTCCCGGAGTCGAGCGCACGGGCGATATCATCGCCGCTGAGAGCGCCCACCGCAATCACCACCGGCAGATCGCCGAGATCGCTGTCCTCGCGCACCATGCTTGCCGGCTTTCTGACGACGGCGGGGCTGGCGACGTCGACGGCGTTGGCGATCAGCGTCGCCGCCGCATCGGCATCGGCGGCGTCGGCGGCGAGGACGGTCACGGCGTCGGCGATGCCGAGAGATAGGCTCCGCCCGCCCTGCCCGCTGGTGGCGATGCCGCGCACCGGCTGCGATGCGTCGATCCGCGCCCGGGCGACGATCTCTCCCTGACGCACGTCGGCGACAAGGCCGACGTCGTAGACGGTGCCGGGTTCCAGCAGCAGGGCGATGTCGCCGCCATTGTTGACGTAGGCGCGCGTCAGCGTCCGCCCCTCGGCGAGCGCGCCGAGGACGGCGTCGGCGACGGCGCCGGCCACCGCCGCCATCGGGGTGATGAACACGCCGCGATGGCGGGCGCAGGCGCGAACCATGCATCGGGCGATCGTGCCTTCGGGCCGAGGCGGATCCTGGTCGAGGCCGCGGCGGAGCAGCGGCAATTCAGCGACCAGTTCGTCGAGAACCGTGCAAAAGCGGCCGGCCGCTTGCGCGAATGCTGCCGCGATCTCGCCGGGTGCGCCCTCGGCGTCGATGATCAGATCGATGGGGCCATGCTGCAGATGCAGCCGGCCGTCGGTCAGCCGGTGAACCTGTGGCCCGCTCACCACCAACGCCTCACAGTCGGCGCCTCACGGACGCCCGCTCCACGGAAAGTGCTGACGGGCGAGGGGCCAGGGGTTGTCGGCGCTCCAGCCGACGGCGCGCAGCCGCTCTTCGCCGTCGCGCCCCCCGGCGAAGGTACCGGCGAGGCTGTCGGCGCGGACGACGGACTCGACGTGGCCGCCGAGCGCGGCATAGTCGGCAAGGCGCATGGTGAACTCGATCGGTGCGACCAGCGCCGGCGTGGGCACCCAGCCGAACGCCCGCTCCGGCATGCGCGCGACGTCGACCATGACAGTGATGCCACCGCCTGGCCAGACGTAGGCGGGCGCGCCGCCGCTGGAAACGAAGACAAGCGCGTCCTTGACCGAGCGGGTCAGGCGCACCGGGTTGCGGGTGACGCCGGCGCGCAGGGAGCCGCCGGCACCGGCCATGAATACCACCGAGCACAGCGCCGGCTCGCAATTCTCGCGGATCAACGCGACGGTCTCGGCAAGGTCCGTGGGCATTGCCGCCGGCACCGGGGCCAGTGCGTCGTCAAGCACGAAGTAGGCGGCGTCCTCGCCGGTGGTGCTGACCATCAACAGGGTCTGCCCGGGGCGGGCGACCTTGGGGTTGTGGGGGCCGAGAATGGTCAGCGGATCGGTGATGTCGGTGCCGCCCCAGCCGCTGCCGGGTTCGGCGACGCGAAAGTAGCGCCCCGGCGTTGAGCGCCGCCCGCGCATGTAAATACCGCTGGGAGCGATGCCGAGGAACTTGCCGGCCTCGTGCTCGGACAGCACGCCGGTGATGTGATCGTCGACGACGACGACCTCGTCGACCTTGCCCTTCCACGCCGGCGCGAACATGCCGATCGTCGCCGAGCCGCAGCCGACGCGCATGCGCTCCTCGGCAATGCCATCGACGACCGGCGCCGCGCCGGCCGCCACGATCACCGTCGAGCCGCCGTCAATGGCAAGCTCGACTGGCTCGCGGTTGCACAGCTTGAGCATCGTCTCGCAGGTGACGGTGCCTTCCTTTTTGCCACCGCCGGTGAGGTGGCGCACGCCACCGATCGACAGCATCTGCGAGCCGTATTCGGCGGTGGTCACGTGGCCGACCGGCTCGCCGCCGGCCCGCACCGTCGCGGTCTCGGCGCCGATATGACGGTCGGTGTCGATCTTGAGCTTGACGCCGCAGTAGCTGAAGATCCCCTCGGTCACCACGGTGACCATGTCGACGCCGTCGTAGGTGCCGGCGACGATGAACGGCGCCGGCTTGTAATCCGGATACGTCGTGCCCGCGCCGATTCCGGTGACGAATCGCTCGGCATTGATGTACTGGTCGGCAGTCCGCAGCAGCCGGCCTTCCTCCCAGTCCGGATCGCCGAGAAAGGGCACCATCGCGCCGTCGCGGGCGAGCGTGCGCTCAACGACGATGAGCGGATCGACGCGGACCAGCGTGCCGCTGAGGTTGGCGTAGCGATCGCACGCACCGGGCTGGCCAGGCTTGATCCGGCAGCGCACCGGGCAGGCGTCACAGACGACGAGCGCCGCCGGTGCTTCAGACGTCGCCGGGGCTTCAGCCATCGGCGCCATCGATCCTGCCCGCCGCCCGCAGCGCGGCATGGACCCGGTCCGGTGTCGCCGGGGTGCGGCGGATGGTCACGCCGGTGGCATCACGAATGGCATTGAGGATCGCCGCGGCGGTGGGGATCAGCGCCGGCTCGCCGACGCCCTTGGCGCCGAACGGACCGAGCGGCTCGGGGTCCTCGATGAGGATGGTCTCGATCATCGGGACATCGCCCACGGTCGGAATCAGATAGTCGTGCAGGTTGTCGGTACGGCCGGGAACGTACTCCTCCATCAGTGCCATGCCGAGGCCCTGGGCGATGCCGCCTTCGACCTGGCCTTCGACAAGCATCGGATTGATCGCCCGGCCGACGTCGTGTGCCGCGGTCATCCGCGCCACCTTGACCGTGCCGAGGTCGAGGTCGACCAGCACCTCCGCCACCTGTGCGCCGAAGCCGTAGGTCGCGTACGGCGTGCCTTGACCGTTCTCGTCGAGCGCCGTTGTCGGCGGATCGAAGGTGCCTTCGCCGCAGAGCACGTGTCCGTTTGCATCGGCCGGCAGCACAGAAAGATCGATCGTCTGCGCCCGCACGCCGTCGTGCACCACCAGCGCCGCGCCGACGATCTCGAGCCAGGCATCCGGTGTGGCGTTGGCGAGGCGCAGGATATCGGTGCGCAGCGATGTGGCGGCGAGCCGGGTTGCCCGTCCGGAGATGAACGTCTGCCGGGACGCCGAAGTCTTGCCGGCATCCGGGGTCAGGGCCGTATCGCCGGTTACGAGGGTGATCTGGTCAAGCGGCACGCCCAAGGTTTCGGCGCAAATCTGCGCCAGAACCGTGTTCGAGCCCTGGCCGATGTCGACGGCGCCCTGGTAGAGCACGAGCGTGCCGTCCGCCTTCAGTGCCACGCGCATCGTTGACGGATTGGACATTGAGGTATTGCCGCAGCCGTACCACATGCTGGCGATGCCGACGCCGCGGCGCGTCCGACCCGGTCCCGTCGGCGAAGAGGTGTTATGGCGCCGCGCCGCCTCGCGCCCTGTCTGCCAGGCCGGGCGCAGCGCCTCAAGGCATGCGGCCATGCCGACGCTGGCTTCGAGCCTCTGGCCGGTCGCGGTCGTATCGCCGGCGCGAATGGCATTCTTGACGCGGAACTCCAGCCGATCGAGGCCGAGGGCGTCGGCGAGTTCGTCGAGCACCGCCTCGGTGGCGATCGCCGCCTGCGGGGTGCCGAAGCCGCGAAAGGCGCCGGACGGCACGAGGTTGGTGGTAACCGCCCGGGTGCTGGCCACGATCGCCGGAAAATAGTAGGGGCCGGAGCAGTGGACCGGAACGCGGTTGGCGACGGTCGGTCCCCACGAGGAATAGGCGCCGGTATTGAAGTCGCCGGTGAACATCATCGCCGTCAGTTGGCCGGCGGCATCGGCGCCGATGCGCACGCGCATGCGTGCGGGGTGGCGCTTGGTCGTGCTTTGCATCGACTCGCGCCGGGAGTAAAGGCAACGCACCGGCCGGTCGAGCAGCCAGGCGGCAATGGCGATGTAAGGCTGCAGCGACAGATCGAGCTTGCCGCCGAAGCCGCCGCCGCAGGCGGTCGGCACGATGCGCACCTTGTCGTCGGCAATGCCGAGGATGCGGGCAACGTCCTCCCGGTCCATGTACGGGGTCTGGGTGGTGACGTGGACCTCGATGCCGTCGCCGGTCCGCCGGGCGAAGCCGGCTTCCGGCTCGATGTAGGCGTGTTCGACGTAGGCGGTCTCGAACGTTCCCTCGCGGATGTGGGCGGCGGCGGCAAGCCCGGCGTCGACGTCGCCCTTATGGACGTAGCCGCGGACGAGCACGTTGTCCGGACGTCCGGCAAACAGTAATGCTGCATCCTGCGCGAGCGCATCGTCGATGCTCAGCAGGGCAGGACGCGGCTCCCAGGTCACCGGAAAGTCCGCAGCATCGAAGGCCTCGATCGCCTCGGCGCTGCCGATCACCGCGGCGATCGCCTCGCCGGCGAAGCGGACGACGCCATCGGCAAACACCGGCTGGTCGCGCATCGGCGCGATCACGCCATGGACATTGACCCCGGGCACGTCCGCTGCCGTCAGCACCCGCACGAGGCCGGGGTGGCGGGCGAGAACCGTTGCGGTATCGCCGATGGTGAAACTTGCCGAGGCATGCGGGGAGCGGACGATCGTCAGCCCCAGGGCATCGGCGGGCGCGACGTCATCGCCGAAGCGCTCGGTGCCGTCGACGCGGGCGATGCCGTCAACGCGCGCGGCGCGGGCGCCGACGATGCCGTCCGCCGTGTTGCTGTTCGCCGTGTCCGCCGCGGGCGGCGGCACATCGGCGAAGCGCCAGGCGTCGCAGACGGCGGTGATGATCTTGCGATAGCCGGTGCAGCGGCAGAGGACGCCGCCCAGCGCGTCCATGACCGCCGCCTCGTCCGGACGGGCGCGGCGCTCGAGCAGCGCCGTTGCCGCCATCAGCATGCCGGGCGTGCAGATGCCGCATTGGGCCGCGCCGTGGTGCTGAAACGCGCGCTGCAGGCAGGTGAGCGCGTTGCCGCCGAGCCCGGCGGCTCCCGCCAATCCCTCGACGGTGACGATCGGGCGGCCGGCCACCTGACCCACGGGGGTCAGGCAGGCGCAGACCGGTATGCCGTCGAGCAGCACGGTGCAGGCGCCGCAGTCGCCGGCATCGCAGCCGACCTTGGTGCCGAGCAGCCGCAGGTCCTCGCGCAACACTTGGCTCAGCCGGCGCATCGGCGGTGCCGTAATCGGGATCCGTTCGCCGTTGATGCTGAGAATGAGGCTGGGGGCTTCGCTCTCGCCTCTCATCGCAGGCGGTCCTGTGCCGTATCGAGGGCGCGGCGAACCAGGGTCGCTGCGGCATCGCGGCGGTATTGCGCCGTCGCGCGCACGTCGCTCACCGGCGAAAGCGCGCCCAGATGCCGAGCGGTGAGCGCAGTGGAGAGCGGGGGGCCTGCCAGCGAGCGGCCGATGAGCGCCATCTCCAACTCTGGCAGGCGCTGCGCCACCGTGGAGCAGGCCCCAACAGCGACGGCGGCCGTGCTCACCTGATCTTCTGCGTCCGCCTCGATGACGACGGCGACCATGACGATCGAGATAAGCTGATAGGCCCGCGCGCCGAGCTTCACAAAGACACTGGCGGTTCGGGCGATGCGTTTGGGGATGAGGATCGCGGTCAGCAACTCGCCGGCTTGCAGCGCCGTTCGCCGGTTGCCGCGGATGAAATCGGCAAGGGGCAGCACACGCATGCCTGTGGCGCTGCGCAGTTCGACGGCGGCGTCCATCGCTAGCAGCGGCGGCACGCCGTCGGCGGCGGGCGAGGCGTTGCACAGGTTGCCGCCGATGGTTCCGGCGTTCTGAATCTGCACCCCGCCGATCTGGCGGGCGGCATGGCGCAGAGCGCTGAACAGCTCCGGAAGATCGTTGGAGCCGGCGATCTCGGACCACGTCGTCAATGCGCCGAGGCGCCAGTGATCTTGGGCGTCGGCAATACCGCGCGCGTCGGCAAGACCGGTGACGTCGAGTACGTCGTCGGCGAGGGGACGTGACGACGGGGAACAGTAGTAATCGGTGCACCCGGCAACCACGGTCCAGCCGCCGCGCGCAAGGATACCGACGGCTTCGTCCGCGGATTCTGCTCGAAGATAGTTTGCCAACTCGCCAGACCTCGTGTGCAGCCGCCGGCCGGCCGCCATGCAAATGAGATTGGTGCTAAGGTTGGTGTGCGATTGCGAAATTCACACCCATTGATGCGCAGTTGTCAATTGCATGACGGCGGATCGGCAACAGTTTCTCCCGGAGTGGCTTTGCCAATCGCGATCGCTCCCCCCACATGGTCCTCAAGCCGCCAAGCCCGGCGGTTCGGATCAGTTTCGATGTTGAAGCGCTTCGTGGTCTGCCTCATCGCCTTACTGGCTTTCACCCATCCGGCCGGTGCCGATTTTCGCAGCTATGCCGTGGTCCAGGACGATGCTAGCCTGCTCATCCGCAATACCATCGTGCGTCTTTACGGGATCTATATTCCCGACCCAAGCCTCTATTGCGGGCGCAATCTCAGGCCGAGCTTCTGCGGCAACCGTGCGGCTGTCGCGCTTAACTTCAAGATTCAGGGGTTCGTTACCTGCCGTGAGATGGGATCCTACAATGACGGCAGCATCAGCGCCGTATGCTGGGCTGGACGTTCCAACTTCGACGACGGCGTGGATCTCGGCGCCTACCTCGTCCGCGAAGGCCTCGCGCTCGCCGGTCCCGACGCGCCCTTCGAATACCGGGCGCTCGAACGCATCGCTCAGGCCAACGGCCTCGGCATCTGGGGATTCCAGGTCGATTCGTTTCGGCCTGCTCCAAGATTCTGATCCGTAAGCCGAAGGCCACCCCTTGCTCACCATCAGGCTTGAAGCGCGCCTCGCGGCTAAAGGGTAAAGCAGCCGGCGTTGCGGTCCTGGCGCTGATCGCGTAGCCCCAATGGCGCTTGCGCCACATTCTTGCCACGCTTGCGCCATTGGGGCTACGCGGTGCTTGCCGACGCGCTCTACTTATCGTAGCACCGTACCTGACCCGTGCGTCGGCGAAGGTCGCTCAAACGGCTGTTCTCCGCGTATGGCGATAACGCTGGGAGGCGAGGTCGGCGTTCATTCCCGCCGCACATTGGTTGTTCAAAGAAAATGACCGAGAACGCAATCGGCGCAATTCTGACCATTTTGTGGTGGGTGCCGATTCTGGCTGCGCCTTTCATCGGCAGCTTCCTCGGCGTTGTTGTCGAGCGGCTGCCGGAGGGCGAACCGCTGGTTTTCGGCCGGTCCCGATGCGACTATTGCGGCCATACGCTCGCCGTCCGCGACCTCATTCCTCTGGTGAGCTGGTTTGCCGCGCAGCGGCGGTGCCGCTATTGCGGCACGCCGCTTGGCTGGTTCTATCCCAACATCGAGGTGGCGGCCCTGCTCGTCGCCATATGGGCGGCACTTACAATCTCGGGACCGATGATGTGGGTGAGCTGCGGGTTGGGCTGGGCGCTGCTGACCCTGGCGGTGATCGACATCCGTCACCTGATCCTGCCGGACGTCATCACCCTGCCGCTGCTTGCCGGCGGGCTCGTTACCATCTTCGCGATCGATCCTTCGATGCTCGATCAGCATGCCCTCGCCGCCGTTCTCGGCTTCGGCGTGTTCTGGCTGATCGCCACGGGGTATCGCAAGCTGCGCGGTCAAGAGGGACTGGGGCTCGGCGACGCCAAACTGCTTGCAGCCGCCGGCGCATGGGTTTCGTGGCAGGGCCTGCCGGGAGTCGTTTTCTTCGGCGCTGCGAGCGCGCTCCTCGTCGTGCTGCTGCGCATTGCCTTGGGCGCCGATATCGGCTCGCGGCGACATTTGCCGTTCGGGCCCTACCTTTGTCTCGCAACCTGGCTGGTTTGGCTTTACGGGCCATTGCTGCTGGGCTGAGCGTGAGATACACCTGGGCGCGGGACGGCACAGTTCGCGCGCCCAGGGACCGGTGATGCGGCCGGCGATGCGGGCAAAGACGAGAGGAGCACCGTGACGGTGGACCAGCGCTTGCCCGATCCGACCGACGGCAACGGAAACGTTGCGATTGTGGACAACACCGACGGGGTGCTCGGTGACGCCGCCGCGGTCGACGCCGCCGTCGTCGACTGGCTGACCGGCCGCGGCAAGCTCGATGCAGCGGGTGTGCAGCGGGCGAAGCGCATTCAGCCGGACGGCGGCGAACACCTTTACTCGCTGCTGATCAAGCTTGGCCTCGCCAGCGAGGGCGATGTCGCGGCGGCACTTTCGGCCGTGCTCGGCCTGCCACTGATCACCGCCGCCGATTTTCCCAGCCAGGCGCTTCTCGACGGAGCGCTGAGCGCGAAGTTCCTCAAGGACAGCCGCATCGTGCCGGTCGCCGAGAGCGAAACGGGCGTCGTGCTGGCCATGGCCGATCCGCTCGACGACTTTGCCGCCGGGTCGATCGAGGCCGCCACCGGCCGGCCGGTGGTGCGCCGCATCGCTGTCTCCGCCGATATCGAAAAGGCGCTGGAGAGGCTCTACGGCCGTGCCGGCAGCGTGCTCGGCGAAATCGATCAGCTTGGCGAGCACGGCGAGCACGGCGGCGACGATGCCGAGCGCCTGAAGGACATGGCGAGCGAGGCGCCGGTCATCCGCTTCGTCAACCAGTTGATCGGCCGCGCGGTCGAGGCGCGTGCCTCGGACATCCACATCGAGCCGTTCGAGAACAAGCTGCGCGTCCGCTATCGCGTCGACGGCATTCTCCAGGAGGTGGAAACGCCGCCCGGGCGGCTGGCGGCGGCGATCATCTCGCGGGTCAAGATCATGTCGAAGCTCAACATCGCCGAGCGCCGGCTGCCGCAGGATGGGCGCATCAAGCTCGCCATCCGCGGCAAGGAGGTCGACTTCCGTATCTCGACGGTGCCGACCCTGCATGGCGAGAGCGTGGTGATGCGTATCCTCGACCGCGGCGGCGCGGTTTTCGAGTTCGCTGCCCTCGGCCTCGATGCCGGCGTGCTCGATCCCTACCTTCAGCTGCTGGATCGGCCGAACGGCATCGTCCTGGTGACCGGCCCCACCGGCAGCGGCAAGACAACCACGCTCTACACCTCGCTTTTGCGACTGAACACGCCGGACTGCAAGATCCTCACCGTCGAGGACCCGATCGAATACCAGCTCGAAGGCGTCAACCAGGTTCAGGTGAAGGCGCAGATCGGCCTGACCTTCGCCGGCGTTCTGCGGGCGCTGCTGCGCCAGGACCCGGACATCATCATGATCGGCGAGATCCGCGACCTCGAGACGGCGCAGATCGCAGCACAGGCGGCGCTCACCGGCCACTTGGTGCTGTCCACCTTGCATACCAATTCCGCCGCGGGATCGGTGACGCGGTTGCTCGACATGGGCCTTGAGGACTATCTTCTTGCCTCGACGCTCAACGGTATCGCCGCCCAGAGGCTGGTGCGCAATCTTTGCCCACACTGCCGGGAGCCGAACCCGGCGGCTGGCGAGATCGCCACGCAAATGAATCTTCTGCGCTTCGCCGAGGGCGGCGTGCTGCGTATCGACCGGCCGGTCGGCTGCCCGCGCTGCAACGGCACCGGCTACTACGGGCGCTCGTGCATCGCCGAGATGTTGGTGATGACCGACGAGATCCGCCGCATCATCCTGCGTCGCGAGGATGCCGGCGCCATTCAACGGGCCGCGATCGAAGGCGGCATGCGCACGCTCTACGAGGACGGCATGCGCAAGGTCGTCCGCGGGGTCACGTCACTCGAAGAGGTGCTGCGCGTAACCCGGGAGGCGTGAGCGTGCCGACGTATCGCTATAAGGCGGTGAGCGGACCCGGCGAGGTCGTCGAAGGCGAGATGGAGGCGGCGAGCCAGGCGGCAGTGCTCGACCAGCTGCGAGGCCAGGGTTATCTGCCGCTGCGCGCGGACGAGGCCCGCGGCGGCGCCCTGGCGAACCTGCTGAAAATGGAGATCGGCGGCGGCTCGAAAATCTCGGGCGAGGACCGGATCGCCATCATCCGCGAACTCGGCAGCCTCTCGCATGCCGGTCTGCCGCTCGATCAGGCCATTGGCGTGCTGATCAAGTTCACCGAGAAGGAGCCGGTCAAGAAGCTGATGGGCCGGGTGCTCGAGCGTGTCCGCGGTGGCTCGTCGCTGGCGGATGCGATGACGGCGCAAGGGCGCGTCTTCGATCGCTTTGTTCTCGGCATGGTCCGTGCCGGTGAGGCCGGCGGCGCCCTCGATACGGTGCTGGCCAAAACCGCCGAATTTCTTGAAAAATCACAGCAGTCGAAGCAGGACCTCAAGTCCGCATTAATCTATCCGGTGGTTCTGTTCGTCTCAGTATGCATCTCCATCGGCATCATCGTGACCGTCGTCATCCCCAGCTTCAAGGAGATCTTCGATCAGGCGGGCATCGCGCTGCCGCTGTCGACCCGGATCGTCATGGGTGTCGGCGCGGTGACCTCGGCCGGCTGGTGGGTGCCGATCGTCCTCGGCCTCTTGGCGACGCTGTTCATCTCCCGGCAGCGACGCGATCCCGAGTTGCGCCGGCAGTGGGACCGGCGCTTCCTGCGCCTGCCGTTGGCGGGCGGACTTGCCGGCCGGATCGAGACGACGCGGATGACCTACACGCTGGGCATGCTGTTGAACAACGGCGTGCCGCTCGTCTCGGCCCTCGGCGTGGTCAAGGGCACGCTTGGCAATGCCGCCATGGAAAGCGCGTTTGAGCAGATCGAAAAGCAGGTGCGCGAGGGCAAGACGTTCGCGGGGCCGCTCGCCGAGTCCGGGCTGTTCCCGACACTGGCGACCCACCTGATCCGCATCGGTGAAGAGAGCGGCCGGTTGGAAGAGATGTTGTTCCGCGTCGCCGAAGTCTACGAGCGCGAGGTGCACCATTCGATCCAGCGGCTGATGGCGATCTTGATCCCGGCGCTGACCGTCGGCATGGCGCTGTTGATCGGCGGCATCATCGTCTCCATACTCGTGCCGATGCTCAGCATCAACCAGCTCGCTGTGTGATTCCGCGGAGGCTCCCCTTTCATGATAAGTGCAAAGCGTGCCGTTCGGGACACGAACCGGCCACCGCGCGCCACGCGCGCGGATGGGGCGGCGCAGGCAGGCTTCACTCTGCTCGAAGTTCTGGTCGTCCTCGTCATCCTCGGGCTGCTGGCGGCGGTTGTCGCCGGCCCGCAGATTTTCAAATACCTGGGCAGCGCCAAGTCGGAGGCGGCCAAGGTGCAGATCCAGCAGGTGAGTTCGGCGCTCGATCTCTATCGCCTCGAGATTGGCCGCTACCCGACGCAGGAGGAGGGCCTTTCCGCCCTGATCGAAGCGCCGGCGGGCGTCAACCGTTGGAATGGGCCTTACCTGAAGAAAAAAGAAGCGATCGTCGATCCGTGGGGTCGTGTCTTCCTTTATAAGATTCCCGGCGATCATGGCGATTACGACCTCTGGACTCTGGGCGCCGATAATGCGCAAGGCGGCAACGGCGAGGACCAGGACCTTACAAGCTGGTAAGGGATGGGCGGGTACTGCCTCGCCGGTTGGCGGGGCGCAGGCGGCGTTTGGGTTTACGCTGCTCGAGGTGCTTGTTGTCCTCGTTCTGCTGGCGATTATCGCCGGCTTCGCCGGGACGCGGCTGATCGCCTCAATGGACGGACCGGCGCTGCGTTCGGCGTCGGGCGAACTGGCGAACGTGCTGCGTCACGCCCGGGGTCGGGCGATTGCGCGCAACGAGCCGGTAGCGGTCGAGGTAGACGTCGACGCGCCGAGTTTCGGTATTCCCGGCGAGAGTTCCTACGCGCTCTCGCCAAAGCTTCACCTTACTCTCTTTACCGCGGCGAGCGCGCAGCGCACGGCGAACGTTGGCGAGATCCGCTTCTTCCCCGACGGCAGTTCCACCGGCGGCGAAGTGACTTTGGCGAGCGGCGATGCGCATAGCTACGTACAGGTGGACTGGCTCACCGGACGGGTCGACGTCTACGAAGACTAGGCTGCCGTCGGGCACGGGCACTGTGCGACAACGAAAGCAGCGCGCGAAAGAAGCCGGCTTCACGCTGCTTGAGGTCCTCGTAGCGTTTGCCGTGTTGGCCGTGCTGATCGTCCCCATTTTGCAGGTCTTCGGCGGCGGTATGGGCTCGACGCGGACGGCGCGCACCGTGGCGATGGCCACCTTGCTCGCCCGCTCCAAGCTGGCCGAGGTGGCCGCCGCGCGGCCGCTCGCCGTGGGCGAGGCCGAGGGAACCTTTGAGGACGCCGGCTTTCGCTGGCGGGCCAGCATCGTCACCGATGACAGTGTCCTCGACACGATAGACGGCGAGGCGGCGGCGACGAACGGGCGCGATGGCGGTGAAACGGCCAAAAAACGCTCGCATCAAACGCGTGCGAACACCCAGCGGAACAGCAGTGGTTTCACCGGCACGCGGTCTTCCACGAACCGCAAGGGGGCGCTATCCGCCGGCGACGAAACCGGGGAGGAAGACCTTGGCGGAGCTCAGGGCAGCGACCTCGTGGTGCTTCGCATCAGCGTGAGCGTCGATTGGGGAAACCGGGGGAATGGTGTCACGCTGACGACGTTCCGGCTTGAAAGCGCCGGCGATCCTGCAGCACGGGGGTTGGAATGAGCGGCAGAGACTCCCGTTTCGAAGCGCCGACAGGCGGCTTCACCCTGCTGGAACTTCTCGTCGCCATGACCGTCCTCGGCGTTCTGACCGGTCTGCTGTCGAGTGGCGTCGGCTTTGGCGCGCGGGTTTGGGAGCGCGAGCACGCGCAGGCGGATAACTGGTTCGCGTTGCAGACGACACAGGACGTCGTGCGCCGTCTGCTTTCCCAGATTTGGCCGATCGGCGGCTCGACGCAGACGGGTCAGGCAGCGTTCACGGGAGCAAGCGGCTCCATGCGCTTCGTCGGTCCCCCGCCAGCACAGAGCCTGACCGGCGGCGTCTATCAATATGTGCTGGCCAGCCGCACCGGTGAAGGCGGCGTCCGCTTGGTGCTCTCGTGGAGGCTGCGTTCTCCGGATGGTATTCTTGCCCGCGGTGGCGGCGCCGGCCACAATGAGGACGCGTTCAGCCTGAGTTCGGCCGATCGCCGTTCGCAATCACGGCTCGGCGCGGCGAAGAGCTCGGAGCCGGGCTCCACGCGTGGGCAACGTGCAAACGAAAACGCCCGCCCGGCGTTCGGGGCCGGCAATGAGAACGAGGAGGGAGCCGAGTCGGACAGCAGGGACGTCGTGCTTCTCGATCACCTTGCCTCGATCGAATTCAGTTATTTCGGCGAGTTCGGCGAGGAAAAAGCCATGCAGTGGTACGATCGCTGGCTCGACGCGAACCGAATGCCGCTGCTCATCCGTCTGCGGGTGACGTTTCCACCGAAAGACCAGCGGGTCTGGCCCGATTTTATTGTCGCACCGGAGATAACCGGGATGGCTGGCGGCGGCTGAGTCAGCTATACTCCGAATGAGGTATTATTTGCCCGGTGCTGTGGCCGTCGCCGTTTGGTCTCTTGTCGCCAGGGGGGGCAATGCACTAGCTTTCCCGTCCACAAGGTTGACGGCGCCTTGGCAAGTCCGTCGCCCGATATGGATGCGGATCGAAAGCGGTGGCGCGGATGCACCACCGCTTCTGCAGGACACCGAGCAAGGGTCGGGACACACGAGACTGTGGCACATCCTCTAGCCAAGGTCCGGCGCTTCGCTGGAGAGTTCTTCTCCTGGTGGGTGGGCGAGTTGAAAGGACTGATGCCGGCGTGGCTTCTGCGCTTTCTCCTGCCGCCGATCGACGAGCTCATCCTCGAGCCGATGGATACGCGACTGGTCGTGCGGCGCCGCAACGGCACCGGTGAGCGCGAACTGACGACGCTCGATTTTGCCGGCGTCGCGCCCGCGGAGACCAAGGCAGCGCTGCGGCCGATCGTCGATAGCCTCGATCTCGCGCGGACCAGCGTCGTCGTGCGGATGTCCCCGCGCCTGGCCTTGCGCAAAATGGTCGACTTGCCGGCGGCGGCGGAGGAAAACCTGCGCCAAGTCATGGCGTTCGAAATGGATCGCTTGACGCCGTTCGCCGCTGATGCGGTCTATTTCGATGTTCGCGTGGCCGATCGCGATGCCGCGCGCAAGCGCCTTAGCGCCGAACTCACCGTGTTGCCGCGTGCCGCTGTCGATCCCGCCGTCGGTCGCATCCGCGATGCCGGCCTGGAACCCGAAGCCGTCGTCCTGCCGCCGCGCCCGGCGCCCGGTTTGGTGCCCGGATCAGTGCCCGCTCCGGCCCGGGGCGAATCGTCGCAGGCCGTGTCGGCACCATGGCGCGTGCCGCTGGCGAACGGCGGCTCCGGAGGCCTGCGGCGGATCGGCCGCTTGGCGATCGGTCTGCTGGTCCTCGCTGCGGGGCTGTTCGCGGCCGGGCTCTATTCCGCATTCAGCCGGGATGCGGAGCATCTCGCCGCCCTCGATCGTCAGGTGGCGTCGGCGCGCAGCGAGGCGGAGGAAGGGCGCAAGCTGGAGGAACAGATCGAACGGCTGAGCAGCGAGGGCGACTTTATCGTCGAGAAGAAGCGGGCCCGCCCGCCGGTGCTGGCTGTTCTGAGCGAACTGACGCACGCGCTTCCGGACGATACGTGGCTTTATCGCCTGCGGATGACCAGCGAGGAAATGCAGACGTTTGGCTACTCGCCGAACGCATCGGCGATCATCGGACACATCGAGAACACGACGCTCTTCAGCAACGCCCAGTTCCGCGCGCCACTGACCCGCGATCAGCGACTCGAGGCCGAACAGTTCCATATCGCCTTTCAGGTGGGGCGTAAGGATCAACCGTGACCAAGCTCTCGCCTCTGACGCGCAAGATCATCGCCGTCACCTTGCTGATCGTGGCGATCGCCCTGCCTTACCGGCTGATCGTCAGCCCGCTGCAGGAGCGCTCCGCGGCGTACGCGGAGCAGATCGCGGCGCGGCAAGACGTGCTGTCTCGGCTGCGACGGCTTGCCGACAGCCGTCCGCAACTGCGCGAGCGGCTGGAGAAACTCCAGTCCTTGCCATCGTCACAGGAAGGATATCTCTCCGGCGACAGCGAGACGCTCGTAGCCGCCGACCTGCAGACCCTGGTACGGACGATCGTGGAGCGCAACGGCGGCAAGCTGGAGAGCACGCAGATTCTTCCGGCGACGAGCGAGGGGGCATTTCGCCGGGTAACACTGCGGGTCCGCATGTCCTCGGATACAGATTCGCTATTCCATACGCTCTACGATCTGGAATCGATGTTGCCCTACCTGTTCCTTGACGGTCTCGATATCGTCGCGCGCAACCGGCGCGGCCGCGCTGCCAGCAAGGCGAGCGCGCCGGCAAGCGAACTCGGCGTCAGTTACGACGTCTACGGCTACATGCGGGCGAGCTGACCATGGCGCGCCGGCTGGCTGCTTCCGCCCGCTGGACGTGGGCATCTGCGGTGCTCGCCTTACTTGCCGGCGGGTTCCTTAGCTGGCAGGTCTGGCAGGGCGACGGTGACGACGGACGTATCGCGCGATCGGTTCCGCCGCCGCACGCCGCCGGCGAGGCGGGGGACGAGGCGGAAAAGGGCGAGACGACCTACGAAATGCCGCCATCCGAGGACTTTGCCGAAGTCATCGAAAGGCCGTTGTTCGACAAGTCGCGCCGGCCGGCGGAAGCGGCGACGTCGAGTGCCGACGGCGATGACGCGCCGCAGGAGAACGCCGCCACCGGGGTCGTTCTGAATGGCGTGCTGCTGACGCCTCGTCGCCGCCTTGCGCTGCTGCGTTTCGATGACAATCCAAAACCGATGCACGTGGCCGAAGGGCAGGAAGCCGGGGGCTGGCTGGTCGTTTCCGTCGGTCCAGACAAGGTGATCCTGCGGCGCGGCGAGGTCTCGAACGAGATCAAGCTGGACTACCGCCGTCCAGAGACGAGAGAGCGGCAAAAGGAAGAGGCGGGAGGTGGCACGCAGCGATCCGGCGCGGTGGTGCGGTCCACTGCGACGTCGGCTCGCCCGCAAGCCCCGCCGCGTCCCGGCGCGCCCGCCACTTACGGCGCCATGCCACGCCATCCGGGCTCGCCGGAGCAGCCGGACGCCGTTCCGCCTGATGACCAGTTGCAAGATGACGAGCCGACGGAATAAAGGTCATCGTCGACACTGTCGCGCTTTCGCGTCCTATGCTATAGGAGGCGGCGAATTACTTGGCCCGGGAGCGCCAGTAAAGCGTCATTAGACCGAGAGGCAAGAACCGGCGTAATGGGTCTGTAATGTTTGCAGGAAAAAATGCGGCGGTCGCGCGCGGCAGTCTTGGGCGTCTGCTGTTGTGCTCCCTGTTGGTCTCATCGATAGCGGCATGCGCTCATCGGCCATTTTTTGACACCCAGGTGAAGCCCCCGGATGCTCAGGCCGCATTGTCGCCGACTCCTGTTGCAACCGAACCCCTCGAAACGCCGGCGGAACAGAACACACCTGCTTCGACGGGCGGCGCTGCCGCCGCTGAACAAGACGAAAGTTCCCGCTCGCAACACATCGGCGGCATCTATCGCGGGTCCGATACATTCGTTCATCGCGGTGTGCCGGCGGGCGGCCCGGTGATCCGTACGCCCGATGGCGAGGTGACGCTGAATTTCGTCGACGCCGACCTGCGCGAGGTGGTCAAGGCGATCCTTGGCGATACGCTCGGCGCGAATTATGTGATCGATCCGCAGGTCCAAGGCACTGTGACCCTGCAGACCAGCCAGCCAGTGCCGGGACCCGCTCTCATCTCGGTGCTGGAGTCCATTCTGCAGGTCAACAACGCGACCCTCGTCCAGACGGACGGCCTCTACAAGATTGTACCGGCAGACATCGGGCCCAAGGGCAACGGCCATTTGCGCTCGACGCTGGCGCCGGCGACTCAGGCACCCGGCGCCCAGGTCGTCGTCGTGCCGCTGAAGCACATCTCGGCGACCGAGGTGGAAAAGCTGCTGGCGCCATTCGCGCCGCCCGGCGGGGTTCTTCGCGTCGATCCGAGGCGTAATCTCGTCGTCCTCGGCGGCAGCCGCGCCGACGTCGCGAGCATGCTCGACGTCATCGACACCTTCGATGTCGATTGGCTGGCAGGCATGTCGTTCGGTCTGTTCGCGCTGCATTCGACAACGGCGAAGACGATGGTCGACGAACTTGGCAATGTCTTCGGCGATCAGACGGAGGGGCCGCTGGCGGGAGTCGTCCGTTTCGTGCCGATCGAGCGCCTGAACGCCGTTCTGGTGATCTCGCCACGGTCGCTCTACGTCGATCGGGCGCAGTCCTGGATTGAGCGTCTCGACGTCGGCGAAAGCGAAACGCCCCGTATTTACGTCTATTACTGCGAGAACAGCCGCGCCGAGGACATCGCCGCCGTGCTCAGCCAGGTGTTCGGTCAGCAGACGAGCGGGGCGAGCACGCGGCCGCAGGCGCAGCTGGCGCCGGGCCTCAGCCCGGTGACGCTTCAGGGCCAGACGGGAGGACAGCCGGACGCGCCGGCGGCGAACGCGCTGTCTTCGGTCGCTACGCAGAGATCGGGGAACAACAGCGCCATTTCCGGCGGCGGCTCCAGCAACGTCGTTGCCGGTGGCAATGACGATATCAAGATCATCGCCGACAAAGTGAAGAACGCGCTCGTCATTCTCGCCAAGCCGAGCGATTACCGCACGGTCGAAACCGCGCTGCACAAGCTCGACATTATCCCGCTGCAGGTTTTGATCGAGGCGACGATTCTCGAAGTTACGCTGAACGATACGCTGCAGTACGGCGTCGAATGGTTCTTCAAGTACGGCTCCAACAAGATCGCGCTCAGCCAGTCGAATTCGCCGCGCATCAGCAGCATCGGCTCCGATATCGCCGCATCGATTTTCCCCGGATTTTCCTACGTGCTCTCACCGGGAGACAGCGTCAAGGCGGTGGTCAACGCGCTCGATCAGGTCAGCGATCTCAACGTGCTCTCGTCGCCGCAGGTGTTCGTGCTCGACAATCAGACGGCGACCCTGACCGTCGGTCAGGAGGTACCGATCCAGACGCGATCCCAGCAGAGCACCGTGACCGACACGGCCAATATCGTCAACAGCATCGAATACAAGGATACGGGCGTGATCCTCAACGTCACGCCGCGGGTGAATGCCGGCGGACTGGTGACGATGGAAATCTCGCAGGAGGTGAGCAACGTTTCCAACGAGGCCAGCGCCGGCGGGATCGACTCGCCGACCATCAATCAGCGCAAGGTGGAGACGACGGTCGCGGTGCAAGGTGGCGAGACGGTGGCGCTGGGCGGCCTGATTACCGACCGTCGCGAAAACACCTCGTCGGGCATTCCCTGGCTATCGCGGCTGCCGTGGATCGGCTGGTTGTTCGGTACCAAGTCCGAGACCGCCGGCCGAACGGAACTTCTGGTGCTGATTACCCCGCAAGTGGTCGGCGGCGCCGAGCAGGCCCGTCAGGTCACGCGTGAGTTGCGCTCGCGATTGCGGAGCATAGTTCCGCTCGAACAGCGGCTGCAGTGACGCGGAAGTGGCTGGCTCAGGCGGACCGGCAGCGCGGCATCGCGCTGCTGATGGTGCTGGGCGCGCTGATGATACTGTCGTTTCTCGCCATTGTTTATGCGAGCAACGTTCGCACCGAGGTTCTCCTTTCCCGTAATCTCGTTGACAACGCCGAGGCCGAGGCGCTCGCTGACGGCGCGATCTACAAGGCCGCCGCCCGCCTCGCCATCGACCCCCGCGACGGAGGCCTTTACGGCGACGGTCGGATCTATGTCTGGCACAGCGATAACGCCGAGATCCGGCTGACTATTCGCGACGAAGGCGGTAAGGTCGACCTCAATCAGGCACCGGCCATCTTGTTGCGTGAATTGTTCATCGCCATCGGCGAGGAGCCTGGTCATAGCGACGAACTCGCCGACGAGATCGTCGATTTCCGCGACGAGGACGACGACAAGAGCCCGCACGGCGCCGAAGCGCCGGAGTACCGTAAGGCGGGTCTGGCTTGGGGACCGAAGAACCGCAGTTTCGAAATGGTCGAGGAGTTGGCTTATGTCGTCGGTGTTACGCCGGACCTCTACCGCCGGATCGCACCCCTGGTGAGCGTTTACGGCCAGCAGGAAAACCCCCACATCCCGACGGCTCCCCTTGAGGTGCGGACGGCGGTCGCCGCGGTCGCCGTCGACTCCCATGGCCGCAATGCGAACGCGACAGGAAGCGAGCTCTCCCAGAGGAGTTCCCAGCTTCCCAACCGAAGCGGCCTGTCGTTCGGCGGCAGCCGCTTTGGCCGTCGCGGCGACCTGGGCGGGGAGCCTCTCGATGCCGCAGATTCAAGCGCGGACGACGATAGCGCCGCAAACGCCAATAGCGAAGACCGTTCGGGCGTTCCGGTATTCACCGTTCATGCCGAGTCCCGCACAAACAGCGGCACCGTTTTCGTTCGCGAGGCGATCGTCGATTTCTCCGCGTCGACCGATCAGCCGTTCGCCATTCAGGCATGGCGTCAAGGCGTTCGTGTTATGTTCTGATCGGATCCCGTTCCCGGCGCGCGGTCCCGGCCTCACGCCGATCAATAGGCGCGCGGGGGGTGCGCTTCTTGCGAAATCGGCAATCTTTTCCGCACCAGGGCGTTGATATTGCTTGCGTCTTTACCGCGCTGGTGTCGATACTGAACCGTCGTGGCGTCGCGTTGGCGAACGAAGGGGAGGCGACGCTCGTTAACCGGAAGCGATGGGCCTACGGCTGATATCGGGTGAGCCTGTGGCCCCCGAAGGCTAGGCGTCGGCCGCTGGACTATTCGGGACAAAGATACCCCCTCGTGCTCGACTGGCATTTGTTCCGTGTGCGAAATGGCGCACGTCCGCGCGAAGGGGATTTGCTCGACGATGAATCGCGAGGCCAATGAATCCGGCGATGAGCAGACCATCGCACCGTCTTCGCCCGAAGGACGCGTGGCGGTCGCGGTCATGTGCAGGGCTCCGATCGCCGGCCGGTGCAAGACACGGCTGACCCCACCGCTCAGTGCAGAGGAGGCGGCGGCGTTATCACGTGGTTTCATCGCTGACGTTGCCGCGCTGGTCCATGGCCTGCCGTCATCGCTTGGCGCTACGGGTTTTGCGGTGACGACGCCGGCTGACAATGACGGTGCTTTCGATGGCCTCTTTCCCAATGGCTTCGATCGTCTGGTTCAGCGGGGCGATGACCTCGGCGCCCGGTGCGTCAACGCCATCGCCGATCTGTTTGCCCAAAAATTCGCGGCGGTGTGTCTGCTGGGCGCCGACGCACCGACACTGCCGGTCGAAACCCTGGAAGCGGCTGTCGATCTGCTGCGTCAGCCGGGGGATCGGGTGGTGCTCGGTCCGGCGCTGGATGGTGGATATTATCTCATCGGTGTGCGGCGTCCTTGTCCCGAGCTGTTTCGGGACATCCCGTGGAGCACCAGCCGGGTGCGGACCGAGACCGAGGCCCGCGCGGCGGAACTTGCGCTGCCGGTCGCCTTGCTGCCGCTGTGGTACGACGTCGACGATGGCCATTCGTTCATCTGGCTGCTTGAGGAACTGAGGGGCAAGGGCCGCGCGCCGGCGCCGACGACACTGCCCGGCTCGACCGCGAGGGCAACCCGCCAATATCTGGAAGCACTTTGCTGCCGCGGCGACGGGCCACCGCTAGAGCACCCCAAGAGCAGTCTTTTCGACTAAAGACTTGCGTCGTCATCAAACATTCATAACTGCGCCCCCTGCACCTGCGTTAAAGGGCTCTGTTGCAAAGCTCGCGGCTATCTGGCGGGATGTGGTCGTAACCAGGGGATGCTGGGCCGTGTCGGACTTCAAGGGGCGCCCCTTCGAGGGCGAGATCGTGCTGTGGGCGGTACGGTGGTACTGCCACTACGGAGTGAGCTACCGCGATCTCGAGCAGATGATGGTCGAACGCGGCGTGAGCGTCGATCACTCCACCATCTATCGATGGGTGCGGAAATATGCGCCGGAGATCGAGAAGCGGCTGCGCTGGCAGTGGCGCCGCCCAGGCTCGCCGAGTTGGCGTGTGGACAAGACCTACATCAAGGTCAAAGGCGAATGGGCGTATTTGTATCGAGCCGTGGACAAGCTCGGCAACACGATCGACTTCTATCTGTCGCCGACGCGGAACACGAAAGCGGCGAAGCGCTTTCTCGGCAAGGCGCTTAAGGGCCTGAAAGACTGGGAGAAGCCGCGGGTGGTCAACACGGACAAGGCTCCGACCTACGTGGCGGCACTCGCCGAGTTGAAGGCCGAAGGCAAGTGCCCGAAGGACACGCGGCACCGGCAGGTGAAGTACCTCAACAACGTCATCGAAGCCGATCACGGCAAGCTGAAGCAGATGATCCGCCCCGTGCGCGGCTTCAAGACGCTGAAGACCGCCTACGCGACGATCAAGGGCTTCGAGGTGATGCGGGCTCTACGCAAGGGCCAGGCGGCGATCTTCAACATCACGCGCGACATCCGCGGTGAGGCGCGTCTGGTGGAGCGCGCCTTCGGTCTCGGCGTCTGCGCGTTGGCAGAGGCCATGCAGGTCGTCAGCGAACGGCTCGAGCTCCAGGCACCCTGAGCACGGAACGGTCATCTGCCAAGATCGTCACGCGTCCGGAGTCAAAGTTTGCAACAGAGCCCGCCCCCGAGTTTTTGGGCCGAGGCGCGGGCGGCTTGCGACGCACACGCCACCTTCGTGATCTTCGATAAGATCCCCACCGGCCTCGGCAAGACCGGCCGGCTGTTCGCCAGCGAGCACACGGGCGTCGCGCCTGACGTCCTCGCCCTCGGCAAGGCGCTCGGAGGCGGCATCTTGCCCCTGGCGGCGGTGATCGCCCGGTCCGGCCTCGACGTCGGCGCCGATCTCGCCGCCGTTGACCGTCACCCGCGACGAACTCGACCGTGCGCTCGATATTCTTGGCGACAGCCTCGACGAGGCGGTGATAACCGAGGCGCGGTAACGGCGGGGCCATCGGTGACGCGCGCCGACCATCGCTCTCGCGGTTTCGATCGCAAATGCCCGTTCCGAAGGATATGGGCTCGCGTAAGCGCCGGGAATCGCGTAGTAATACCCATATGAGCCGAAAGCGTCATGGGTGGGCGACGGTCCTTCTCCTGGTTTGCATGCACCTCGCGGCCGGCGGCGCGGTCGCTGGCGATAAGATCGTGCTCGGGACCGACTGGAGGGCTCAGGCGGAGCACGGCGGCTTCTATCAGGCCCTGGCGACAGGGCTTTACGCAAAGTACGGACTTGACGTCGTCATTCGCCAGGGCGGCCCGCAGGTCAACGCGATACAACTCCTCGCCGCCGGCCGGCTCGACGCTGCGATCGCGCCGAATTCGTTCCTGTCCTTGAATGCCGTCCGCGAGAATATCCCACTGATTGCCGTTGCCGCGATCTTTCAGAAGGACCCGGCGGTGCTGATTGCGCATCCCGGTCAGGGGAACGATTCGTTTGAAGCGCTGAAAGGCAAGCCGATTATGATCGGTGCCGATACCCGCGCCGGTTCCTGGCTGTTCCTGAAACAGCGATTCGGCTATTCGGACGCGCAGATTCGCCCGTATGTATTTTCGATCGCGCCCTTTCTCGTCGATCCGCACGCGGTGCAGCAAGGGTACGCCGGCAGTGAGCCGTACCTCATTCACCAGCAGGGGATTGAACCCGTCGTTCTGCTGCTCGCCGACGCGGGGTATGCGTCGTACGGCTCGCTGATCGAGGTCAGCACGCAAATGGTGCGAGAGCGTTCCGACCTCGTACAGCGGTTTGTCGATGCCTCGATCGAAGGCTGGCAAAGCTATCTTGACGGTGATCCGAGCCCAGGAAACGCCCTGATCTTGAAAGATAATCCGGAAATGACGCCAGACTTGATCGCGTATGGGATTGCGCAGATGAAACGCTGGGGCATCGTTAGCTCCGGCGATGCCGAGCGCCTCGGCATCGGGGTGATGAGCGAGGCGCGCTGGCAGGCCTTCTTCACGACGATGGCAAGCGCCGGCCTTTATCCGCCGGCGATGGACTGGCACCGGGCGTTTACCCTTCACTTTGTTACGCAGCGCGAGGACCTGGAATCGGGCGGCCAATGAACACCGTTGCCCCCTTGCTCCAGCTCAATGGCGTCGTGAAGACCTATGGCGACGGCAAGGCCGGGCTTGGGCCGCTTGACCTTGCGCTCGATGAAGGCGAGTTCCTCGCCGTGGTGGGACCGTCCGGTTGCGGCAAGAGCACGTTGCTGCGCATCACCGCCGGGCTGCTGGCGCCGGCGCGCGGCGCGATCGTCCGACGCTTTGGCGATCCGCCGCGCCGGGGGGATATCGGCTTCGTCTTCCAAGATGCGACGCTGCTGCCGTGGACGAGCGTTTTCGATAATGTGTTCCTGCCCTTACATCTCGCTGGCGTGCGCCGCGCCGACGCCCAGCGGCGCATCGACGCGGTGCTTGCACTTGTCGGCCTGGACGGCGTCGCCGGTGACTTCCCCCACGAACTCTCCGGCGGCATGCGCATGCGCGTTTCGATCGCCCGGGCGCTGGCGACCCGGCCGCGCCTGCTGCTGCTTGACGAGCCCTTCGCCGCGCTCGACGAGCCGACGCGCTTCAAGCTGAACGACGACCTGTTGCAGATCTGGCGCGAAGAAAAGCTGACGGTGCTGTTCGTGACCCACAGCATTTTCGAAGCTGTGTTCCTCGCCACGCGCGTGCTGGTGATGAGTGCCGGGCCGGGCCGCGTCCGCGCCGATTTACCGCTCGACCTGCCGCAACCGCGGACGCAGGCACTGCGCATGGAACCCGCGTTCAGCGCGGCCTGCCGGCAGGTGAGCGAGGTCTTAGCCGGTGGCAAGGCGGCGTGAGTCCGCTCTGAGGTGAGAGGCGCCTTGGTGCTGCGGGCGATGCCGGCGCTTCTCGCCATCGCCGTTCTCGCGGCGTGGGAAGGGGTGGTGCGCCTGAACCACATTCCGCCATACGTCTTGCCGGGGCCGGTTCTGATCGCCCAGACGCTATGGCGCGATGCGCCCGATCTGCTGGCGGCGCTCATAGTCACGCTCCGCATCGCCCTCGAAGCGCTGGTGATCGCGGTTGTCGGCGGTCTTGCGCTCGCGGTTCTGCTGGTGCAGTCGCGCTGGATCGAGCGCAGCGTCTATCCCTGGCTGATCGCGCTCCAGGTCACGCCGATCGTGGCGATTGCGCCACTGATCATCATCTGGGTCGACGATGTATCCGTCGCGTTGCTGATCTGCGCCGCGGTCGTTGCCTTTTTTCCCATCGTCGCCAATGCCACGCAGGGACTTAATAGCGTCGATGCCGGCCTTGTGGACCTGTTTCGGCTTTACCGGGCAAGCCGCTGGCAGACGCTCGTTCTCCTGCGCCTGCCGACGGCACTGCCCTATATCCTCGGCGGGGTGCGTATTTCCGGGGGGCTCGCCCTCATCGGTGCGATCGTTGCCGAGTTCGTCGCCGGGACGGGCGGCAGCGAGAGCGGCCTCGCCTATCGCATCCTCGAAGCGGGATACCGGCTGCAAATTCCCCGCCTGTTCGCCGCCCTGCTGCTGCTGTCCACTGCGGGCGTTCTGATGCATGCCGCCCTGGCCTGGGTAAGCCGGTATCTGCTGCGTCATCGATGATTCGTGCCACCGGCGTTTGCCCGCGAGCCAAGCTCATTGTGCCGCCGATGCGAAGGATTGCTCGGGGGCGGGCGGGAAGCAAATCTCGATTGACAATCCAGGGCCCGCCGTTCCGGGTGCCGCGAGTGGAGCGCGTTCGGTCGTGAGCCAAGCCGGATTATCGTCGAGGCGCAGGTGCGCGCCATGCAGCTTGGCGACGGCGGCAACGAGGCTGAGGCCGAGGCCCGCGCCCGGACCCGACCGGGACTCCTGCAACCGGACAAAACGCTCGAGCACCCGCTCGCGGTCGACTGCGGGAATACCCGGCCCCGTATCGGCGATGGTCAGCATCGCCCCGCCGCCATCCTCCACGACCCGCACGGTGATCGCCCCGCCAGCGGGCGTATGCTTGACGGCATTGTCGAGCAGATTGGCAACGGCCTGCGCCAGCAGTTCACGCTGCGCTGCGACCCGCGGTGCCGGACGCGTCTCGATGTCGAGGCGGATGCCCTTTTCCTCGGCGAGCGGCTCATAGAGCTCCGCAGCATCGCGGGCGAGGGCGCCGAGGTCGAGCGGCTTCAGTTCGGTTGTCGCCACCCCGGCCTCGGCGGCGGCGATCTTCAACAGACTGTCGAACATCGCCAGCGCGGCGTCGGTCTGGCTCAGCACATCGTTGAGGGCGTTGCGGTCGAGTGCCGGATCGGGAGGGTGGATGAGGGCCAGTTCGATGCGCCCGCGCAGGCGGGTGAGCGGTCCGCGCAGGTCGTGCGCCAGACTGTCGGTTGCCAGGCGCATGCCCGCCATCAGGCGCTCGATTTGCTCGAACATGGCGTTGAGGCTTTCCGCCAGCCGGTCGAACTCGTCATCGCTGCCGGCCGGCTCGATCCGCTGCGATAGGTCGCCTTGCATGATGCGTCGGGCAGTCCGGGTAACGCCTTCGACTCGCGCGAGCATCCGTCGGCTGAGGATGACGCCGCCGACGAGGCCGAGGCCGAGCGTTGCCGCCAGTGACCATGCGAGGGTTTCGACGACGATGCGGCGAAACTTGGTCTTCTCGTACATATCGCGCCCGACGAGCATGCGATAACCGCCGAGGAGCTGAAAGGTGCGCGCGTGCACTTCGTGCGGCATCAGCCGCCCTTCCTCGCGCCGCATCAAGTCGAGGGTGATCCATTCACCCGGGCCGGTGGCGACCGTCGGCCACGCCGCAAGGTTGCCGGCGAGTGGGCCGACTTGCGGATCAAACAGCAGATAGACGCTGTCGCGACCACCACCTTCACCGGAGCGGTCACGAACGACGTCGATCAGTCCGGCAAGTCCGCGCTCCTTGTACTGTTCCGCCAGCCCCTTGACCTCGGCTTCGATGGTCGCCCGTGTCTGGCGGTCGAGCACGGCGACCGTTGACCAGTAGATGAAACCGAGGATCGCCAGAACCGATGCGCTGAACAACGCCAAATAGAGGACGGTCAGCCGGAAGGCCGTCGTCCGGACGAGATTAAGCCGGGGCACGCAGGCTGTAGCCGGCGCCGCGGATCGTATGCAGCAGCGGGATCGGATTGCCCTTGTCGATCTTCGCGCGCAAACGGCTGATGTGCACGTCGATGACGTTGGTCTGCGGATCGAAGTGATAGTCCCAGACGCCTTCGAGCAGCATGGTGCGGGTGACGACCTGGCCTTCATGCCGCATTAGATATTCGAGCAGGCGAAACTCCCGCGGCTGCAGATCGACCGGCTTCTCGGCGCGAGTGACGGTCCGGCGCAAGAGATCCATCTCAAGATCGCCGGCCCGCAGGTGAGTTGCCGCCTCGAGGTCATCGCCACCGCGCCGACGGGTGAGCGCCTCCAGGCGGGCGAGCAGCTCGGAAAACGCGAACGGCTTGACCAGATAGTCGTCGCCGCCGGCGCGCAGTCCTCGCACACGATCGTTGACCTGGCCGAGGGCACTGAGGATCAGCACCGGCGTCGTCAACTTCTGCTCACGCAGTTGCTGGATGACCGCCAGCCCTTCCATCTCGGGAAGCATGCGATCGACGATCAGCGCGTCGTAGTGGCCGCCGGGAGCCATCGCCAGCCCTTCCGGGCCAGTGGCGGCGTGATCGGCGACATGGCCGCTCTCTGCGAGGCCCTTTCGCAGGTATTCCGCCGTTTCGCGATCGTCTTCGATGATCAGGATACGCATGCCACCTTCGTATACGTCAAGGAAGCAGGGGAAGCGAGAGGCGAGGGCCCCGTTCTTTGGGAGCGGAAGAACGAGGCCCTCGCATTACCGACCCCGCCGAAGGGCCGGCCCTCCCTTGCCGTCGCCGTGGGGAGGAGGGAGGGAGCGAGGCGACGGCAGTCGTTCATTTGAAACCTGCGCTGCGATAACGGGACGACCCGCTCGCGGTGAAGGCTTCGCAATCGTTGTGTCAGGCGGTCGCCAGCGTGACGGCGACGAACCGTTGGTCGCCCTGGCGCTCGACGAGCAGGAGGACGGACTTGCGGTGCGCCCCTTTCGCCTTCGCCACCGCTTCGAGGACGTCGGACGGCGAGGTTACCGCCTGTTGATTGACCCGGGTGATCACATCACCCGCTCGCAGGCCTTTCTCCGCCGCATCGGCATTGGCGTCGACAGAGGCGATCACTGCGCCGTTTGCGGTCTGCGACAGGCCGTAGTGGCTTCGGGTCGCGTCGTCGACCGGCGCCAGCGTCAGTCCGAGGGCGCTCAGCTCGACGCCGCCCGGGGTCGCTCCGTGGCCGCTATGGGACGGCTCGTTCTCCGCGACCTGCTTGGGCATGGAGCCGACGTCGACGTTGATTCGCTTCTCGTGGCCGTCGCGCCAGACCGTCAGGGACTTCTCGCTGCCCGTCGTCGTTTCCGCGACCATGCGGCTCAGGTCGCGCGGGGTGGCGACCGGCTTGCCGTCGAAGCCGATGATCACGTCGCCCTGCTTCAATCCCGCCTTTTTTGCCGGGCTGTCGTCGGTCACGGTTGCGACGAGCGCGCCTTCAGCCTTTTTCAGTGCGAGGCTGTCGGCGACGTCCGGTGTTACCGGCTGAATGGCAACGCCGAGCCAGCCGCGTTCGACGGAGCCCTTGTCCTGCAACTCGGCCACGATCTTTTCCGCGATATTGGATGGGATAGCGAACCCGATACCGATGCTGCCGCCGTTCGGCGTAAAGATCGCGGTGTTGACGCCGATCACGTGCGCCGCGGCGTCGAACAGAGGGCCGCCCGAATTCCCGGAATTCAGCGGCGCATCAATCTGGATGAAATCATCATAGGGACCGGCGTGCAGATCGCGGCCGCGCGAGGAGACGATCCCCGCCGTCACCGTGCCGGTGAGGCCGAACGGATTGCCCACCGCCACCACCCAGTCGCCTACGCGGGTCGCATCGGAGTTGCCCCAGGACACACTCGGCAACGTGCGTCCGGCATCGATCTTCAGGACGGCAAGATCGGTCTTTTCGTCACTGCCGAGCAGTTTTGCCGGAAACTCGCTGCCATCCTTCAAGGTGACGGCGATCTTCTGCGCGTCACCGATGACGTGGTTGTTGGTCACGATCACACCATCGCCAGAGATGATGAACCCGGAGCCGAGCGCGGCTCGTTCACCCTGTGGTGTCGATTCGCCGCCCTCGCCGTTGCCGGGGCCGAAATGATGCTCGAAGAAGTCGCGGAACGGGCCGTTGCGCAGCTCGTCAGGTAACTGAAACGGCGCCTGCGCTGTCTCGTCGTTGCCGGCCGGCTGCTTCGCCGTGATCTGCACCACAGCGGGAGCAACCTGATCGATCAGGTCGGCAAAACTCTCGGGGGATGTGAGGGCGTATGCCGGCAGCGGGCACGCCAAGGGCACCGCCGCAATCGCGCCAAACAACGCAAACGACAGGATCGTGGCCCGTCCCCGGCGCAAAAAATGCCCACCAACTCCACTGTGTTGCATCAACCTCTTCCTGAAAACCGTGCATTTACGATGCCAGGAAGAATGCGTGAGGCGACCTTACCGACGGCTTACGACAACATTAACGATTGTTCATCATTCACGGTGTGCCCGTCAGTCCGCGAGGCGTGATCAAAACGAACGAAAATTGGATATTTCAGTTGCCCAGGACCCGACACGTCAGCGTAAAATGAGCCCAACTGGGTTATAATAAAACGTCAACAGCAATCCCGCAAAAACGAACTATCCGGCGAAACGAAGCACCGGAAGTCGCCGGCATGGGCACCCCGGAGCGGGAGCATGGGGGGGCGTAGGAAGCGTCATGCCAGCCGAGAACGGTCAGAGCCATCGGCCTGCTGCTGCGCGACGATCGGCAGCGCGCCCGTCCTTGCCGATCGTCATCGGTCTTGCGGCGGCAGTGACGCTTGCAACCGCCGGGCAGGCCGGCGCGTCAGGCTATGCGCTACGCGAGCAGAGTGTCACGGCGCTCGGCAATGCCTTCTCCGGAGCCACAGCCGGTGGTGACGACGTCAGCTATATGTTCTTCAATCCAGCGACGCTGTCATTGCAGCACGGTAATCAGATGATCCTCGGTGGTACGGTCGTCGCGCCACAGATCAAGATCCGAAACGCGCAAGCAAGCAATAGTAATGGTATTGCATATAACGGTAACGGCGGCGGCCGCGACGCCGGAGAGGATCATTTTGTCCCATATTTCTATGCCATGTGGGACGTACAGCAAAGCCTTGGACTTACAGAGAATATTAAGGCTGGCTTGTCCGTCAATGTTCCATTCGGTGTCGAGACCGACTATCGCGATAATTGGCTTGGCCGTTATTATGCGCTGCACTCGAAGGTGCAGGCGGTCAGCGCGAGTCCGGTGGTGGCCTGGGAAGTGACGGACGGGTTGTCCCTCGCCGCCGGTCCACAGATCCAGTACTTCCAGGCGAAGCTGAGCAATGCGATAGATTTCGGCAGTATTGGTCCTGGTGGCGTCCCGGGTGAGCAAGATGGCATTGGCAAGGTTGACGGTAGCGATGTCGGTTACGGCTATGTCCTGGGCGCGCTGTGGGAACCGCGCAAGGACACGCGCATCGGTCTCGCCTATCACTCCGCCGTTGAACACACCTTGCGCGGCGACGGAACCTTCGCGCTCGGCGGTCCGCGCGGCGAGACAATCGCCGGTAGCACCGGAGCGTTTCAGGACACCAACGCCAGGGCCGACATCACCACGCCGGAGACGGCATCGCTTGGCGTCTATCACGCGCTCTCGCCGGACTGGGCGATCATGGGTGACGTCGAATGGACGCGATGGAGCCGCTTCAAAAATCTGACGGTGGAGTACTCGAACCCGCAGCAGCCGAACGCGGTGACCCCGGAAGACTGGAACGATACGTGGTTTGTCTCTCTGGGAACGACGTGGAAACCCGTCGACGCGTGGACACTGCGCTTCGGTGCGGCTTTCGATCAGGACCCCATTCCGAAGAGCACGCGGACGCCCCGCATTCCGACCGCGGATCGCTATTGGATTTCATTCGGTGCGGCGTGGCTGCCGCTCCCCGACGTCAGCTTCGATCTGGGTTACACGCATATCTTTATCGTTGGCGCTTCGCTCGACCTGTCCGATACCCCGGGCAACACGCCACACGGCAACTTCTCCGGCAACGCCGAAAGCTCGGTCGATATGTTGGGTGTGCAATTCCGGGTGAATTTCTAACCCGGTCGCGAAGCTCCCTCAGTACGTGCTCGGCCAAAGCTCACAAGATGGCACAAACGTTGGTGCGAAGCAGTATGGGCGGAGGACCCGGTTGCAAATCGCTCGCTTTTGCGCCAATTTGGCGATATTCTAGCCTCAATATCGTTCAAATGGGGAAGCGTGAGAGCTCGCCGTAGGGTTTTGCGCGTCGTCCCGCAGCGGCTTCGGTGCGAGGGCGAAGGGGAGCTTTCCGATGCGTGACGACTTGACCACGGGAGGGCGGCGTCAGCCGATTCTCGGCCGGGGGTGGATTTCAGGTTCGATTGCGACGTTCCTGCCAGCGTTGATGCTCTGCATCGCTGTTTGCGCGGCGCCGTTACCGTGTTTGGCAGGCGGTCCCGGCGAGGGCGGGGACGAGGGCGCCTGCCAGGCCGAGGGCGCGGACGGGATGACCAGCGCCGAGGCGTGGGTCATAGCGCAACTCCGGGCGGGAAAGCCCGCCGACTTCGAGCGGTGTTTCAAAGTCTGGCTTGATCCGGCGGCGAGCATGGAATGGACATCGGCCCGGGTGCTCTCGTCGAAGTTCCTGCGCACCCTCATCCTCGATCCAACTTACAGCGCGGCTCGCCGATTTGGTGGTGTGCGCATCGTCGGCGCCCAGTTCCACGAGTCGGTCGACCTGCAAGGAGTCCGCTTTGACGACGAAGTAAGGCTGGAGAACTGTCGTTTCGACCAGGGCATGGATCTCAGCCGACTGAAGACATCGCGGACGCTTTCGCTGCGCGGCTCGGCGTTTGGCGGGCCGGTCAGCCTCGCCGAGGCGAGTATTGGCGACGCCCTTTTGTTCAACCGCGCGCATTTTCACGACCTCAACCTCTCCGATGCCGATATCGGCAAGAGCGTGAGGCTGAGCGGTGCGCACCTTGAGGGCGTGCTCAATATGTCGCGCGTCGATGTCCGTGAAAACGTCGAGGCGTATACGCTCGCGTGGAACTCCGTCGTTCCTGATCAAGGCAGTCTTGGTCCCGGGATCAACGGCCGCTGGGATCTCTACGACGCGCGCATCGGCGGCAAGCTGATCATCGCCGACGGGACGTTGGATGCGCTCGATATGATCAATCTGACCGGCACGCGGATCGATGGCGAACTGTTTCTCGGATCGAAAGATCTTCCCGGCAATCAATGGGGCGAGACGTCGCGCCTTGTTCTGCGCAATGCCGTCGTCGGCTCGATCCAGGATCTACCCGACGCGTGGCCGAAACGGCTGGACCTCGCTGGATTCGCCTATCAGCGCTGGAACGGCTTGCAAAAGCAGAGCGGTCTTACCAACGTCCCGGCGCGTGGCAGTGAATGGTTGATTGCATGGCTGAACCGCGACCCCGCCGTCTCCGACTCGTCCTACGATCAGTTGGCGCGGGTGTTGCGTCAATCCGGCTGCGATGACTGCGCCGACGATGTGCAGTTCCACGCAAACGACAAAAGACTGCGAATGACGGTGCGGGACGAGGCCTGGCTCGCATGGCTTGCCGGCGACGGCATCGGTAAGATGGCGTCGTTCACGACCGCCGCGGGGGCAAACACCCCCCCGCCGGCGCCCCAGGTGGAGCGGCCGCAGAATCGCCTGACAGATCACCTGGTGGCGGTGATCAAAGCCGGCGCATTGTCCCTCAGCCGCTGGGTGAACGGCTACGGCTATCAGCCAGCGCTGGCGCTCCGGTTGTTCGGGGTCCTGATCCTTGTCGGCATGGTCGTCTTCTGGCCGACCTATCGCTCGGCAGTCGGGTCGACGGAGCGACCCTGGTCACGCAGCTACGTGCTTTATTCATTCGAATATACGCTGGATACGATGCTGCCGGCGGTCAGTTTGAGCAAAAAGTTCGAAAGGGTCGAGGTCATCGGCCTCGCCCGCTATTACTTCATCGTGCTCAAGGTCCTCGGCTACTGGTTCGCGGCGACGATCATCCAGGTCTTCCAGCGCCTGTTCACCGTCTGAGGCGACGGCGCCGGGTGCGGACATGCGACAATCCGATCATGGTGCGCGGCGATGCCAGTGCTCGACCCACAGCGTCGTCGGATACTGATGCCCCGTGGGCTCGACGCCGTCCAACCAGCTCGGCAGGACGAAGGCCTGGGCGCGGAAGAACAGCGGCAGCGCCGGAAGCTCCTCGGCGTAGATCGCCTGCAGGCGCCCCCACAGTGCGTGGCGCTTCGTCTCGTCAAGCTCGGTTTCGATCGCGGCGATCAAGGCGTCGACGTCACGATTGCGCCAACCCGAGATGTTCTGTCCGGACCAGCCGTTGGCCGCCGTCGGGATCTCGTCCGAATGCAGCGTCGTTCGTGGCACGCTCTGCGGTGCGCCGATCCAGGCGAACATCGCCATGTCGGCGAACGCGCGATGGCTGACCGTCTCGCCGAAGAATACGCGCGCCGGCTGATTGCGGATGCGCACGGTGATGCCGACGCGCTGCCACTGGCTCTGAAGCACCTGCTCGACCAGCTCGCGCGTCCGATCGCCCGCCGTTGAGATGATCTCGAGCTGAAGTGGCCTGCCGGAGGCATCCATCCGGGTTCCGTCGGACTGCCGCAGCCAGCCGGCTTCGCGGAGCAAGGCGTCTGCCCTGCCTGCATCGAACGCATAATGATGAACGTCGGGCGCCGCCATCGGGTCGAGAGGACTGACCGCGGTGTCGGCGACCGGCAAGCGGCCGGCGAACAACTGCTGGGTGATAGCCGGACGGTCGATGGCGTAGAGCAGCGCCTGGCGGACGCGTTTATCGGCGAGGACCGGATTGTCGAGGTTCAAGGAAACGTTCTCGTAGATCAGTCCGGGCTTGTAGAGCACGCGAAAGCGATCGCCGTGGCGCTGTTCCAGCGCGATCGCCTGGTCGAGTGTCAGGCCGACCTCGCCGGCGATCATCTGCACTGTACCGGAGAGGAGGTTGGCCTCGAGCGCCGCGGTATTCTCGATCGCGCGCACGACAATTCGCGCGAAGGCCGGGGGGTCACCCCACCAGTACTCGTTGCGAACGAGGACGATGTGTGATCCGGGAACGACCTCGGCGACGCGGTAAGGGCCATTGTAGAGCCCGGGATTGGTCGGGTCGGTGACGTAGCGCGTCCGCGTCGGGTAACCTGGCGGATCGGCGAAGGCCTCGCGCTCGATGTGCGCTGGTAGCAGTTCGAGCCCGGCGATGTCGTTGTAATCCCAGGTGCGCCGGTCGAAATGCAAGGTGAAGGTGCGCTCGCCGTCGCTCTCGAGACGCAAGACGCTGCGATAGAACTCCTTCGGCATCACGCCCGACAGGGGGTGCCGTCCGACTTCGAGGGTGAACGCGACGTCGGCAACGGTGATGGGCGCACCGTCGCTCCAGCGCGCCTGCGGCTGGATACGAAAGGTAACCGCCATGCCGGGCTTGCCGTCCGCCGTTGTTTCCATGACCGCGCCGCCGTTCTCCAGTGTTGGCAGACTCACGCAGAGCATGCACGTCAGCGTCCACGCGGCGTCGTAGGTGGTGAACGGGCGGCGGGCGAGGCCAAGCACGTAGGCCCGCGCCATCATCGATTCGATGCTGGGATGGAGCGAGGCGGGAAACTGGGCGATGCCGATGACAAGGCTGTCGGGCTCGGCCCGGGCCGGCGTGCCGACGGCGAGTGTCGCGATCAGCAGCAGAAACGAAAGCAGCGCGCGCATCGGTGCCCGAATAAGGCGAAATGCGCGCGCCGTCCATCAAAAGGGTGGCTGCCCGCGGACTTAAGGGGGGGGCGCCGCGGGCAGCCCGGGCAGCCGACGGGAGCAATCCGGGCTGCCCGATTCACAAAGGGTGCTGGCTTATTTCGGTGCGTCGGTAGTGCCATCGGCCGGCGGCGGGCAGTCGCCCGGGCCGCGACCGCCGCGCTTGCCCGGCATCGCCTGCTTTATCTCCTCGGCGGTCACGACGCCGTCGCCGTTCTTGTCCAGCCGATCGAATCGCATGTCGCCACGGTTTTCCAGCTCATCCTTGCTGATGACGCCGTCGCCGTTGGTATCGGCGCGCTTGAACATCTGTTCCATGCGCGCCGGCGACGGCTGGGGAGGGGGCGCCGACTGAAACTCGTCGAGCGAGATCTGACCGTCGCCGTTCTTGTCCATGGACGCGAAGCGTTCGTTGCGCTGGGTTTCAAACTCTTCCTTGGTAATTTTGCCGTCGCCGTTGGTATCGAAGCGCTCGAGCATCATCCCGGCCGCTCCGCCGCAGCCGCCAGGTCCGCTGCCAGGCCCCTGCGCCGCAGCCGGAAGCGCTGCGACAGCAAAGCCAAGCGCCGCGAGCAGAGAGGCCCTCATAAGACCGTTGTGCATCTTTCTTCTCCTGTCGAGGCGACCGCATTCGCGGCCGTCGTGATCGAGACGCACTGTAGTCGGGCGCTGTTGCGCGATGATGTCGCGAGCAGGCAATCGTGTAACACGATGTTTCAAGTCCGGCCGTGGTAAACTTCCGTTACCAAATTAGCGGCGCTCTTAAGCGAGCGGCGTCCTATAGTCTTGCAATGGATGCCACGCCCCACCTGTTGATCGTCGATGATGACCGCGAGATCCGCGACCTGTTGTCGCGGTTTCTTGGCAAGCATGGGTTTCGCGTCAGCCTTGCCGTCGACGGCAAGGAAATGCGCAAGGCGCTTGCCGACCGCGCGATCGACTTGATCGTTCTCGATCTGATGCTGCCGGGAGAGGACGGGCTATCGCTGTGTCGTCGTCTGCGTGCGGAGGGATCGGTGCCAGTGATCATGCTGACCGCGGCAGGGGAGGAGATCGACCGCATCATCGGCCTGGAAATGGGAGCCGATGACTACCTCGCCAAACCGTTCAACCCGCGCGAATTGCTGGCGCGCATTCGCGCCGTGCTTCGCCGGTCGGCCGGCACGCCGGCCTCGTTGCTGGCGGCGGCGGACGAGGGCGAGGGGACGGCGACGACGCGGGTCGCCTTCGCCGGCTGGCGATTTGATATCGACAAACGCGAGCTCCTGTCACCCGCCGGTGTTCTGGTGGCGCTGTCGACCGGGGAATTCGCGCTTCTGGCGGCGTTCGTCTCCCATCCGCAGCGAGTCCTGAGCCGCGATCAGCTCCTTGATCTCGCCCGTGGCCGCGACGCGCAGCCGTTCGATCGTTCCATCGATGTTCAGGTCAGCCGCCTGCGCCGCAAGATCGAGGACGATCCGCGCGAGCCGACGCTGGTCAAGACCGTGCGCGGTGGAGGCTATCTGTTTGCGCCGGAGGTCAGCCGCGCATGACCCTGCGCTTTTCGGCCATACGTTTCTGGCCGCGCTCGCTGGTGACCCGTACGGTAATTGTTCTGCTGCTCGGCGTCCTCGTCTCCAATGTTGCCGGCGTCGTCGTCTATTCCACCGAGCGGTTCGACGTGCTGACCAGCAATCGCGGACGCCAGATCGCCGAACAGGTGGCGAGTGTGGTCGCAGCGCTCTACGGCGTGCCGGCAAGCGATCGCTGGAGCGTGTTGCGGGCGATGCATCAGCCTGGTGTGCGCCTGTTCGTTTCCGTACGCCCGATCGCGCCCGAACAGGCGAGCGGCTGGCGGGTCCGCCTGCTGCGCAAAGCGTTCAATGCGGAGCTGGGAGACCTTCAAAGCGATCGCCTGAGGCTGTCGCTCGAAGCGATGCGACCGTTTCCCGGGCGTTTCGATGTCGAGGCGCCGCTTGAACCGCAAAGGGATCGGGGCGGTGAGGGTTCACCGGGCAACGATTCACTGGGTGGCGGTTCCCTGGGCGATGATTCGCCTGGCGGTATGCCTTCCGATACAATCCATCGTGGCTCGCTGCGCGAGATGCTTGGCGATGAGGATCGCCGCGGACCACGGGGTGGAGCGTCAGGGCGGCAGTGGCCGCCGCGATGGATGACGCCGCCGCCGCCGGGCGCGCCCGAGATGAAGCTGCTCGTCGGCTCCTTCCGGCTTGACGACGCAAGCTGGCTCAACTTCGGCGCCGTTGTCGCCACGGTGCAGCCGTTCTGGCAGACGGAGCTATTTCCCCTGATTGTCGCGACCACGGTGCTGATCCTGATGATTTCGTTATGGGCGGTGAACCGCGCGGCTCAGCCGCTGGCGATGTTCGCCGATGCGGCCGAACGGCTGGGCCGCGACGTGAACGCCCCACCGCTATCGACGCAGGGACCGCTCGAGGTCGAGCGCGCGGCGGGCGCGTTCAACCACATGCAGGAGCGTCTGCAGCAGTTCGTCCGCCAGCGTACCCAGATGTTGGCGGCGATGTCGCACGACCTGCGCACGCCGCTCACGCGGATGAAACTGCGCGCCGAGTTGATCGAGGACGAAGAGCAGCAGCGCAAGATGATCGCCGATCTCGACGAGATGCAGGCGATGATCGAGGTCGCGTTGTCGTTCGCCCGCGACGAATCCGCGATCGAACCGCCGGCCGCTCTCGATCTCGCCGTGTTGCTGCAAACCGTGTGTGAGGAAGCGGCCGATACCGGCGCCGATGCCGACTATGCCGGGCCCGCGCACGCCGAATGCGTCGGCCGGCCCGCCGCACTTAAGCGGGCGTTCGCCAATCTCGTCGACAATGCACTGAAGTACGGCGGTCGTGCGCGGGTGACGTTGGCCGCGACTGCCACCAGCCTCGTCGTCAGCGTTGACGACGACGGACCGGGCTTGCCGGAAGGTGAACTCGAACGCGTATTTGAACCGTTCTACCGGCTGGAGACCTCCCGCAGCCGGGAGACCGGTGGTGTCGGCCTCGGCCTCTCCCTTCTGCGTGCGGCGATCGATGCGCACGGCGGCCGCGTTTTTCTCGCCAATCGACCGTCCGGTGGACTGCGCGCGACGGTCGTTCTTCCAACGGGCGCCGCAGCGTAGCAACGCCGGAGCATTTTGCCCGAGGAATTTTGTCTTGCGGAATTTTGCCCTGGAAACTCCGGGATTGTCTGTGGCGAGCGCCGAGACCGGGCGCTCGCGGCGCAAGTCTTTGCTTGATTTGCGCCAGCCAACCGATTAGCAAGGTTGCGCTATTGCAAGTTCTGATACTCATGCGAGCAGCCGTTCGGTCGAACGGCCCTCTCGCCCGACGGGCATCGGTCATGGCGAACACGGTACGGCGGGAGATGCCGATCCTTTTTTGGATTATCGTCGGCCTTGTCATTCTTTTACCGCTGCCGCTGGGCGCGGTCTACCAGTGGAGCTGGGGCTGGCGGCCAGCATCGTCGGCGGCGTGCTGGCGGTATGGAGCGGCCGCATCGCGCTCGGGCTCCAGGACCCGGCGTTCGGCCTGCGCAGCCTGTGGCCGGCGGCGCTGCTGTTTGCCGGGGTCGTCGCCTGGATCATCGTGCAGTCGCAGGTCCGCTTGGTTGCCGCATGGAATCATCCCCTGTGGGAGATGAGCGCGGCGGCACTGGGTGAATCGCGGTGGAAAGCCATCTCGCTCGATCCGTTCGCGACAGTGCTGGGTCTGGCGCGGCTGCTGACCTACGCGGGCATCTTCTGGATCGCCTTCCAGTACGCGCGCAGGTCATTGCGCGCCCGCCAGATCCTGCTGGCGGTGGTCTATGCCGGGCTCGCCTATGCCGTCTACGGCCTCGTCATCTATCTGACGGGCTCGGAAACCATCCTGATTTTCCGCAAGCACGCTTATTTGGGCGACGTGACCAGTACCTTCGTCAATCGCAACTCGTATGCGACATACGCCGGACTTGGCCTTGTCTGCACTACGGGGCTGCTGCTGGTGCTGCTCACCCAAGGTCCTCTTGGTCCCGCGACGGACCTAAAGCAGCGGGTGGCGCGCCTTGCGGAGATCGCGATCGGACGCGGCTGGCCGCTTCTGCTCGCCTGGATTGCCTTGATGACGGCGCTGGTGCTCTCGCATTCGCGGGCGGGGGTGGCAAGCACGATTCTCGGCCTGATCGTCCTTCTCACCGCTGCCGGGCTGACCCGCGCCATTGACCGGCGGTTTGCCTTGATTTCCGCGGGCGTGTGCGTTGTCGGCTTTGTCTGGGCGTTCGGTGTTGGCGGCGATCAGTTGATCGGCCGGCTGATGCAAACGTCGCTGGCGTCGGAGGAACGGCCGCTGGTCTACAGCCGCACGATGGCTGCGATCGGCGATTCCGGTGGGCTCGGTACCGGACTCGGCACCTTCGAAGAAGCGTTCCGCTTCTACCGCACGAGCGACATCAACGGCCATTTCAACATGGCGCACAACACCTATCTCGAGAACGTCCTCGAACTTGGCGTGCCGGCCGCCCTGGCGTTGTTCGGCGTGTTCGCGTTCTTTCTCGGTCTATGTGCCTGGGGCATCCGCCAGCGCCGGCGCGATTCGGTTTATCCGTGCGTCGGCTTTGCCGTCAGTGTCCTGGTGGCAACGCACGCGACCGTCGACTTCAGCTTGCAGATCCCGGCGGTGACCGCGACCTATATGCTGATCATGGGGGCGGCGTGCGCGCAGTGCTGGAGTAGCCGCCGGCCGGCCGATCCCTGGTAAGGCGCTGGGCGCGACGGGGTGCTGGGGATGATCGACGTCTGGCGCAGCGTCAATGCTTGATCAGGTCCTCGAACGCCAGCCCGTCCTCCGGAACGCGCAAGAGCGCCGCGCGGACAAGGTTTTCCTGCCGAAGATCGACGGCGAGGCGCGCCAATGCCTGTGGGTTCGCCTGCCAAGCGTAGCGGATCTGTGGGAAGACGAGATCCCGATCGTCACTGGTCATCTTCGGCCAGGCAAGGAAAGCCATGCGTAGCCGCGACCATAGCAGGGGTGGCTCGTACGGGGCGGTGATCAGCGCCAGCCGCAGGGAGGACACCGCGAGCGGAGTCCATCCATTCTTCAAGGCTTCGGCATAGGCCAGCCGCGACCACGCATAGGGATTTGCCGGCTCGCGCTCTAGCCCCGCCCGGAGTGATGCGATCGCCTGATCGAGAACCTGCGCCGCCTCGGGATCGCCGCGGGGCAACTGTTCCGCCAGCACCAACTCGGCAAGCCCAGCGTCCAAGCGTGCGTCGCCGCCTCTGAGCCACGGCTGCGCTTGACCGAGCACAGCAATCAGCGATCGCAGCTTATCGGTTTCGACCAGGTGCTGATCCTGCAGTAATCGCAAGATTGGTTCCGCGCGAGCGGAGATGAGCACACCGATGGTGTGCGGTACGCCCACCGTGAGAAGCGCGGCGGCGGCAATGGCGACCGGCAAGGCGACAAGACGTCGAGCCAGTCCCATGCGCGCACGCAACCGCGTCTCGTTCGGGGATTGAGAGTGAGGGGCCGAAGGCCTCATCGCACGTGTCTGCCCGGGATGACGGCGACAGAGAGGCGAAAGGGATGCCTCGATCACCGCCCGCCCTTAGGGTGAATGGATTAGAAATATCGCTCGGGGACCTCGATGACGTCGCCTGGAAGAACCGCCGTATCGCGATCGGCATCCACCGGTGTACGCGACTCGTCGTCGGCGCGGATGATGTGGACCCGGCTGGTGCGGGCTCGGTAGGTAAAGCCGCCGGCCATCGCCACGGCTGTAATCACCGTCATGCCGTTGACGAAGGGATAGCTGCCGGGCTTGGTGACCTCACCGTAGATGTAGAAGGGCCGGTAGTTGAGTACCTCGACGCTGACGCTGGGGTTCAGCAAATAATCCGGCGACAGCCGCTCGGCGATCGTCTTTTCCAGCTGCCGGGCAGTCAGCCCTGCCGCCTTGACATCGCGAATGAGCGGCAGGGAGACGTTACCGGTTCCGTCAACCTCGAATTCCCCCGAGAGGTCTTCATGGCCAAAGACCGTGACCTTGATCTTGTCTCCGGAATCGAGCTTGTAGCCCGAGATATCCTCCGTAGGTGCGGCCACGCTTCTCGAGATTGCGGCCCCCAATGCCAGCGGCACCCCGATCAGTATTCCGGCAACGCCGCTCTTGAGCGCGTCACGTCGGCTCATCCGTTGCATGTTCATTCGCTCACCCTTTATTTGCTCACGGTTGCCAGGTGCTTGATGATTGTCACGCGGTTGCCGTCGGTTAAACCGCCCCTTGTCCGTCATGTTCGATCAGCTCAGACCGCGAACGATTGATGCTCGGCAGCGGACCGGTTGCTTCATCTGATCAGTTCCTTCGGTTCTGCAGGGCTCAAAGCTGGGCTTCGAGGCCGATACGGAACATGTTTTGATAATAACTGTCATCGGTCGTATCGCTGCCATTGCTGGTATGGCGAACGAACTGATAACCGATATTGGCATAGATGTTCCGGTTCATCAGGTATCGCGCACCAATTCCGGTGATATAGTAGTAATCGTTGCGATTGACGTCTTCGTAGTTGTCGTTGGTCACTGTCGCCGTTGCTGTCAGGATCAGGTTGCGCAGCAACTCATGATCCGCCGACAGGCCGCCGGACGTGCGCAAGAAAGCAGGCGAGCCCGCCTGGGTCGTATCTTGAATCGTCCTGGCGACGCGGGCGTTCAGCGTTGTCAGTGTCGTGACGTTCCACGTCATTGTGCCACCGGCGGTGAATCCATTAACGTCGTTGAATGAGTTGTCGTTGAAGTATTGGCCAAGATATCCGGCGAAGACGTCTCCGAAGACGATGCCGCCGAGGTCGAGCGACACACCAGCGACACTGGTCACGCCCGTCGAATTGCGCTCAACGCCGCTGCCATCCTGGCGCGTGTCATAGACCCTCTGGTTGCCGTCGACGCGCACGAACGCCTCGTAGGCTGGGGAGAGTTCATAGCCGATCCGCACGCCCTCGGTATAGACATTGCGGTCTCGCCCAGTGTTGCTTTGTTCTCCGCCACCGACGAGGTCGGTCTGATCGTAGTCGAGCCGGATGATACCGGCCTCGCCAGTCGCGCGCAGGCGACCGAAGGTCTGGATGTATCGGGCGATGCCGTTGATCAGATCGTATTGCGTCGGCTTCTTCGCGTCGGTCGCGGCGTCTGGCTCGCCCGGATCTTCGTGCTCGTGGGCGAAGCCTCCGCCGAGAAATACTGCCGCGTCGCGCGTAATATCGATGCGTCCGTCGCTGCGTACGAACCAGTCATTGTAGTTGAGGTCGCCAAAATCCGCGTAAACTCCAGAGTCCGCACCGACACCGAAGTTGAGAGCGTGGTTCGACCAGTTCGATTCAGCGGAGATTTCCGGTTTAATGTCGGTGATAAAGTCGTCTTTTGTCTGGTGTCGAACGGCGAAGACATTGTCGTTGTATGTCTCTTCGACTCCGAGCTTGGGGTAGATCAGGAACGAGCCGGCACGGATACCCAGCGGATCAAGTTCAGGACGCTGGCGTGTGATCACCGTCTCACCGCGCGCAGCTTCGGATTCGGGTTCACGCGGCGTCAGCGGCTGAATTTGTGCCGCGGCCTGAGCATAAGCCTCTGATACGGCGAGGGCGGACAGGGCAAAGACAATGCATCCTGTCCAGGCACGAGTTTTGTTCATTATGCATCCCCCGGGATGGATCGGTTTGCGGAATGGTGCAACACCTCTCCGAGAAACACTCAAAAGTGGCGACTTTGCGGAATGTAGTACTCGTCTGCATGTCGCGATGCAACCGCCAACCGCCCATTACGCCGCCGCCGCCGACATCTATGGTCAGGTCGCCAGTCAAAAAGAAGTCTGGCTGGCAGCATCTTTGGCCGGAGGTTGTGCGAGCGCACATGCATCGCATTTCTTTGTCGGATCGCCATAGGGTCCAAAGCCAGGAATAGTCGGCCATCCCGTGCGTGGCGGACCTCCTGGCCCGGATGCGTCCGTCAATAACGACTCCTCAATGCCTGCAGTGATATTCTCGTCACAGTTGGGGAAGACATTGGCAAAGACGTCTCGGATATCTGCCGCGTCGTCGGCGTTTGCCGCAGCCAACGCCTTCGCCGTAGCACCGACGCAGGGACACAGCGAATCATCCTCGTCGGAGGAGCCCGAGCGAATGCGTTTCGCGGTTTCTTCGGCAATGGCGACGGTAAGGTCGGGTCGCTCTTGTGCCAGCGACGAGAGCGCCGAGGGCGCCGGGCACTGGTCCGGGCGCGACGACGCTTCACCCACGATCGATGCGATCGACGCGCGAACCTCATTCGGCAAAGTCTCAGCCGTGACCGGGCGCAGAGCGATCAGGACGAGGGCGGCGCCGACAATCAGACGAGCGGGCAGCTTCGCCCGGGTTGTAAACGACATCAATGCGCTCCTCGCCGCGACGCTGGACTGGACACTGTCCCGTCCGAGCCGAGATCCCAATCTGATCTCATAAGGTGTATTAGAACGTTTAAGTCCATGCATAGATACAACTCTAGATTCATTGATCGTCTGCAATACACCCTTATGCAGCGGTTTCTCCGTTGGCCGACGCCTCCGCGCCGAGCATGTGGACTCGAACCGGCTCATGCTCGTAATTATTGCATGAATAAATTTTTGTGTCCGTGTCGGTTGTCATAGCGACGTTGCTAGAATGTCGACTACGCTTGTGAAGCCGACCGTCCATGTGGTGGTGGCGTTTATCCGCTCGCGGCTTGGGCCTATATGTCCTGCGACACGGTGCGGCGATCGGCGTTCGGCCGGCGACACGGCGATCAAGGACCGGCCAGCATGCTCCGGCGATGGATGGATGACAGATGAGCGACGACGAACGATGCCGCGCGCGTTGCTGAAGCGCTGGCTGACCCGGCGGCCGCGGCTGACCGTCGATACGGCGCAGGTGCCGGACGGGATGCGAATTTACGCCGTGGGCGACGTGCACGGCCGCGTCGACCTGTTGCGCTGTCTGCATGAGATCATTGCCGCAGACGCGGCGACGGCGCCTTATGCTGCACGCAAGGTCATCGTCTACCTCGGCGATTACATCGATCGCGGCTTCGACAGCCGGGCGGTGATTGACGTGCTGCTCGATGAACCGCTGCCGGGCTTCGATAGCGTGCACCTGCGAGGCAATCACGACGAGGAGTTCGTCTGCTTTCTTGAAGATCCGGTGAGGAGCGCGGCATGGCTCCGCTATGGCGGCGATGCGACGCTCTACAGCTACGGGGTGCGCCTGCCGGACGCCTTAACCGTCGAAGAATCGACGGAACTGCGCGTGGTCACCCTCCGCGACCAACTGCGGGAACGCGTGCCCGTGCGCCACATCGACTTCTTCGCCAGCCTGCCGCTGGCCTACGAAATCGGAGATTTTTTATTCGTCCACGCCGGTGTCGATCCGGACAAGCCGCTCGACGCCCAGACCCCGGCTGACATGTTGTGGATTCGCGATCCATTTCTCGAGTCGGACGATGATTTCGGCAAGATTGTCGTGCACGGCCACTCGATCTGCGACTATCCGGAAGTGCGTGACAATCGCATCGGCATCGACACCGGCGCCTGTTATACCAACGCGCTCACCTGCCTCGTTCTGCAGGGCAGCGAGCGTTATTTTCTATCGACCCGCGCGCTCGACGTCTGACGCGCTGGGATGCTGTCGTCCTGCCGCTCTGCGGCGTCCGTGCCGCGCCGCCCCCGCGCGGCAACGCTCATAAAGGCGGTGCGGCAAGGCTCAAAAGCACGGCTGATCACCACCATGCGCAGGCCCGAGCCGGTGGACGGCGATTGACGAATTTCCGCCATGAGGTAGAAAGCGTCGTCTCATCTTGCCGCGCGCCTTCGGAGCCGATGTCCATGCGGATCCTATTCATGACCAACGAGTACCCCCCGCACATCTATGGTGGCGCCGGAGTGCACGTCGAATACCTCTCGAAGGAACTGGCGCGAGTCGCGCCGATCGAGATTCGTAGTTTTCATGACCAGTCGCTGGCCGACGGCAATCTGACCGTGCGCGGCACCAAGGTCGACGGCACGCACTTCTCCGGCTGCCCTGTGCCATTCATCTCGCCGCTGCGCGCGCTGTCCACCTGCCTTGCCTTTAACGGCCAGGGGATCAGCGCCGACATCGTCCACTGTCATACGTGGTACGCCCATTTCGGCGGAGTACTCGCCAAGCTGCTGTACGGCTTGCCGCTGGTCATTACCGTGCATTCCCTGGAACCACTGCGCCCGTGGAAGCGCGAGCAGATCGGCCGTGGTTACGAGCTGTCCTGCTGGGTCGAAAAGACCGCGCTGGAGATGGCGGACGCGGTGATCGCCGTATCGAAGAGCACCGGCGACGACCTCGTCCGCCTGTTCGACGTCGATCCGGCGAGGATGCATGTTATCGCCAACGGCATCGATACCGACGAATATAAGCCGGTCAACCGGCCGGACGTGCTTGCCCGGTTTGGAATCGACTATGGCGCGCCCTATGTGCTGTTCGTCGGCCGGATGACGCGACAAAAGGGCCTGCTCTACCTGCTTCAGGCGATCGACCGGATCGATCCGCAGGTTCAAGTCGTGCTGTGCGCCGGTGAATCCGACACCAAGGAACTGCAGGCCGAGCTTGAGGCCATGGTCGACGACCTCAGGCAGCGGCGTCCGGGGGTCATCTGGATTCCCGGCATGCTCGACCGGCCGAGCACCATCGCGCTTTATTCGCACGCGAGCGTCTTCTGCTGTCCATCGATCTATGAGCCGTTCGGGATCATCAATCTCGAAGCGATGGCGTGCGGTACGCCGGTCGTCGGCAGCGGCGTCGGCGGCATCCCCGAGGTGGTTGTCGACGGGGAGACCGGCTTCATCGTCAAGGTCGCCCTCTCCGATGTGCCGCCGCACGACCCGGACGATCCGGTGGCGTTTTCGCGCGGACTGGCTGACGGCATCAATCGTCTGGCGCTTGATCCCGCACTCGCCCGTCAGATGGGCGAGGCCGGCCGCGCTCGCGTCATCGACGTTTACAGCTGGCGCAGCATTGCCAAGCAAACCCTCGATCTCTACAAAACCCTCATCGAACAGCCCGGCTAGCCCGATCCCTCGGAGCGGGAACTGCCGCCTCCTCGGGCCATTCATAAGGGGCAATCACGATAGGGAACGGGAGAACGCACGTGCCGCAGGGCGCCAGAATCTACAATCTGTTTCCGTTGCTCGCCGGCAACGCGCGCGATTGGGAATCACATCTCGATCGCATCGGCGACATGGGGTTCAACTGGATTTTTATCAATCCAATCCATTACCCCGGTTTTTCCGGCAGCCTCTACGCGGTGAAGGACTACTTCGCGCTCAATCCGCTGTTTGACGACGGCAGCAAGGACGAGGCCGACGTCATCATCTCCCGCTTCCTCGACGCCGCCCGCGAGCGCGGCATCGCGGTGATGATGGACCTTGTGATCAACCACACCGCCAAGGACTCGCTGCTGGCGGAAACGCACCCGGACTGGTTCGCGCACGAGGCCGATGGCAGCCTCGCCTCACCCTTCGCGGTAGATCCGGACGACACCAGCAAGCGCACGGTATGGGCCGATCTCGCCGAAATCGATTATAGCGAGCGTCCGGCGCGCAAGGAGGTCGTCGCCTATTTCGCCAAACTCGTCCGTCATTCGATCAAGCTGGGCTTTCGCGGCTTTCGCTGCGATGCCGCCTACAAGGTGCCAAAGGACATCTGGCGTGCGCTGATCGCGGCAGGCCAAAAGGAACAGGACGATATTCTATTCGTCGCCGAAAATCTCGGATCGTTGCTGGAAGAAACGCTGGCTATGCGTGGTGCCGGCTTCGACTATCTGTTTAACAGCGCCAAGTGGTGGGACTTCCGCGCGCACTGGCTGTTCGAACAGTACGACAAATTTCGCGCCATCGCGCCCTCGGTAACCTTCCCCGAAACGCATGATACCGATCGGCTGGCGAACGAACTGGTGGCGAAGGGAATTACCGGGGCGCGGGCGCTCGAACAGCGCTACCGCCGGGCCTATCTCTTTTCGGCCGTGTTCGCGACCGGCGTGATGATCCCGATCGGCTACGAATACGGGTTCCGCAAACAGCTTCACGTCGTCAACAGCCGTCCGACCGACTGGGAGAAGCCACTTTTCGATATCACCGGATACATCGCTGCCGTCAACAAGATGAAGGCCGCGCTGCCGGTGCTCAACGAAGAGGGACCACAGCGCGAGGTCCTGCTTGCCGACGGTCGCGTTGCATGCCTGCAACGGCGGGCGATGCGCGGAACCGGCTGGACGGTGACCGCGGTTAACAACGACTTCGATGCGCCGGTGACGACGCGGATCGAATGGCTCGATCCGGATATCAAGGAAGGGCGTGACGTAACGCCCGAAGGCGGCGAAGAACAACCGTTTCGTGCCGGTGGGGAGCTGACGCTCCAGCCCGGCGAAGTGCGGGTCTTCGCCAGCCTCTGACTAGCCGCGGGTGACCGGAGGAGGGGCGATGAACAGCGTGAGCACAGAGGAACGGACGGGCGTCGGTGCCCGGCCGGCCAGTCTGGCGGCCGGCCTCAAAAGCCGCTCGATCGTTATCGAGAAGGTCGAACCACAGATCGACGGCGGCCGCTGGCCGGTGAAGCGCGAGGTCGGTGACGACCTGAACGTCTCGGCCCGCGTCTTCCGTGACGGGCACGTCAAGCTCGCCGCAGTGATCTTGTGGCGGCGCGCCGACGAGACCACCTGGCGCGAGATGCCGATGACGCTGGTCAATCCCGGCCTCGACCTGTGGGAAGGCAGCATCCGCCTCACCGCCAATACAACGTACGTCTATACCGTCGAGGCATGGACGGACCATTACGAGACCTGGGCGGAGGAGCTGGAAAAGAAACTCGGTGCCGACCAGGTGGTGGCGCTCGAACTGCTCGAGGGCCGGGCGCTGGTCACCGAGACCGCGGCGAGGGCGAGCGGCGACGATGCCGAGATGCTGGAATCGCTCCTCATCGCCTTTGACAAGGCCGATGATGAGCGACGCCCGCGGCTGATGCTGGCGGACCATGTCCGCGCCGCCATGCAACGCTGGCCTGACCGCAAGCAGGCCATCCGCTACGACCGTGAGCTTGAGGTCTTTGTTGACCGGATCGAGGCACGCTTCGCCGCCTGGTACGAGATGTTCCATCGCTCGCAGGGAACGGTGCCGGGCAAGAGCGCGACCTTCGCCGATTGCGAGGAGCGGCTGCCCGAGATCAAGGAGATGGGCTTCGACGTTATCTACTTCGTGCCCATCCATCCGATCGGCCGCCTCCACCGCAAGGGGCCGGACAACACGCTGAACGCCGGTCCCGACGATCCCGGCAGTCCTTACGCGATCGGCTCGGACGAAGGCGGTCACAAGGCGGTCCATCCGGATCTCGGCACCTTGTCGGACTTCCGCCGCTTCGTGCGCGCCTGCCACGCCCAGGGCATGGAGGTGGCGCTCGACTTCGCCATTCAGTGCGCGCCGGATCATCCGTGGATCAAGGAGCATCCCGAGTGGTTCATCTTCCGGCCGGACGGCACTATCAAGTACGCCGAGAATCCGCCGAAGAAGTATCAGGATATCGTCAACGTCAATTTCTACGGACCGCACCAGGAAGCGCTGTGGAACGAGCTGCTCTCCACCTTCCTGTTCTGGGTCGAGCAGGGGGTGAAGATCTTCCGCGTCGATAATCCGCACACCAAGCCGGTGCCATTCTGGGAATGGGTGATCCGCGAGGTGCACGCTGTCGATCCCGAAGTAATCTTCCTCGCCGAGGCCTTTACCCGGCCACCGATGATGCAGATGCTGGGCAAGGTCGGTTATACCCAGTCGTATACGTATTTCACCTGGCGCAACTTCAAGAGCGAGATCATTGAATACCTGACCGAGCTGACCACCTCGCCGGTCAAGGACTTCATGCGCCCGAACTTCTTTCCGTCGACACCGGACATCAACCCGCCGTACCTGCAGACTGGCGGCCGCCCGGCGCACATGGTCCGTTTCGCGCTGGCATCGACGCTGTCGACCGTCTATGGCATCTATAACGGCTTCGAGCTGTGCGAGGCGACGCCGATCCCGGGCAAGGAAGAGTTCCTGCACTCGGAGAAGTATGACTACAAGGTCTGGGACTGGGACCGGCCCGGCAATATCAAGGCGTTCATCACCCGGATTAACCACATCCGCCGCGAGAATCCGGCACTGCACGAGCTCGACAACCTGCGTTTTTATCCCGCCGATGACGACAACATCCTGTTCTACGGCAAGATGACGCCCGACGGCTCGAACATCGTGTTCGTCGTCGTCAATCTCGATCCATTCGACAGCCACGTCGCCGAACTCGAACTGCCGCTGGAGGCGATGGGCCTGAAGACCGGCGATACCTTCCAGGTGGAGGAACTGCTGACCGGCCGCAAGCACCTGTGGCGCAGTGCCAAGCAGGGGGTGAAGCTCGACCCCGAGGTCAATCCAGTCGAGATCTATCGCATTGGCTCGTGGGAAAAAGTCGACTACCGCAGCCCCTGCTACTGAGCCCGAACGGCGGGGACCGCTTCCTGCCATGCTGCGCCGGACCGGCGCAGCATGGAGAGCGAGGCCGCCGGACGCAGCAGAGCGGCCTCAGGGCTTATCCGGGTCAGTCTACGCGGCCGGTTTGCCCGGCCAGTCTATGCGGCGGCTCCGCGGACGAGGTCGCGGAATGCGACTTCGGCGTGGGTGAGATATCGGTCCTTGCGCCGGATCATCACGAATTGGCGAGTCGGCATTGCGACCGCGATCCTGGCGAGGGACATCGCCTTGAGCGATCCGGCGACGACGAGCTGAGAGATCACCGTCGCGCCGGCTCCGGCTTCGACGGCGGAACGGACCGCTTCATTGGACGGTAGCTCAAGGGCGATGTCGGCCGCTGACAGCGAAACGCCCCGGCTTGCCAGAACCTCCTCGGCGATGGCGCGCGTTCCCGATCCCGGCTCACGGAGAACCCAGCGCGTCTTCGCGAAGTCGCGCTCGGATGCCGGCGGCTCCCGCGTCCAGGCGTGCTCGGGGCTGACGACCAGTGCAAGTTCATCGTCGGCAACGGGCTCGCAATCGAGCGCTGGATCGTTGATCGCGCCTTCGATGAAACCGGCATCGACCAATCCTTCATGAACCCAGCTGGTGACGGACTCGGTGTTGCCGATGCGCAAGGTCATGCTGATTCCTCCATGGCGGGCGCGAAAGCGATGCATGAGCGGCGGCAGCCAGTAATTGGCCACGGTCTGGCTCGCGGTGAGGGCGAGGGTGCCGCGCCTTAAACCAGCGAGGTCGGCTAAAACCGTCTCGGCGGATGCAGCCCGCACCAGAACGGCGCGGGCTTCGCTGAGAAACAGGCGTCCGGCGGCGGTCAAGGCGATCCGCCGGCCGACCCGATCGAACAGCTTCGCCTGATAGCGGTGCTCCAGCGCGCTGACGGCGGCGCTCGTCGCCGACTGGGTGAGGTTAAGATGGTGCGCCGCCTGGGTGACGTGCTCGCGTTCCGCGACGGCGACGAAAATTCTCAATTGCTCGAGGGTCATGCTCGCTCCGTTACATCGTCACCCGCACCAGCATCAGGCTGAATCCGGCAATGAACAAGAAGGCAGCGAGGCCGAGGATCAGCGGGCGCGGACCCTTGGCGCGGAGCTTGCGGACGTCGGTCTCCAGCCCCATTGCCGCGAGCGCCATCGACAACAGGACGGTCGTCACCACCGCGGCCGTGCTTTTCAGCTCGAGGGGAAGAGCAACGGCGCTGTTGATCCCGACAAGGGCGATGAAGCCGAGGACGAACCACGGCATCGCCGCGCGGGAATGGCCGCGCTCCTCACCGCTCCGCCGCGATTTCCGCCGAGCCATGGCGCTCAAGGTGATCATCACCGGGGCCAGCATCATCACCCGCGACAGTTTGGCGATAGTCGCGTATTCGCCGGCCTCGCGGCCGTCCTGGAAGCCCGCGGCAACGACCTGGGCGATCTCGTGGATCGATGCGCCCGCCCACAGGCCGTAGCCCTGCGGGGAGAGATGCATGAGATCAACCAGCAGGGGATAGGCGAACATGGCGATCGATCCGAAGACGGTCACGCATCCGACCGCGTAGGCGACGTCCTCGTCGTGCGCGCCGGTCACCGTGTTCGTCGCGATCACTGCCGAGGCGCCGCAGATCGAGGTGCCGGCGGCAATCAGCTCGGTCAGTCCGCGCTCGACACCAAGCCTTCGACCGAGCCAGGTGGTGAATACGAACGTGGCAATGAGGGTTGCGGCGATCAGGGCAACCCCCTGTACGCCGACAGAGTTCACCTGCTCCAGTGTTAGCTGCAATCCCAAAAGGATAATCGCCAACCGCAGGACCCGGCGCAGGGCGAAAACGATGCCGGGCTTGGCCCACGCCGGAGAGCCGAGGACGGTGCGGACAGCGATGCCGATGACGATCGCAAGGATCATCGGGCTGAATGTCGAAACCCCGGGCAGGGTGCGCAAGGCGAAGCCGGCTCCGGCGATGACCGCGCTCACCGTCAGCCCCGGCAAGAGTTCAAAAGCAGGTCGCAACTTGGAGGCTGGCATCGCGCGATGCCGGGATGGCTGGTCGCGGAAGGGAACGGGCTCGCTCAGTGTGTCTGGTGTGCGGACGGCTGCGTTCATCGCGTGCTCCTGTGTCACACCGCAATGGTGACGACAGGTAACCAATCGATCAAACTCATTATATTGCTTAATTCATTCTGTTAAATCGAATGATTAGGGTGGTTCGGCATTGCCTCACGCGTCATTGGCGCCGGACCCGCCTTGCGGGCCTTCCCGTGGGGTGAAAAGCGCTGGCGGCCAGGGGTTGGAGGCGTTACATGACTTAAAAGGGCCGCGCCGACGCGAAGGCGAGCCCTTTTGCGTCTGGCCGCTTTGCCGCGCCAGAGCAGCCGCGCGAAACGGCGGGACACAAGGTTGGACGGGGTCCGAGGGGTCGGCCGGGCTCGTCCTTTGCCGTTCATCGAACTTGGACGCGCGACGCGCGTTGTATCGTCGTCGGCCGATGGGCGGGCGTGCGGTGGTGTGTTCCGGCGATTCAAGGTACAAGTTTTTTGATGACTGATTTCGAGGACATTCTCGGCGAAGCGGCGCGGTGGCATGACGAGGGGCGCAAGGTCGCCATCGCCACGGTCATCGCGACCTGGGGATCGGCGCCCCGTCCCGTCGGCAGCCAGCTCGTCGTCGATGAAACCGGCTATTTCATCGGCTCGGTTTCCGGTGGCTGTATCGAAGCGGCGGTGATCGAAGATGCGCTCGCCGTGCTCGCCGAAGGACGACCGCGCATCGTCGAATTCGGTGTGACCAACCAGATGGCGTGGGAGGTTGGCCTAGCCTGCGGTGGCCGTATTGAACTTTTTGTCGAACCGCTCGAATGAAACGTGATCTTCTCGCTACCCTCCTGCGTGCGCGACGCGGGGGCTCGCCGGCGGTTCTGGTAACCCGGTTGTCTGATGGCGAGCAGATGCTGGTAAAGCCCGAAGGCGAAGGATCGCTTGCCGCTGCGTTCAGCCAGGATGTGGTTGGCGAAGCGCAGCGGTCGCTTGCGGTTGACCAGAGCCGGATTTACCAATCCGCCGCTGACAGGGTGTTCTTGCATGTTTTCAACCCGGCGCCACGGCTGATCGTCGTCGGCGCCGTCCACATCGCCGAGCCGCTGGTTCGCATGGCAGGCTCGGCCGGATATGCGATCACCCTGATCGATCCGCGCCGCGCGTTCGCCGCGCGCGAACAGTTCCGCGACTTTGTCGTCGTCGATGCGTGGCCCGATGAGGCAATCAAGGACCTCAATCCGGACGCGCGAACCGCCGTCGTGACCTTGACGCACGACCCGAAACTCGATGATGCCGCATTACTTGTCGCCCTGAGTACGCCGGCCTTTTATATCGGCTGTCTTGGCAGCCGCAAGACCCATGCGGCAAGGCTTGTCCGGCTGCGCAACGCCGGCGTCGGGGATGAAGAACTCACTCGTATCCACGGGCCCATTGGCCTTTCCATCGGCGCTCGCACCCCGGCCGAGATTGCGGTATCCATCCTCGCCGAGATCACTCAGGTCCGGCGGGGGAGGCATGATACTTGAGAAAGTTTCGCTCGCGCAGGCCGCGGGCGGAGTCCTGGCGCACGGGGTCCGCGGTCCTGGATTTGCCCTGAGCAAGGGCCGGGTCCTGAGCGAGGCGGACGTGGCGTTGCTGGCGCAGGCCGGCCGGCATGACGTGATGGTCGCCAGGCTCGCTCCCGGAGATCTGATGGAGGACATGGCCGCGGCCCAGCTCGCCGCCGCCGCGGCCGGCGCGCAGGTGTTCGTTCAACCAGCGGCGACCGGGCGGGCGAACCTGCTATCCACTGCGTTCGGGCTGCTGGTGATCGACGCGACCCGCGTGCATCGGATCAATCGCGTCGATGAAGCGATCACCCTCGCCACCCTCGCCGAGTTCTGCGTCGTTCGCCCGCAGCAGATGCTGGCAACGGTGAAGATCATTCCCTTCGCCGTGTCCGGGGCGGCGGTCGGCACGTGCTGCGCCATTGCCGACGAGGGACCCGCCGTGCTGCATGTCGCGCCGTTTCGCATGCATCGCGTCGGGCTGGTGCAGACGCGGCTGGCGGAGACGAAGGTGAGCGTGCTGGGCAAGACCGAACAGACGGCACGCGCCCGCCTCGCCGCGTTCGGTAGTGCGCTGGCGCAGACGTGCATCGTCGAACACGCTCAGGCCGAAGTGGCGGCAGCGATCGCCAGCCAGCAAGATGCCGGCCTTGATCCGATTCTGGTGTTGGGTGCGGCGGCGACGGTCGACCGGCGCGATGTCGTGCCGGTGGCGATCGAGGCGCTGGGGGGAACCATCGTCCATTTCGGCATGCCGGTCGATCCCGGCAACCTGCTGATGCTCGCCCGTCTTGACGCAACGACCGTAATCGGCCTGCCCGGCTGTGCCCGTTCGCCGAAGCTCAACGGCTTCGATTGGGTGCTGCAGCGGCTGCTCGCCGGAATCGAAGTCGGACGCGAGGATATCATGCGGATGGGCGTGGGCGGGCTGCTTGGCGAGATCGCCGGCCGACCGGCACCGCGCAACCGCGCCGCCCCGAATCATCGCTGATGGTCCAAAACTGATGGCCCGACACTGATGGTTTACCGATGATGCCGGGGGAAATTACCAGGACTTCCGCCATCGTGCTCGCCGCCGGCCTCGGTGCGCGCATGCGCCCCGGCGGCAAGATGCTCATCGAGATCGACGGCCGGCCGCTGGCGGTGCACGCGGTCGATGCGGCGCTGGCCTCGCGTGCCTGCCCGGTCATCGTTGTCGTCGGGCACGACGCAACGGGCGTCCGCGAAGCCGTGGCTGGGCGGGGGGTCATCATCGTCGAGAACCGCGACTACCGCAGGGGTCTCAGTACCTCGATCCGCGCCGGTCTTGCGGTGCTGCCGGTCGACACCGGGCGCGCGATCTTCCTGCTCGCCGACATGCCAGACGTGCGCGCTGCGCATATCGATCGCCTGATCGCCGCGGCGGCGAACGGCGGCGATGATGCGATCTGCGTGCCGACGTGGCGCGGCCGGCGGGGAAATCCGGTGTTGTGGGCGCGGCGCTATTTTGCCGAGCTCGCCAGTCTCGACGGTGATGTCGGCGGGCGGTTGCTGCTCGATCGCTACGCCGCCAGTGTGCTCAGCGTCGCCATGGATGACGAGGCGGTGCTGATCGATCTCGACGAACCCGCAGATCTGGCCCGATTCGATCCCAGGCGCCTGGGTGGCGGCTGGCAAGGTGGGGACGGCGACGGCGGTTAGTGGTAGCCGGCGCCGTCACGCACCTTGCCGCGAAAGATCCAGTAGACGGTAATCGTATAGGCGAGAATGATCGGCAGGACCACGGTTCCGCCGCCGTAGAATAAGAAGCGCAGTGACGAGACCGGAGCCGCGGCCTCATCGATCGTGACCGAGAAGGGGATCATGTACGGCCAGAAGCTTGCCGCCATCGTGCCGAAGGCGGTGAGAAATACGACGACCACGGCGGTAAACGGCGCCCAGTCAAGGCGCCGGCGGACGCCTGCGAGCAGCCCCGCCATCGCGCACAGGCCGAGGATCGGAAAGACGAGCAGCCATGGACGATCGAACCATCGGCCCATGACCCGCAGATCCGCGGTGAGAGCGTAGCCGAAGGCGATGGCGAGGAAGGCGAGCAGGCAGGCGCTCAGCGGGATGATGCGGTTGTAGGCCCAGTCGCGCAGCGGCCCTTCCGTTTTCATCACCACCCATCCGGCGCCGATCAGCGTGTAGCCGAGGACAAGGCCGATACCGCAGGCGACGGCGAACGGTGAGACCCAGTCGAACGGTCCGCCGACGAAGCGCCCGCCCTCGATCGGCAGTCCTTCGACGATGGCGCCGACGGCCGCGCCCTGCACGAACGCGGCGATCAGGGATCCTCCGGCGAAGCCCAGGTCCCACACCCAGCGCATTCGTTCGGTTTTATAGCGGAACTCGAAGGCGACCCCGCGCAGGATGAGGGCAATCAGCAGCAAGGTAATCGGCAGATAAAAGGCCGGCAGCAAGATGGCATAGACGAGCGGGAAACCGCCGTAGAGGCTGGCGCCGACATAGACCAGCCACGTCTCGTTGCCATCCCACACGGGCGCGATGGCATCCATCATCGACCGGCGGAAATCCTCCTCGCGGGTCGTTCCGAACAGGATGCCGATGCCGAGGTCGAAGCCGTCGAGCATGACGTAAAGCATAATGGCGAAGGCGATCAACAGGGCCCAGACCTGGGGCAGATGCTCAGTCATCGTGGTGCCCTCCTGCCTGGCCGGACGGGGCATGGGCGGGCATCGCCGCCGGGCTCGGACCACTTGCGGCCATCGGACGCAGGGCGGTTACGCCCTTTGTCGGCGCAGGCGGGGATTCCGGTCCCTCTCGCAGCAGCCGATAGATGTAGAACGTTCCGGCGGAAAAGATCAGCCCATAGACGCTGACAAAGGCGATCAGCGAGATCCATGCTTCGCTGGTACCGAGCGACGGCGTGACCGCGTCAGCCGTCTTCAATAGCCCGAAGACGACCCAGGGCTGGCGTCCGACCTCGGCGGTGAACCATCCCGTCAAGACGGCGATGAACCCGGACGGAAAGCTAAGAAAGGTCGTCCATAAGAACCACGAAGGTGTGCTCTCCCAGCGTTGCCGGGCAAAGATCATGCCCATCCAGGCAAGGCCCAGCATGAGCAGGCCGAGCCCGACCATGATGCGGAAGGCGAAAAACGGAATGGCGATCGGCGGGCGCAGGTCGCGCGGGATCGTCACGATCCCCGGCTCTTCGGAAGTAAAACTGCCGGTATCGACGAAGCTGCCGAGCCAAGGGACGGAGATCTCGTAAAGGTTGCGCTCGTTCTCGGGATCGGGCCAGGCGAAGAGGATCAGCCGCGCTGGCTGCTCCGTCTGCCAGCGCGCCTCGATGGCGGTGAATTTCGACGGCTGATACTTCGCCGTATAGTCGCCGTTCAGGTGGCCGAAGGCCATCTGAACCGGCACGAGGACGGCGGCCAGGCCAAGCCCCATGGTGAGCATGGTCTTCGCCGCATCGCCGTGGATGGCGCGCAAGCGGTACCACGCCCCGGTCGCGGCAATGCAGAACGCGGTCGTCAGATAGGCGCCGAGCAGCATGTGGAGGAAGCGGACCCACAGCACAGAATTGGTGGTGATCGTCCACCAGTCGGCGGCGGCGTAACGACCATTTTCCATCTCGTAGCCCAAGGGCACCTGCATCCAGGTATTGTTGGTCATGATCCAGAAGGCCGAAAACGTCGTGCCCACGGCGACGAGGCAGCAGGAGGTGAAATACGCCCACGCGGGAACACGCTCGCGTCCGAACAGCACAACGCCGAGGAACGAGGCCTCGAGCAGGAAGGCAGTGTAGGTCTCGTAACCGAGGAGCGGGCCCTGGATCGGCCCGGTGCGGTCGGCGAGCACACTCCAGTTGGTACCGAACTGAAACGCCATGACCACACCGGAGACAACGCCCATGCCAAAGGCGACGGCGAACACCTTCAGCCAGAAATTGAAGAGCTGCCGGTAGACGGCTCGCCCGGTGGCGAGCGACAGTCCCTCGAGGGTTGCCAGCCATGCGGCGAGTCCGATGGTGAAGGCGGGGAAGATGATGTGAAAGGAGATGGTGAAGGCGAACTGAATGCGGGACAGCGTTACCGGGTCCAATTCCATCACTCTTCCTTAACTGTTCGCGTTAAACCTCTGCTCCTGAAACGTTTCGCGAATCATTGGCCGCCGCGCGACGCACCGCTGCAGCGGAACCAGCCGATTCGTCATGATCCAGCGGTCCCGTTTGGCCGGTGCGCCGAACATGGCGCCGTTGTAGCGCGAAGCGGTTGACGCGAACAAGGCGTATTTACGGGTTTAAATCCATCTTCCAATTGCCAGCCGCGGAACAGCCTGACAAACTCGCATTGTATCATGCGCGGCGATCGCTCAGGAGTATGCGCCGATGAAAAGAAACCGGGTTCTTTGGTTGCTGGGGATGCTTATTTGTTTTGTTCCGAATGGATATTTGAGTGCCGCAGACCTTGATTGTCTTAAGAGAATTGATAAAATTGCAGGTTCTGTGCGGAAAGACGTTGTTCTTTACTCGGATGAATTCAAAGTGATGTCGGACAATCCCTGGGCACGGAATTCCGAATCGACGTGTAAGGGCGCGCTTCAGAGGGCCGAAAGCTATTATCAGAGGCAGGTGGACGACAAGTCGGTGTGTGAACTCGGTTCCTCATACGTCGACAGCCAGGTCGTCCAGTTATACAAAAACGCCGGATCGACCTGCCGATCCGAATACGACACGCTGGTGAATCGTCTATCGCCGGAAGATCGCCAGATCGCCCTCGACCGTTTCGCCCGCAAGCAGGCAATGCAGCACTAGACAACTTATCCTCGCATTCGGCCACGGTGCGGTCGGTTCTCGGCGCCTTGGCAAGCGGCTAGCGCGCCGCCGCTACCGCGCGCGCGGCCATGACGCCGATGAGGTGGGCGCGATAGGAGCTGGAGCCGTGGGCGTCGGACAGCAGTCCGTTTGCCAGAATCGGGACGCGCGCGATTGAAGCGGTCGAGAACGACTCCGACAGGGCCGATTCCAGCTCCGCCGCGCGGAAGACGCAGGGACTCGCTGCGCACACGGCCACCCGCACGTCCGCGTACGTTTTCGCCACCATGACGCCGACAAGCGCGTATCGCGACGCCGGCTGGCGGAACTTCGCATAGCCCGCTCTGTCGGCGACGGGAAAGGAGACCTCGACGATGATTTCGTCACACTCCAGGGCGGTTTCGAACAGCGCGACGAAAAAGGCATCGGCGGGGATGCGCCTGCGGTCGGTGACGATGGTGGCGCCGAGTGCCAGCGCGGCGGCGGCATAGTCGGCCGCCGGGTCGTTATTGGCCAGCGCGCCGCCGAGAGTGCCGCGATTACGCACCTGCGCGTCGCCGATGCTGGCGGCGAGGCTGGCGAGCGCCGGAATGCTCCGCGCGACCTCGGAAGATCGCGCGACGGCATCGTGCGTCGTCATCGCGCCGACGACCAGTTCGGCGCCCTCCAGCCTCACCCCGCTTCGTAACCGCTCGATACGGGATAAGTCGATCAACCGCGCAGGCGATGCGAAGCGTTGCTTGAGCGTCGGAATAAGCGTCATGCCGCCGGCGAGATAGACCGCGTCGCCGGAGGTGCGGAACGCCTCCACCGCCTCACCCAGCGATGCCGCACGCACGTATTCGAACTCGCGCATGTCGCCGCCTTTCGATCAATCGGCGCCGCCGCTCACGCCGGACCCGGGCGGACATGGCGCTTCGCCAGCGGAGCGGATGGCATCGACGATATTAACGTAGCCGGTGCACCGGCAGAAGTTTCCCTCGAGGGCGTCATGGATTTCCGCATCGCTGGGCGATTGTGTGCGTTGCAGGAGGTCAAGCGCGCTCATCAGCATTCCCGGTGTGCAAAAGCCGCATTGCAGCGCGTGGTGGCGGTGAAACGCTTGCTGGAGGGGGTGCAGGACGCCGTCATGCGCCAGTCCTTCGACGGTGAGGACGGAGCAGCCATCCGCCTGAACGACGAGCATCGAGCACGACTTGATGCTGCGCCCATCCACATGCACGACGCACGCGCCACACTGACTGGTATCGCATCCGACGTGCGTGCCGGTCAGGCCCAGATGCTCGCGCAGGAAATCGACAAGGAGCATGTTCGGTTCGACCACATGGCGGACCGGCGCTCCGTTGATCGTCAGACTGACATCGATCATCGGTATTCATCCTTTTCGCGCGCAGGGACGGTGCGGTTTATGACCGTCCAAAAAAGTAGACCATGGCCAGTACGGCTACGATCAGCGCCGGTACCCACAGCGCCGGTCCCAGGCCACGGCGCAGGTGGTCCTCGGTCTGCGGCGGCGACGGGGAGGCGGCGATGATCGCGGTGAAACGGTCGAAGAACTGATCGGCGAGTCGCGCGGCGGCGGCATCGATCAGTCGGGCGCCGACTTGCGCGAGCTTTCCGCCCACCGTCGCCTCAACGACATAGGACAGCATCGTCTCTTCTCCGTCTTCGCCATCGGGATCGAGACTGATCAACGCCGAACCCGTAGCGAAGCCGGCCGATCCACCCTGACCCTCGCCGGTCAGGCGAAGTCGGCTTGGCGGGTCTTGCTCGCTCAGGACCAGCGTGCCGCGAAAACGGGCCTGGATTGGGCCGACCTTCGTCGTTACCTCGGCGGCGAGGCGGTCGTCTCCCGTCCACGCCAGTTTCTCGCAGCCGGGAATGCTCTCCCGCAGCGTTTCGAGGTCGTTGAGTGCGGTCCAAACAGTTGCGCGGCCAGCGGGCAGTCGTCGCTGCGCAGACATCTGCATGACTTGTCTCCCGTTCGTCTTGTTTGATGTCGCGCCTTAGACTTGCTCGCTGATCCTAATCGGCTGCGGGAGGAACAGACAAGACACCTCGCCATTGGATAAGTGGCAAGGAGGATTGAACAGGCCGCGCGCGCTGCCGATATCGGGCACAGGGCTCAAGCTTAGATCGTGCCCGCGGGCCGCCGGGAGGATGCCACATGTCCGACGCGCGAGGAGTGTTCGCCGTTCCCCGCGCGGACGGGGATCCCGCTGGTGCGGTGCCGGCAATGCGGTTCCGATGATAGCGCTGCGGCAGTGGCGCGGAAAGCTGACAAATCGAAATTTTCGATGGAAACATGCGGAATTATTTGAGTGCATCGATTTTACAGATCTCCTATATCAGGGCTGCCGCTGACGGCGGAAACATGTTGAAGAGGTAGATTATGTTAACGATTGGTGACAAATTTCCTGAATTCGACCTGAAGGCTGTGGTTTCCCTTGATCCAAGGACTGCCTTCACCGAGCTATCCGAAAAGTCAAATCCGGGGAAGTGGAAAGTTATATTCTTTTGGCCGAAGGATTTCACTTTCGTGTGCCCGACGGAGATTGCCGCGTTTGGCAAGATCAACGGCGAGTTCGACGACCGGGATACGGTCGTCTACGGTGCCTCGACCGACAGTGAATTCGTCCATCTGGCATGGCGGCAGAACCATGCCGACCTGAAAGATCTGCCGTTTCCGATGCTCGCCGATATCAAGCGTGAACTCAGCGAGGCGCTCGGCATCCTCGACAAGTCGGAGGGTGTCTGCCTGCGTGCGACCTTCATCGTCGATCCCGAAGGCGTGATCCGCTTCGTGTCTGTCAATGATCTCAGCGTCGGCCGCAATCCGCAAGAAGTGCTGCGGGTTCTGGATGCGCTGCAGACCGACGAGCTTTGTCCGTGTAATTGGCAGAAGGGCGACGACGTACTCAAGGTGGCGTAACCACGGTGAAGCAGGGCGCCGGCACGGTTCCGGCGCTCGCCCCCGCCGTTTACTCCCCCCGACTACCGCCGGGAATTACCTCTTTCCGGCCGCCCCCCACCAAGACCGCGGAGAAGACGCAAGATGTCGATTGAATCATTGAAAAATGCCCTGCCGGAGTACGCCAAGGATCTCAAGCTCAACCTGTCGGCGCTGGCAACCGAGGTCGCGCTCGATGAGCAGAAGCGGGCGGGAACCTTTGTCGCCTCGGCGCTCGCCGCGCGCAACCCCGTCGTTATCGAAGCGATCCTGAGCGAATTCGCCCCGAAGATGAGCGAAGCGGCACTGGGTGCGGCGAAAGCGGCAGCGGCGATCATGGCGATGAACAATATCTATTATCGCTTCGTGCACTTGGTCGAGGCGAAGGATTACAAGACGCTTCCCGCAAAGCTGCGGATGAACATCATCGGCCGTCCCGGAGTTGAAAAGGTCGATTTCGAGCTGTGGTCACTGGCGGTCTCGGCGATCAACGGCTGTGGTATGTGCCTGGAGGCGCACGAACACGAATTGCGCAAGGCGGGCCTCAGCGTCGAGCAGGTTCAAGCGGCGGTCAGGATTGCTGCTGTGGTTCACGCCGTGGCTGTTACACTAGAAGGCGAAGCCGTGGCAGCGAACCTTGCGGTCGCCGCGGCTTGAGGCGATCGCTACCGTGGATCACATGGTTCGCCATGGCCCCGCCGGTGGTCGGCCCGCCGGCGGTGGCGGCGGGAGAAACACACCGGGCACGCAGGACGGCTAACCGCATGACGGGCACGCACACGACGGGTTGGACGCGAGCACGATGAAGATACAAGGCAATACGATCCTTTGGATTCTGGTCGGTATCGTCCTGATCGGTCTGTTCGCCCAGACGCGCGAATCGTCCGAGAGCGCTTCCGATTCGCAAATATCCTATTCGGATTTCCTGGCCAGCGTCGGCCAGGGGCAGGTTGTCGGCGTGACTATCCGTGGTCAGGAGGTTCTGGGGACAATGCAGGACGGGCGGGCGGTCCGGGTGTACGTGCCGGATGGCGCCGACATCGTGCCGGCACTGACCGAAAAGGGCGTGCGCATCCAGGCATCGCCGCCGCCCCAGCCAAGCTTTTTGATGTCGCTGCTGATTTCGTCGTTCCCGGTGCTGCTGCTGATCGGCGTATGGGTCTACTTCATGCGGCGGATGCAGGGCGGGCCAGGCGGTGTGCTCGGCTTCGGCAAAAGCCGTGCCCGCTTGATGCAACAGGACCAAAAGCGCGTAACCTTCGCCGATGTCGCTGGCATTGACGAGGCGAAGCAGGAACTCGAGGAGATCGTCGAGTTTCTGCGAGATCCACACAAATTCCAGCGCCTCGGCGGCAAAATCCCCAAGGGCTGCCTGCTGATCGGACCGCCAGGAACGGGCAAGACCTTGCTCGCCCGCGCCATCGCCGGCGAGGCAAACGTGCCGTTCTTCACCATCTCCGGCTCCGATTTTGTCGAGATGTTCGTGGGCGTCGGCGCCTCGCGCGTGCGCGATATGTTCGAGCAGGCTAAGCGTAACGCGCCCTGTATCGTCTTCATCGATGAAATCGACGCCGTCGGTCGTCACCGCGGAACGGGTCTTGGCGGTGGTCATGACGAGCGCGAGCAGACCCTCAACCAGTTGCTGGTCGAGATGGACGGCTTCGAGGCCAACGAGGGGGTGATTCTGATCGCCGCGACCAACCGGCCCGACGTGCTCGACCCGGCGCTGCTGCGTCCCGGCCGGTTTGACCGTCAGGTCGTGGTGCCGAACCCGGATATCCTCGGCCGCGAGCAGATTCTCAAGGTGCATCTGCGCAAGGTGCCGATTGCTCCGAACGTGGAGGCTCGGGTCATTGCCCGCGGCACGCCGGGCTTTTCCGGCGCCGATCTCGCCAACCTGGTCAATGAGGCGGCGTTGCTGGCGGCGCGCGCCAATCGTCGTTTGGTCACGATGGCGGACCTCGAGGCGGCGAAGGACAAAGTGCTAATGGGCGCCGAGCGCCGCTCGATGGTGATGACCGAACACGAAAAGGAGCTGACGGCTTACCATGAGGCCGGCCATGCCCTCGTCGGACTTTACGTGCCGGGCAATGATCCATTGCACAAGGTGACGATCATTCCGCGTGGGCGGGCGCTGGGGGTGACGATGAATCTGCCCGAGCGCGACCGCTACACGTTCCGCAAGTCGGAAATCGAGGCGCGCCTTGCGATGATGTTCGGCGGGCGGGTGGCCGAGCAGTTGATCTTCGGCGTCGCCAACGTCACCACCGGTGCCGCCAACGACATCCACCAGGCGACCGATATGGCGCGGCGGATGGTGACCGAGTGGGGAATGAGCGATGTACTTGGCCGCTTGCGCTACAGCGATAACGAGGAGGAGATTTTTCTCGGCCGCTCGATCACCCGCACGCATAACGTCTCCGAAGACACCTCGCGGCTGATCGATTCCGAGGTGCATCGCATCATCGAGCACGCGGAGGCGACGGCGCGCACCGTTTTGAGCGAGCGGATCGACGACCTGAACGTGCTCGCCCGGGCTCTCCTCGAATACGAAACCCTATCGGGCGACGAAGCCGCGCGTATCCTTCGCGGCGAACCCATCGATCGCAGCGATCCGTCGGACTCTGGAGGTCCTCCGGGCCGGCGGAGCTCGGTACCGACGGGAGGATCGACGGCGAAACGGCCAGGGGGAGCTCACCCGTCGGGGGGCAGCGTTCCTGGTTTTCAGCCGCAGGGGTAGTGCAGGTGCGGCACGGCAGCGCGGGAGATGCCCAACGGCTGGCTCCTTCGCACAGATGACGCGTCAGTGATGCATCAAGGGACTGTCATGGCAGGAAACGGAACGGCGCCGGTTCGCACCACCGGCGAAGCTCGTACGTCCAATGTGATTACGACGGGCAAAACGATGGCGACGGCGAAGGTCATCCGTGTCTGGGACATTCCGACGCGGGTGTTCCACTGGAGTCTGGTGCTCCTCATCGCCTTCAGCTTTTATACCGGCAACGTCGGCGGTCTGCGGGAAATGGACCTGCATAAACTGTCGGGATACGCAATTCTCGCCCTCGTCACCTTCCGGGTGGTATGGGGTGTTATCGGCAGCCCAAGGTCACGGTTTGCCGATTTCGTCCGTCGCCCGGGCACCATTCTCGCTTATCTGCGGGAGCTGCGGTCCGCCCATCGACCAGCGGTAGGACACAATCCGCTGGGCGCCTTATCGGTGCTGGCGCTGTTAGCAAGCCTTGCCGTCCAGGCCGTCACCGGACTGTTCGAGCAGGCCGACATTTTCACCAAGGGGCCACTGGTCAAATACGTCTCGCAAGCGACAAGCAACGTTTTGACGACCATGCATGAAGTCAACGCCAACGTGCTCTATGTCCTGATTGCGGCGCATCTCGCGGCGGTTATGGGCTACCTGCTGGTCAAAAAGGAAAATTTGATTCGCCCGATGCTGAACGGCCGCAAGCCCGTTGGCGGTGGGCTTGCGGCCGATGACGATACACCGTTCGTATCGATCTGGCGGGCGGTCGTAGTGCTGATCGTCGCCGCGATCGCGGTCTGGTTCGTCGTCACCTACTGAGCGCGCGAAGCATTGGACCTCGCGACCGGACAGCAAAGGGCTTCGCCAACACCGCTTCGCGCCTTAAGGTTAATCCTTGTCTTTCTCGCGGAAGTCATCGTGGCAGCCCTTGCACGTCTTGCCGAGGCCGCCCAGCGCCGCGGCGAGAACTTTCGGCTCATCGTCAGCAGCCAGAGCGAGCTTGTCGGCGGCCTCCTGGAAGGAGTCCATCGCCTTCTTGAACGCGTCCGGTTTTTCCCAGATCGCCGCAAGCGCTTCCGTCTTTCCGGTTTTCGAATCTTCGGGGAAGATATGGGTGCTGAGCTTTGCCAGTGGCGCGATGGCCTTGGCGTGCACCGATGCATCTTCGGTGTAAGGAACGTTTCCCCGGATAATCGCGGCAAGCGCCGAGGTGTGGCCGCCAATCGCTTCCATGACCGACTTACGGTAATCGATCTTGGCCTGATCGGCGAAGGCTGCGCTCGAGACGAGGGCGCACCCGCAGGCAATCACGATGCGGGTCGTCCAAGATGCTGAATGGGTCATCGTCCAGTCCTGTTTCAAGGTGGCGTCCGGGCGCGACGACGAGGATGCCGCGCAGGTTGCGTCATACGTACGCGACCGCGCGGGGTGGACACAACTGCATGTGGTCGGATACACCTGATCTTGAAGTCGGGCACACCGCTGTCGACGCTTTCGGTATCAGTGACCGCCACAATCGCTTACTCTGCCGTCACCGTGATGGCATTGGCGTCGGCGGGCGCGAAGGACGGGTGAGGCGATGACGGATATCCGCTCTCTGTGCGTGCTCTGCGGATCGCGAGAAGGTACCGACCCGGCCCATCGGGCGGCGGCCATCCGCCTGGGAACGTTGCTAGCGGAACGTGGCGTGCGGCTTGTCTACGGCGGCGGTTCCATCGGGCTCATGGGCACGATTGCCGATGCCGTCATCAACGCTGGCGGCGAAGTGGTGGGCGTGATCCCGAAGTTTCTGATTCGCTCGGAGATCGGGCATCGGCGGTTGACCGAGCTCGTCGTCACCTCCAGCATGCACGACCGCAAGCGTCGCATGTTCGATATGGCGGACGCCTTTGTCGTGCTTCCCGGAGGGCTCGGCACGCTTGACGAGACCTTCGAGATCATCACCTGGAAGCAACTCCGCCTCCATCAGGCGCCGATCATCGTGCTCGACGTCAACGGCTACTGGGCGCCTCTCTCCGCGCTGATCGCCGCCACGATTTCCGGCGGATTCGCCGCTGCGGCCGTCGCCGACCTGATCTCTGTCGTCGAAACTCCGGAACAGGTTTTTGACGTTCTGGCAAGCGCGCCGCCGTCGCGCGAGGAAGCGCTTTCGAACCAGCTTTAAGCGGCTCATCATGACGTCGCGCGGTTACGGGGAGCCGATGGCTCTGCCGATCGGGGCAATCTTGCCAAAAATGGCCATCGCGGGTAGGGTGCTCGGTCCGTGCGATTACGGCGCAGGGAACGGGGCGCACCCCGGCGGACGAAATCGGCCGAGAACGCTCTCAGGAGAGTAATACGATGAAAAAGATTAAGGTCGCTAAACCGATCGTTGATCTCGATGGCGACGAGATGACCAGAGTTATCTGGCAATACATCAAAGATAAGCTGATTGTTCCTTATCTTGATGTCGACATCCGGTATTTTGACCTGGGGATGGAGCATCGGGACGCGACCGACGATCGAGTGACGATTGATGCCGCCGAAGCGATCAAGGAACATGGCGTCGGGGTAAAGTGCGCGACGATCACGCCTGACGAGGCACGCGTTGCCGAGTTTGGCCTGAAGAAGATGTGGAAGTCGCCAAACGGCACCATTCGCAACATCCTGGGCGGCACCGTTTTCCGTCAGCCGATCATTTGCAACAATGTCCCGCGCTTGGTTCCCGGCTGGACAAAGCCGATCGTCATCGGCCGTCACGCCTTCGGCGATCAGTATCGGGCGACCGACTTCGTCGTTCCAAGCGAGGGCAAGCTGACGATCAAGTTCACCCCCTCTGACGGCAGTGCGCCGATCGAGCAGGAAGTCTTTGCCTTTCCCGGCGGCGGCGTCGCCATGGCGATGTACAACCTCGATGAATCGATCCGCGGTTTTGCCCGTGCCTGCATGAACTACGGTCTGGACATCGGCTGGTCGGTGTACCTGTCGACCAAGAACACCATCCTCAAGGCCTACGACGGCCGCTTCAAGGATCTTTTCGCCGAGATCTACGACGCGGAATTCAAGGCGAAGTTTGAAGCCAAGGGAATCGTCTACGAGCACCGCCTGATCGACGACATGGTCGCCTCGGCGCTGAAGTGGGACGGCGGCTTCGTTTGGGCCTGCAAGAACTACGATGGCGACGTGCAGTCGGACTCGGTGGCGCAGGGCTTCGGCTCGCTCGGCCTGATGACATCGGTGCTGATGACGCCGGACGGCAAGACCATCGAAGCTGAGGCGGCGCATGGCACGGTCACCCGCCACTTCCGCCAGCATCAGCAGGGCAAGCCGACGTCGACCAATCCCATCGCTTCGATCTTCGCCTGGACGCGCGGGCTGCACTACCGCGGTACCTTCGACGACACGCCCGAGGTGGTTCGCTTCGCCCATGCCCTTGAGGAGGTCTGCGTCGAGACGGTGGAAAGCGGTGCGATGACCAAGGATCTCGCGATCCTCATTGGTCCGGACCAGCCGTGGATGACCACTGAGCAGTTTCTCGCCAAGCTCGACGAGAACTTGCAGAAGAAGATGGCCTGAGAAGTCGATGGCCTGAGACCCGCCGCCGGCCGATCCGCTCTCCGCGGATCGGCTGTCTTGACGGCTCGGGTCCGAGGCTTTACATACCGATAACGGTGTTGACGGGGCTCGCGAGCCCCGTCCTTTGTTTTACGGAGAACTCTTCTGATGGCACGGCGCTGCCCGATTACCGGAAAAGGCGTGCTGACCGGTAACAACGTCAGCCACGCCAACAACAAGACCCGTCGTCGCTTCCTGCCGAACCTGCAGCCGGCATCGCTGATGAGCGATACGCTCGGACGACCGGTTACCTTGCGTGTCTCGACCCACGGGCTGCGTACGATCGAGCACCGCGGTGGCTTGGATTTGTACTTAACCAAGGCCAAGAGTGCTGAGTTGACCCCCGAACTTCGTCGGCTCAAGCGGCTCATCAGGCGTGCCGGCGTTAGCGCCGACGCTTAAGATCGCGCGCGCGATAGCCGCGTAGCAGAGCGCCGCGCGGCGCCGGCTCCCTCCTCTCGGAAGAGGTCCGGCGCCGCGCGAAGCGGCCCTCAAATTCGCATCCATGACGGCAGTTGCGGGGAGATGTGAGCGTCGCCAATAGCGATGCGGCCTTCGCCTGCTGAGATCTCTCCCAGGGCGTCGAGCCGGATCGAAGCGAGCGCCAAGTCTCCGCTTCCTGAGCGGACTTCGCCGACGGGCTTGTCGCCGACGAGGATGGGCGTGCCGGGCGCGGGGCGCGGCCCCTCGACACGCATGGGGACCAATCGCCGCTTGACCAGACCGCGATAGCGCGTGCGCGCGGTCAATTCCTGGCCGAGGAAGCATCCCTTCTGCCAGTCGATGCCGTGCAATTCGTCAAATCCGCATTCCAGCAGCAAGGATTTATCGATGCTGATGTCCCGGCTACCATCGGGCAGCCCGAGGGCGATCCGGCTTCGGTCATAGTCGTCCGCGACGCCTGTGCCGAAACCGCGTTCGAGCAGAGGCGATGCGCCCGTGGCGGTGGGCAGCACCGCGCGCGCTCCCGCATCGGCGAGACGGGGGTCGATAAAGACGACACCACCGGCAAGCGCTTGCGCCGTGCCCGCCTCGGCCGGCGGCAGGTCGAACGCCTCAGCGGCGCCGGGACCGGTCAGTGCCCAGACGGCCATCTCGGGTATCGCCGCGCCAATGCTCACGCGTGATCGCAGCTTGTACATGGTGAGGCGGCGCACGAGATCCGGGGCCCGCGAGGCTTCGACGTCGAGGAGCAGAGCTTCGCCCATCGTGCAGATGAAGAAGTCATGCAGGTATTTGCCTTGAGGCGTAAGAAATGCCGCCCAGATGGCGTGGCTTGGACTGACACGGGTGATATCGTTGGAAATCAAGCCTTGCAGGAACGTGCTTGCGTCGGGGCCCCCAACCGTGAGCACGGCACGATCGGGGAGCGGAACGCAGAGGGGTGAGGTCATCGAAACGGAGGTCCTTGCAGCGGTGGCGCCGAGAGTTCGACGGTGAAGGTGACGGGCGGACGCCGGCAACGCAAGCATTCGCGCGCCGGCACACTCGGCATTACGGGCACGCGCGTCGCGTCAGGCTTGCGATGCCGCGCACCAGCGGCCTATGCTCCATGACAGTCGGGTGAAACGACGGAGGGTGTATCCCATGAGCCTGCAGGATCGCATCGAAGCATTGAAGGCCAAGCATCATGCCCTCGAGGAAGCGATAGAAACGGAGAATAATCGGCCGCGCCCGGATGAGTCAGAGATCTCAAGGCTGAAAAAGCAAAAATTACAAATTAAGGACGAAATCGCCAATTTAAGCCATCCCCATTAGCGTTAGGAGTAGTCTGTGTGTGCGCTTTGTTTAATTAGGCGATAGCGCACCCGGAACAGCAGTTGCGGCGGGTGCGGGAGCGCCCGCCGCTCAAGAGAATGGTGTGTTCAATCTTGCATGTGCAGTGCAACGAAATGATTGAGCAAACGCAGCATTGGTTTCTCAAGACGGCATGTTACCCGGGAAAAAAAACGCCAGTCACCAGTGACAAGATCCGCTCAGTCAACGCCATCGGCCGGTCTGACGTCCACGATCGGATACTGCGACTCCCCCTTTGCAAAAGTCTCAATTTTAGACCACACTCCGCCTCGACTGGCGCGGACGGCAAGGCTGGCTCGCGTCTTGGTCTCTGACAAACTTGAAAAAAGGGGAGGGCCATGACTGGATCATACGAGGACGCCTTTAATCGCTCCATTTCAGATCCGGAAGGTTTCTGGGGTGAGGCCGCGGAAGGCATTCACTGGTTCAAGAAATGGGATAAGGTTCTCGACGACACGAACAAGCCGTTCTATCGCTGGTTTTCCGGTGGCATCGTCAATACGTGTTACAACGCCCTCGATCGTCACGTTGAAGGCGGCCGGGCGGATCAGCTGGCGCTGATTTATGACAGCCCGGTGACCGGCAATACCGTCCGGACCTATACCTATCGTCAGTTGCGCGACGAAGTCGCGGCGTTTGCCGGCGTTCTCGTCGGACTGGGTGTGGGTAAGGGCGACCGGGTTATCGTCTACATGCCGATGGTCCCGGAAGCACCGATCGCCATGCTTGCCTGCGCGCGCATCGGCGCCGTTCACTCCGTCGTATTTGGCGGGTTTGCCTCGAACGAACTGGCCGTGCGCATCGACGATGCGCTGCCGAAGGCGATCGTCACCGCGTCGTGCGGCATCGAAGTCGGGCGCGTGATCGATTATAAGCCCTTGATCGAAGGCGCGATTGCCTTGTCGGATCACAAGCCTGACGCCGTCATCATCAAGCAGCGTCCGCAAAATCTGTGGGAACTGCAAAGCGGTCAGTACGACTGGGACGAGTCGGCGGCCAAGGCAACGCCGGCCGAGTGCGTGCCGGTGGCGGCGACCGATCCACTCTACATTCTCTATACGTCGGGTACGACCGGCCAGCCGAAGGGTGTGGTCCGCGACAATGGTGGTCACCTCGTCGCACTGAACTGGTCGATGAAGAATATCTACGACGTCGAACCGGGTGAAGTGTGGTGGGCCGCCTCGGACGTGGGCTGGGTCGTCGGCCACTCCTACATCGTTTATGCGCCGCTGATCTACGGGGCGACGACGGTCGTCTATGAGGGCAAGCCGGTCGGAACACCGGACGCCGGTGCCTTCTGGCGGATGATCGAACAGCACAATGTCGTCTCGCTGTTTACCGCGCCGACGGCGTTTCGCGCCATCAAACGCGATGATCCGAAGGCCGAGCTGATGGCTAAGTATGACCTCAGCAAGTTCCGCATTCTCTTCCTCGCCGGCGAGCGCACCGATCCCGATACCCTGCAATGGGCGATGAACGCGGTCAAACGCCCGGTCATCGACCACTGGTGGCAGACCGAGACCGGCTGGGCGATTGCCGCCAACTGCATGGGCCTCGATGTGCTGCCGGTGAAGCCAGGCTCGCCAACCCGTCCGGTGCCAGGCTGGAACGTCATGGTTCTCGACGAGGCGAACAAAGAGGTTGGACGCGGTCAGAGCGGCACGATCTGCGTGAAGCTGCCCCTGCCTCCGGGCGCGTTGCCGACGCTGTGGAACAACGATGACCGCTTCGTGAAGTCGTATCTCACCGAGTTTCCCGGCTACTATACCACCGCCGATGCCGGTTTCATGGATGAGGACGGCTACGTCTACATCATGGCCCGCACCGATGACGTCATCAACGTCGCCGGCCACCGCCTGTCGACCGGGGCGATGGAAGAGGTCCTGGCCCGTCACGACGACGTCGCGGAATGCGCCGTCGTCGGGGTTTATGACAACTTCAAGGGTCAGCTTCCCGTCGGCTTCGTGGTTCTCAAGGCGGGAGTCAGCAAGTCGCACGAGCAGATCGTCAAGGAACTGGTGAAGATGGTCCGCGACCAGATCGGTCCGGTCGCCGCCTTCAAGACCGCGACGGTGATCGATCGCCTGCCCAAGACCCGCTCCGGCAAGATCCTGCGCGGGACCATCCAGAAGATCGCCGACAACGAGCCGTGGAAAATGCCGGCGACCATCGACGATCCGGCAATCCTTGACGAGATCAAGGGCGCCCTGGAGCAGATCGGCTACGCCAGCGCCCGCAAAGAGGCAGCGTCCTCGCCGGCGGAATAAACCGTCGCGATAAAGGCGCAAGCGAGAAGAGCGCGGCACTCGGGCAACGGTGCCGCGCTTTTTTTGTCCGTCAAACGCGATCCAAGCCAAACGAGTGAACGAAATTGCTAGTTGGCCTTCAAAGCCTCATCCTTTCTTCGTCCAGACGAAAGGGTGGCGCCCATGTTGACCATCTCGATCGAAAAAGTCTGTTATCTCATCGGCAAGGCGCGCGCGTTCGACGCGCAAATTGCGCCTGAGGCCTCGGAACTCGAAGACAATCCGCTCGACGATCCATTGGAGGTCTTATTCGCCGAATCCGACGATCCGGCGATTGAAGAGCTCAAAAGATTCTTCGAATCGCTGAGCGAGGACGAAACGATCGAACTGCTGGCGCTGACATGGCTGGGACAGGGGGATTACGACGTCGAAGAATGGGGCGACGCCTTGGCCGATGCGAAGGAGTACGCGGACGAGCGCCGAGTCGAGGCTTTTCTCGGCATTCCGCTTCTTGGCGATTACCTGGAGGAGGGGTTGGCGGAGTTCGGCCTGTCTTGCGCGGAATTCGAGGCGGGTCGGGCGTGATCGCCTGAGATTTCGGCGGACGCGCGCGTCGCCGGCACGGGTGAATGCCGGTCGATGCGCGTTACGCGATTGTACGTGTCGGTTTTGCGCCTGTGGCAGGCTTCATCGGCGCATGTACCCCCCATGGCCTCATCACGTTCTAGGTCCCGTGCACGGTGCCCATCCGGGCGCGCGCAAGGTCGACCTCCTTCTGCAGGTCGGGCTCGTTGCATAACCCGAGGCCAACAGGATTGCGTGCCTTGATGTCGGCGGAACGCCAGTGTGTGCGTTCGCGAATCTTGTCGATCGTCGGCTTGGTCGTGCCGACAAGTTTGCACACCTGGGCATCGGTGAGTTCGGGATAATTCTTCAGCAGCCAGGCGATGGCGTCCGGACGATCCTGCCGCTTCGCGACCGGCGTATACTTCGCTCCCTTAGATCGCGCTTCGGGAATTGGCACGTGGCGGTCGGCGGGACGCAGGCGAAACTGGGGATCGGTCGAGCAGCGCTCGATCTCCGCCAGGGTTACTTCGCCGGCAGATACGGGATCGCGCCCTTGCATGCCCGACGCGACTTCGCCATCGGCGATCGCCTGAACCTCGAGCGCGTGCATGCCGCAGAAATCGCCAATCTGCTCGAACGTCAGTGCCGTGTTCTCGACCAGCCAAACGGCCGTCGCCTTCGGCATCAATGGTTGTGCCATCTCGATAGCTCCTCTTGGTTGTCGTTATCGTAAACGGAGGAGGCCGGGCCTCGCAGGGCGACGCCAGCCGAAACGCGCACCTTGCATCCATAATGAATGCGAGACGCGGCCGAAATGCAACCGTGCTGCTATGAAATCAGCACAGAAGCCACGCGATCACGGATAATCGACGCCTTTGGCGGATACTGTCATCGCAGCGTCCTTGCCGTCTTCACCAGACCGATCCAGACGCCTTAGACCAAAGTCGGGTATGCCCGGTTCATTTCTTTCGGGCAAGCAGAATCGCAACCGACAGCGAGTCTCGATACCCCTGGAAATACTGGCTTTGCCAATTTTTACGCGGGTGTTATAAAAAGTAATTCAATTTAAATTTGTATTTCTCTTAGCGAAATTGCTCTCTCAAGTAAAGAGAATTAAAAAAATAACTCTTGATGCGTGCAGCGTATTTCGCTATAAATATTCTTGTCCCGCGAGCGTCCATGTTGAGCCGGGCTTCGGCACCGAACCCTGGTTCACTTTGACCTCCTCCCTATCCAACTCACGCCGCCCCTTATGGGGCGGCATTTTTGTGTGGTTGGTTTGCTATCAAAGCCGCGCCTGTCGCATTTGGTGTGTCGGGGGTGCACCGCGCGGGTTTGCCTGTTTCGAGGTGAGGTCGATTCGGGCGGAGGCTGCGGACGGCAGGGGGGCCTCCTTTTTTCCTTCAGGAGGCGCGCGCAATCCTGATCCGCAAACGCCAACGCCGCCGGAAACCGGCGGCGTGGCGCACGCTACATCGGAGGAAGACAGGCGTTAGGTGGCCTTCAGGCCGAAACCCTTGAACCTTTTGTTGAACTTGGCGAGCTGACCGCCCGAATCCATCAGGCGGTGGACCCCTGTCCAGGCCGGATGGGTCTTCGAATCGATGCCGAGCTTCAGGACTTCGCCTTCGCTGCCCCAGGTCGATCGCGTGGTAAAGCGGCTGCCGTCCGTCATCTCCACGATGATCTCGTGGTAATCCGGGTGAATGTCCTTCTTCATCATCTCGCTCCTGTTCGAGCGCCCTATATAATGATGTCATCCGGTGTGCGCAACCGGCGGGAAATACCGGCAACGACGCTGGTGCCTCGTCTTGACGAGGAAGCTTTCGCCGTGCCCGGTGCCGATGGCGCACCTGGGGGGTGAGGAGGGGGCTCACAACGAGGCGGCATGGGGCAAGAGGGAGAGTTATGGTGGACGAGGGCCAGTTCGTACGCATGGCGGACAAGACGATCGCTGACCTATTCGATCGTCTGGAGGAGGAGATTGGCGAGACGGCAGAAGTCGATCTGCACGAAGGGGTGCTGACGGTGGCGCTTGATGGCGGCGGGCAATACGTGATCAATAAGAACGCACCCAATCGCCAGATCTGGCTGTCGTCACCGGTGAGCGGTGCCGCGCACTTCGGCTACGATGACGAACGGGGCTGGATCTCGACCCGCGGCGGCGAGCGGCTACTCGCTATCCTCGAGCGCGAGTTTTCCGCCGCTGCCGGCAGCGCCATTGTGCTCGGTTAAGGGGCGTCCGCGCCGCGGACGTCGCCACCCTCGCACGCCGGCCTTGCCGCGGTCGAACCGAGCGCGATCAAAACGACGCCGCTCATCAGCACGGCTCCGGCGAGAAACGGCCAGTCTCGCCCGGCATGCTCGAATAACAGACCGGCCCAACTCGGACCGAGAACGCGGGCGAGCGTCGTCGCCGAGCGGCTGACGCCCATCGTGCCGCCCTGTACGCTCTTCTCGACGGCCAGCGAGACGAGGCTGTTGAGCGAGGGGGTCATCAGGCTGAAACCCAGCGCCACGATCAGCATCGCCGCTGCGAGGACCGGGATCGTTGTCGAGAGCGGAATTGCCAGCATGCCGGCGGCGAGGGCTGCCGCGCCACCGATTACCAGGGCGCGCTCGCCGAAGCGTTTGGCCAGCCGGCCGACGCCGCCGCCTTGAACCAGCGCGCTGGTAAATCCGACAAAGGCGAATATGTAGCCGTTCTGTTCCGGCCCCCAGCCGAAGGCGCGCCGCGACCACATGGCGAAGGTTGTTTCCATTCCGGCGAAAACGAACGTCGATAGGAAGGCAATGACGATCAGCCGGCCGACGACGGGCGTGCGCAGGGCGGTGGCGAGCAGACGCCAGCGGCTCGAGCGTGGCAGCGCCGCGTGCGCCCGGCGGGTTTCGGCACTGAGAGATTCCTTGAGCAGGAAGATGGCAAGGAGGGTGGCGATGCCGGAGAGCGCCGCCGCGGTCAGTGCCGGGCTGACATAATCGGCATGTGCCGGATCGTTGCCGGCGAGGATGCCGCCAATCGCCGGTCCGAAGATGAATCCGAGGCCGAAGGCGGCGCCCACAACCCCCATCCCTTTGGCGCGGTTGGCGGGCGTGGTGATGTCGGCAACGTAGGCGAAGGCTGTGCCGATGTTGCCGGCCATCACCCCGCCGACCGCACGGGCGGCGAACAGCATCCACAAGCTGGTGGCGTTGGCCAGCCACAGATACGAGAGTGTCGCGCCGATGAGGCTGATCACCAGCACGGGCTTGCGGCCGATGCGGTCGCTGAGCTGGCCCCAGATCGGTGCGGCAAGGAATTGGCCGAAGGAGTAGATGGCCATCAGCAGGCCGACCTGCGACGGCGAGGCGTGAAAGTGTTCGCCGTAGAAGGGCAGCAGCGGAATGATCACCCCGAAGCCGACCAGATCGACGAAAACGACGAGAAACAGAATTCCCATGAGGCGTCCATGGCGGGCACTAACGTGCCCCTTGTTCTTGCGCTCTTGGCTTTAGCGCTGAGTTAGCTTCAATTCAATGCGGCGGTTGCGCCGGTAGGCGGCTTCGCCATCACCGGGATCGATGGGATGGAATTCGGCGTAACCTGCGGCGGAGAGCCGGGAGGCAGGAATGCCACTGTCGATTAGAAGACGCAGCACCGACATCGCCCGTGCCTCCGAAAGTTCCCAGTTGGACGGGAACTGCGGCGTATTGATCGGCACCTTGTCGGTATGACCCTCCACCTGCAAGATCCAGTCGATGTCGGCGGGGATGCGGGCGGAGACATCCTTGAGAGTCTGGGCGACCCGCGCGATCTGTTCCCGGCCGGCATCACCGATCTCGGCCGAGCCGACGTCGAACAGTACCTCGGAGGGGAAGACGAAGCGATCGCCGACGATACGGATGTCGGGATGATCACCGAGGATCTCGCGCAGCCGGCCGAAGAACTCCGAGCGGAAGCGGGCGAGTTCCTGCACTTTGCCGGCCAGCGCGGCGTTGAGCCGTGATCCCAGCGATTCGATCTGAACCTGCTGTTCGGATGCCTTCTTCTCGGACGCGTCGAGGGCGGCGGTGAGTTCGCTGAGCTGGGCGCGCAGGGCGGCTATCTGTTGATTGAGCAGTGCGAGTTGGGCGCGGGCGCTCTCCGAGACCTTGCGCTCTTCGATCAGGCCGGCCTCGGCTGTCTCGCTGCGCTGGGCGAGGGTGGCCGCCTGGCGTTCGAGGTCGTCCTTGAGCGCCTGTAAGGCGGTAATGTCGGCCGTGAGTTTCGCCGCTTCCTGCGCACTCGTCTCGGCGTCGCCCTCCGCTTTTTCCGCCCGCTGGGTCAGCGTTTGCACCTGTCCCTGCAGTCCCCGCTGCGCCGCCAGCGATGCCTGCAGCTCGGCGGAGAGCTGCACGACCTGCTGATCGAGCGCGTCCTTCGCCTTGCGTTCGAGGGCGAGGACGTTTGCCAGCTCGCTCATCTGTCCTTGCAACTGGCGCAGCGCTGCGTCACGCCCGGACAGCGTCTCGCTGAGGAAGAACTGGGCAAGGACGAAGACGAGCAAAACGAAGATGATGACCAGGAGCAGGCTGGCCAGCGCGTCGACGAAGCCCGGCCAGATGTCGAGGTGACGGCGGCCGCGGAGGTTGCGAAGCGCCATCCCCGCTCAGCCCTGCCGGCCCGCTTCGTCGGCGACGGCGGCGATGGTCCGGGCCAGCAGCTTGATGTCGCTGCGGACCTGGCGGACGATTTCCTCGCGACCGGCGATCATCTCCTCGATCAGCCGCGCGACATAGACGTCGAGGTTGCGGATGTGCCCGCGTGTCGCATCGTCCATGCCGCCGGCCTGCGGGGCGCGAAAGGCTTCGGCGAGACGAGCGAGGATCGGCCGCAGCTCGGCCTGGCCCTCGCCCAGCTTCAGCATCAGTTGCTGCTCCGCGCGCATCTGGTCGGTAAGGGTGCCGATCTTTTCAGCAAGGCCCATGATGTGGGTGTTGGTGGCGATGCGCGCTTCCTCGCCGCGGGTCAGGGTTCGCTGCAGGGTCTCAAGGCTCTCCGCCGTCTGCTCGAGCAGCGCCTGGACGTAGACCGGCATCGACTGCTCGCCATCGCCGGGCAGGGCGCCGGATGACAGCCGGGTGGAGCCCGAAAGCCATTCCTCGAGGTCGTTGAAGAAGCGGTTCTGCGCTTGGCCCGCCTGCAGATCGAGGAAGCCGAGGACGACAGAGCCGCCGAGTCCGAACAGCGAGGACGAAAACGCCGTCCCCATGCCCGACAACGGTACGCCGAGGCCGCGCTTCAGCGATTCGAACACTTCGCCGACGTCACCGCCGCCCACCTGCAGCCCGCGGATGACATCACCGATGGCGCCGATCGTCTGCGAGAGCCCCCAGAACGTGCCCAGCAGGCCGAGGAAAATCAAAAGGCCGATGACGTAGCGGGACAGATCCCGCGACTCATCAAGGCGCGAGGCGATGCCATCGAGCAGCGAGCGCATCGCTGGCGCCGAAAGCTGCAGCCGGCCCTTGCGTTCGCCCAGCATCGCCGCCATCGGGGCGAGGAGATGCGGTGGTGCGGCGCTCACAGGTGCAGTTCCCGCGAGGCCCGCGTCGCCTGTCCGCCTGTCGCCGCGATACCGCTCGATCCAGGCAACCTCGGGACCCAGGCTCAGGACCTGGCGGATGTTGTAGATCACGCCAAGCAGGAAGACGCCGATGATCAGGCCGTTAAGCGGCGCGTTGGCAAAAAACGCGTGCTCGAGGCCTGAATGCAGCGCGGCGACGACGCCGCCAACCGCGGCGAGGAAGACGAGCATGCGGATCAGGAAGCGGCGTGGCTTGGTCATCGTCTACGGCCTACCTCGAGAACGGTGCACCCAGTCGCGGCGCAGGCCAAGCGTTCGTTCCTGCGCAGCCGACAGTTTATGCCCGATGTGGTGGCGAAAGGATGTGTCGACGATCAATTCACAGCGATACCGCGGTCACAATGATGCCGCAGTGGCATCGATGCCCCTCGCACCGGTGCCACCGGCACTGACCAGGGTGGCAAGCTGGGGGTGGAGATCAGCGTTGCCGGCGAGGATGCCGCCGCCGGACATCATTCGCCGCCCTCCGGCAAGATCGGTTACAAACCCTCCCGCCTCGCGGATCAGGACAATCCCAGCGGCGATATCCCACGGATTGAGGCCGTTTTCCCAGTATCCGTCAAAGCGCCCGGCGGCGACGTACGCGAGGTCGAGGGCCGCCGAGCCATAGCGACGCACGCCGGCCACCACCTCCATCACCGCGCGCAACTGGCTCAGGAACAAGGCGTGATCCGGCTGCCCTTTGAACGGAATGCCGGTGGCAAAAACCGATTCATCGAGGCGCCGTCGTCCGGAGACGCGAAGGCGGCGACCGTTGAGGAACGCGCCGGAGCCACGTTCGGCGACGAACATCTCATCGACGATCGGCGAATAGACGACACCGGCGAAAGGCTCGCCGTCGCGCTCGAGAGCAATCGAAATCGAAAAATGGGGGATGCCGTGGAGGAAGTTTGTCGTTCCATCGAGGGGATCGACGATCCAGCGGTTGGAGGTATCCGTTCCGGCATAAGATCCGGATTCCTCCATCAGCATTCCATACGTCGGCCGCGCCTTGTGCAGTTCCGTGCGCAGGACGCCTTCGGCGCGATGATCGGCCTTGCTGACGAAATCTGCCGGCCCTTTTTTCGAGACCTGAAGCTGCTCGAGTTCGCCGAAGTCGCGGATAAGACCCTTCGCCGCCTTCTGCGCGGCGGCGGTCATGACGTTGAGCAAGGGGGAGCGTAGGATCATGAATCCGTAAGTACCTTCCGTCGTCAGTCTTTGGCGCGTTCGACGTAGGTCGCATCCGCCGTGGCGACGACGATGCGCGTCCCCGACTCGACGAACGGTGGAACCAGGACCTTCACACCGTTTTCCAGGATCGCCGGCTTGTACGAGGAGGCCGCCGTCTGTCCCTTGACCACGGCGTCGGCCTCGACCACCTGCAGCACCACCTGATCGGGGAGCTGCACGTTGAGTGGGCTTTCCTCGTAGGATTCGATAGTGACCTTCATATTCTCCTGCAGGAACGGCACCTGATCCTCGCCGACGATATCGGTGCTCACGGCGATCTGATCAAAGGTCTCGCAATCCATGAAGGTATGCATGTCGCCGTCGCTGAACAGGTACTGGAAGTCGCGCTGATCGAGGCGCACCCGCTCGACGCTCTCCGAGGAGCGAAACCGCTCGTTGAGCTTAGTGCCGTCCCGGATGTCCTTGAGCTCCACCTGCAGATAAGCACCCCCCTTGCCCGGCTGGGTGTGCATGATCTTCACCGCCCGCCATAGGCGACCTTGATGCTCGATGATGTTTCCTGGGCGGATGGCGTTCCCGCTGATCTTCATGGCCACGTCCGATGTTTGGAATTGGCCGCAAGGGCCCGCGGCGGCAAGCTAGCAGGTCAAATCGCCGGCGGCAACGCCGCTGCCGGACTGGCTCCGGGCGATTGCCGTGCCTGAAGACGGTTCGGGCGAAGATATCAAAGCATCCGGATCGCGCCCGCTTGCGGCGGATCGAAATGGCGGGCCGTGCCGCCCAAGGGCGGGGGCGTGCTCACCCGACCCGCCGTGAGGCTAGATCCGCCCCCACCAGGCCGCGAAGATACACGGGCGGGTGCAAGACGAGGCCTAACCTGCTGAATAGATCGAATTACCCTGGCCGCATCCGGTTGACGGCAGGTGGAACGATCGTTATCCAACCGCGGTGCGAGAGTGAGACTGGAAGGGGTAAGGGGAGTGTTCTGCGCCCCATTCAAAACGGCGCCGTGATCCCTTCGCGGACCGAATACCAAGGGCGGCCGATCGTCGGGAAGGCTGCGTGCTCTGCGGGTGGTGGCCGTTCATGGCGCCAAGGCCGATGAAGCACCGCGGCCTGCTCCATGCGCTTCGCCTGCACCCGCTTGCACGGCTGGGCGCGGTTCTCGCGCTCTATACCTACGTTTTCATCGGTTTATCCCCGCTCTGGGTCCCGGCCGTCGAACGAGGCGGGATCGAGGTCTGCACGGCGAACGGCATCCAGCTTATCCCCGGGGATCAGCCGTTTTCCGGCGCGCCCGATGGCAAGCAAAAGCCCAAGAAAGACTGCCCGCTTTGCCGGATTCTGACGGCCTTTCTGTTAGCGCCAGTTGACTGCGTTCCCGAAGCCTTCGATCGCGGCGTCTCAACCTTCCCGCACTTCCATCCCAGCCGAGATATCGCCGGCTTATATGCCGGTTTCGATCACCTTTCGCGGGCGCCACCCGTCCTCTCCTGAGCGACCCCCAAGAATTCCGTCAATTCTTGTCCCTTCGAGAGGAGAGGATATGCGTTCGTTTGCTGCGCGCACCTGCCTTATGGCGGGAACGGCGGGGGTGTGCCTTGTGCATCCCGCATTCGCCGAAGATACCTCGATGCCGAACATGTCGACCCAATCGGATGACCCTCTGACGCACGGTCAGGGGATGATGCCTTTCCATTCTGCGCCTGACCCTGCAGGCCTTGCCGGCACCCGGCTGCACAAGCCGGGCCAAATCATGTTCACGTACCGCTATATGCACATGGACATGTCGCAATTGGCCGACGGCGACGACGACCTCAGTCCTAAGGACGTCGCCACGATGCGCAACCATAACGCCGGCAAACCGGGGCAACCTCTGACATGGCGGAGCGCTCCGCAGAACATGACCGTCGACATGCACATGTTCGGCGTGATGGCCGGCGTGACGGACGATCTCTCCGTTATGGTCATGCTCCCCTACGTCACCAAGCAGATGGAAATGGTGACCTTTAGCGGCATGACCGGCACCACCGAGCTCGGAACCTCGAAGAACGAGACGTCCGGGATCGGCGATGTTGCCGCGAGTGCTCTTTACCGACTGTATGAGGACCAGACCCATCACGTTCACATGCAAGCCGGCCTAAGCTTCCCCACGGGCTCGACGACCGAAAAGGGCCGCATGCTGATGGCCAACGGTCAGGTCATGGAGATGCGCTTGCCGTACGGCATGCAACTCGGCACCGGGACCTATGGTCTTCTGCCCGGACTGACGTACTGGGGGGCGAGGGGATCATGGAACTGGGGCGCGCAGGCGCTCGGCCAGATCAATCTGGGCGAGAACGACCAAGGGTATACCTTCGGCGATCGCGCGTTTTCCACAGCCTGGGGCGGTTACAGTCTCGGCCTCGGGTTCAGCATCTCGGCGCGGCTCAGTCAGACGTATGTCGGCGACATCGACGGCAAGGATAGCCGGGTCACCGGCCCGACACCGACAGCCGATCCCAACAACTACGGCGGTTGGAACACCAGCGCCGGGTTCGGGGTCAATTACCGGGTCGCGGACGGTCCGCTCATGGGGCTCAACCCCGGTGTGGAAGTCAGCGTGCCGCTTTACCAGAACGTCAATGGACCGCAGCTCAAGGAGGCATGGACCGTCTTCGCCGGCGTCCGCAAGACGTTCACGTTCTAGGCGCTTGCCGATCCAACGGACCTTCACCCTAAGCTTCACGAAAAAGGAATGCGAACGATGCTACGCAACCTGCTGATTGCCTTCATTACGATCACCGCCTTTGCGGGATCGCCGGCCGCTGCCGACACCCGCGGCTCACTGTTTGTCAACCTGACGACCGAGGACGGTCATCGGGCCGATATGGCGTTGACGTTCTCCGGCGCGATGCTGGAGCGCGGACACCCGGTGGCGATCTGGCTGAACGACAAGGGTGTGCTGATCGCCTCGAGAGAACACGCGGGCAAGTTTGCCGCACAGCGGAAGACGTTGGCGGACCTGATGGCGAAGGGAGCGACGGTGATCGTCTGTCCGTTGTGCATGAAATACTATGGAATCCGGGAAAGCGATTTGATCGAAGGGGCGAGGGTCGGCAATCCGGACCTGACCAGCGGCCTCTTGTTCAAGGACGACGCCAAAACGCTCACCTGGTAACCTCGATCGCTGGAGCCCCCGGGCCTGGTACCATCCCAGGCCCGGCCCCAGGCTGCCTGGGACGCGATCGGGGGACGCGATCGGGGGACGCGATCGGGGCTTGTGTTCGCGCCGCTGGCCACCCAACATCGCGGCTTCGCATTCACCTCGCGTTTTCCAGAAGGTCAGCACGCGCGCATGTTCACAGGCATCATCACCGACCTTGGCCGGGTGCGATTGGTCCGCGCCGAGGGCGATACGCGCTTCGAGATCGCCACCGCCTTCACCGAAGACAGTATCCCGATCGGCGCCTCGATCGCCTGCTCGGGTGTCTGCCTGACGGTGATCGAGCGCGCCGCCGGCTGGTTCGCCGTTCAGGCCTCGGCTGAGACGCTGTCATGCACGACTCTCGGCGACTGGCGCGAGGGCACCGCTGTCAACCTCGAGCGTTCGCTCAAGCTGGGCGACGAACTCGGCGGCCATCTCGTCTCGGGACACGTCGACGGCGTCGGGCGCATCGTCGCCATTACGCCCGAGGGCGACTCGCGACGCTTTGTTTTCGAAGCGCCGCCGCCGCTTGCCCGCTTTATCGCCCAGAAGGGCTCGATCGCCATTGACGGCATCTCGCTGAACGTCAACGCGGTGGACGGCGGCCGCTTCGGGGTCAATATCATTCCGCACACGCTCGCGGTCACGACATTGGGAGAGGCGCGGGTCGGTGCGCGCGTGAACCTGGAAATCGATATGCTGGCGCGATATGTTGCGCGCCTCCTCGAACAAGGATGAACGTTTGGACCGGCCACCGCAGCTCTCGAGCATCGAGGACATCATCGAAGACGCCCGCAACGGGCGGATGTTCATTCTGATCGATGACGAAGACCGGGAAAACGAGGGCGACCTTGTTATACCGGCACAGATGGCGACCCCCGCCGCGATCAACTTCATGGCGCGCTATGGTCGTGGGCTGATCTGCCTAGCGCTGACGCGTGCGCGGGTGAGCGAGCTCAAGCTGCCGCTGATGCCGCAGCGCAACGTCTCGCGCCACCAGACGGCATTTACCGTCTCGATTGAGGCGCGCGACGGCGTGACCACCGGGATATCCGCCTCCGACCGGGCGCGCACGGTGGCGGTCGCCATCGATACGACCAAGGGACCGGATGACCTCGTCTCGCCCGGTCACGTCTTCCCCCTCGAGGCGCGGGATGGCGGCTCCCTGGTTCGTGCCGGCCACACCGAGGCCGCCGTCGATATCGCCCGGCTGGCGGGTCTCAACCCTTCGGGCGTCATCTGCGAGGTGATGAACGACGACGGCACGATGGCGCGCACGCCCGACCTGCTGCGCTTTGCCCAGTTCCATGGACTGAAGATCGCCACCATCGCCGATCTGATCGCCCACCGCTTGCGCTACGATCGTATCGTCGAGCGCATCGTCGACGCCCGGCTCGACAGCCTTTACGGCGGGCCGTTCCGCATGCTGGTGTTCACCAGCCGCACCGGCTCGGCCGAGCATGTCGCGCTGGTCAAGGGCGATATTGCCGCCGACGGTCCGATCCTCGTGCGCATGCACGCCCTGAACGTTCTTGAGGACGTCCTCGGCGACTTGCAGCACGGCAAGGCCGGCGAACTGCACGCGGCGATGCAGATGATTGGCGAGGCCGGCCGCGGCGTTATCGTGCTGATCCGCGAATATCATCCCACCACCGTATCGGACCGCCTGCGGGCCCGCGTGCAAGGATGCGAGGAGAGCAGCTCGGAACTGCGCGACTACGGTGTCGGCGCCCAGATCCTCCTCGATCTTGGAGTGAAGGACATGATCTTGCTGTCCAACACCCGGCGAACGATCATTGGTCTTGAAGGCTATGGCCTGTCGGTCGTAGGACAGCAGTCGATTCCCGCCAAACCGGTCCTCCCATGATTCCATCCCCGCGCGTCTTGATTATCGAAGCTCGTTTTTACGAAGATCTCGCCGATCAGCTCGTCACCGGCGCCCTGCACGTGCTGGCCAGCGCCGGTGCGGTGATCGAGCGCCGGGCGGTTCCCGGCTGCTTCGAGCTGCCGGCCGCGATCGCCTTCGCGCTTGGCGCCAGCGCCGAGGATGGCGCATACGACGGGTTCGTTGCGCTCGGCTGTGTCATCCGGGGCGAGACCGACCACTACGATCACATCTGCCGGGAAGTCAGCCGTGCGCTGATGGACCTGTCAGTTCAGCGGCAGGTGGCGCTGGGCTTCGGTGTGCTCACCTGCCAGACCTACGAGCAAGCGTTCGAACGCGCCGATATCAACGGTCAGAACAAGGGAGCCGACGCCGCCGAGGCCTGCCTTCGCATGATCGCGCTCAAGCGCCTCGGCGCGGGCGCGCGCGAGGCATGACGCCGGCTGCGCGTCCAAGCTTTCGCGAACGTCGCAGCGCCGCGCGTCTGGCGGCGGTGCAAGCGCTTTACGCGCTCGAGGTCTCGGGTGATCCGGCCGAGCGGGTGATCTCTGACTTCGTGGAGCGGCGCTGGTCGTCTGTTGATCAGACGAAACCGGGCACACCGCCGGACCGGGCCTTCCTGCAGGGCCTGGTCGAGGGCGTGGTGGCGCGGCGCGGCGAAATCGACGTCGCCGTTGGCGCGGCGCTGTCGCAGGGCTGGACGATGGACCGGCTCGAGATCCTGCTGCAGGCTATCCTGCGCTCCGGCGCCTACGAGCTTGCGGCGCAGCCGGACGTGCCGGTCGGCGTCGTCATCAACGAGTACGTCGAAATCGCCCACGAATTTTTTTCCGGCAAGGAGCCGGGCCTGGTGAACGCGGTCCTTGATCGGATCGCGGCACAGATGCGCGCCGGGACTCAGGATGTCCCGAGTGGTGCCGGCCATGGCGGGACTTGACGAGTTTTCGCTGATTGCCCACCACTTCGCGCCGCTTGCCGCGAGTGAACCGGGGGCGTTCGACCTAACCGATGATGCAGCGGTGCTGGCGATCGCCGCAGGGCACGAAGTGGTCGTCACCGCCGACGCGCTGATCGCGGACGTTCATTTTCTCTCCGCCGATCCGCCGGAGAGTGTCGGCGCCAAGGTGCTGGCGGTGAACATCTCGGACCTCGCGGCGATGGGTGCCGCGCCGCGTGCCTACGTGCTGACGGCCGCCTTTCCCCGCACGTGGCCGATGGACCAGCTCGACCGCTGGCTTGTCGGCTTTACCACCGGATTGCGAGCGATGCAGGAGGACTACGGCATCGTTCTCGCCGGCGGCGATACCGTGGCCACGCCGGGCCCGCTTGCACTGTCCGTCACCGCGTTCGGCACCGTCGAGCCGGGTTGCGCGCTGCGCCGCTCGGGCGCAAGGCCGGGCGATGCCGTCTACGTTTCCGGAATCATCGGTGACGGCGTGCTCGGGTTGGGCGCCCTTGGCTTTGGCGCGCTGGGGCAAGGCGCCAAAGCCAATCATGTCGCGGGTTTGCCGGACGAACTCATCGCGCCGGCGATCACCCGCTATCGCACTCCCCGTCCGCGCGTCGCGCTCGGCCGGGCGCTGGCCGGCGTGGCAGGCGGCTGCGCCGACGTTTCCGACGGGCTGATCGCCGATCTCGGGCATATCTGCCGGGCGTCCGGCGTCTATGCGATCATCGAGGCCAAGCGGGTTCCTTTTTCCCCGGCTGGTAGGGCCTTGCTCGCCGCTGATGCCGATCTGCTGCCGGTATTGCTGACCGGCGGTGACGACTACGAACTCGTCTTCACCGCGTCTTCCGATCAGGCATCGGCGGTCGAGGATGCCGCGCGCAAGGCCGGCGTTCGCGTGCATGCCATCGGCCGAATCGAAGCGCCCGCCCTGGGCGGGCCAAGCGGCGGTTGCCCGGTCGCCGTGCAGGATGCCAACGGCGAGCCGGTGGCGGTGGAGCGGGGTGGCTGGAGCCACTTTTAAACATTCCTGCCCGCGCGATTCGCAGGCGCGTTGCCTACCAGATTGGCCGTTGCTAAATCCCCACCACCGCCCTTTGAACCAGAAGCGCACTTTCGTGTTGCAATGCACCATGCAACGGTTGCAGCACTCAAGTGCATCTGGCATGTTCAGGCCAGTGCCTGCAGATAGGGCAACGCAGACCTGCCTGGGGAGGGAGGGTTCGGACCCCAGGCGGATGTAAAACGAAAAAAGGGGCCGTCCATGTATATCTTCATACTTCTCTGTGGGCTCGCGGCGCTCGCCTACGGAGCGCTGACCAGTCGCACGATTATGGCTTGCCCGACCGGCACGGACCGGATGCGGCAGATTTCCAACGCGGTTCAGGAGGGCGCCGCCGCGTACCTCAATCGCCAGTACCGCACGATCGGCATGGTCGGGGCTGGCGTCGCGGTCGTTCTTCTCTTCGTCTTCGGCTGGAAGGTGGCCTTGGGCTACCTGATCGGCGCCTGCCTTTCCGGTGCCGCCGGCTACGCCGGCATGAACATCTCGGTACGCTCGAACGTACGGGTGGCGGAAGGCTCGCGGCAGGGTCTCGATCGCGGCCTGGAGATTTCCTTCAAGGCGGGCGCGGTCACCGGCATGCTCGTTGCCGGTCTCGCGCTGCTTGCGGTCGCCATCTACTACTTCTTCTTGCTGATCATCGGCGCGACCGGCCGGGAACTGATTGATCCCCTGGTCTCGCTGGGTTTTGGCGCATCCCTGATCTCGATCTTTGCCCGTCTTGGTGGCGGCATCTTTACCAAGGGCGCCGACGTCGGTGCTGACCTCGTCGGCAAGGTCGAAGCAGGAATTCCCGAGGACGATCCGCGAAATCCGGCGGTCATCGCCGATAACGTCGGCGACAACGTCGGTGACTGCGCCGGCATGGCGGCCGACCTGTTCGAGACGTACGTGGTCACCATCGTCGCGACGATGGTTCTGGGCTCGATCTTTTTCTACGGTCAGTCGGTCATGGCGGACGTCATGCTCTATCCGCTGGCCATCGGTGCCGTCTGCATTCTGTCGTCCATCGCTTCGACCAAGTTCGTGCGGCTGGGTGCTTCGAACAGCATCATGGGTGCGCTTTATAAGGGCTTCGTCGGATCTGCGGTTTTGTCCGCCGTCGCTCTTTTGCCCATAACCGCCATCGTCATCGGCCTTGGCACGGAATTAACCGTTGCCGGAAAGACCTTCACCGGATTTACCCTGTTCTTGTGCGGCCTGGTCGGGCTCGTCGTCACCGGCTTGCTGATCTGGGTTACCGAATACTATACGGGGACCGACTATCGCCCGGTCAAGGGCATCGCGGATGCTTCGCGCACCGGACATGCGACCAACATCATCCAGGGCCTAGCGATCTCGATGGAGGCGACGGCACTGCCGGCGCTGATCATCTGCGCCGCGATCATTATCACCTACCTGCTCGCGGGGCTGTTCGGCATCGCCATCGCCGTAACCGCAATGCTGGCGCTCGCCGGCATGGTCGTGGCGCTCGACGCCTATGGGCCCGTCACCGATAACGCTGGCGGCATCGCCCAGATGGCCGACCTCGACGAGGGCGTGCGCAAGACCACCGACGCGCTCGACGCCGTCGGCAACACGACGAAGGCGGTGACCAAGGGTTACGCCATCGGCTCCGCCGGCCTGGGTGCCCTGGTGCTGTTCGCCGCCTATACCCAGGACCTACATTTCTTCAGCAGCAACCCCAACCTTTACCCCTATTTTGCCGGCGTCATCGTCGATTTCTCCCTGTCCAACCCGTTCGTCGTCGTCGGCCTGTTCGTCGGCGGCATGCTGCCTTACCTGTTCGGTGCGATGGGAATGATGGCGGTCGGGCGCGCGGCGGGGTCCGTGGTCGTCGAGGTTCGCCGTCAGTTCAAGGAAATTCCCGGGATCATGGACGGCAGCGGCAAGCCGGAGTACGGCCGCTGTGTCGACATGCTGACCCGGGCGGCGATCAAGGAGATGATCATTCCCTCGCTGTTTCCGGTGCTGGCGCCGATCGTGCTGTTCGTCATCATCTTGATGATCGCTGGCAAGTCAGCGGCGTTCTCGACGCTGGGGGCGATGCTGATGGGTGTTATCGTCACCGGCCTGTTCGTCGCGGTCTCCATGACCGCCGGCGGTGGCGCTTGGGACAACGCCAAGAAATACATCGAGGACGGCCATCACGGTGGCAAGGGCTCGGAAGCGCACAAGGCGGCGGTGACCGGCGATACGGTCGGTGATCCCTATAAGGACACCGCCGGTCCCGCGGTCAACCCGATGATCAAGATCACCAACATCGTGGCCCTGCTGCTCCTGGCCATGCTCGCCCATAGCTGACGTTCGCCCGCGCGAGACGCGCAGCATTACACCAAGAAGGCCCCGCAACCATTCAAGGTTGTGGGGTTTTTCTTTGGTGTAGGGTCAGATGGCCTGCAGTCCGTCCGATTTGCTCACGCGGAATTGACGGCGCTCGAACTTGGCGAGCAGGCTCGCCTGATCACTGTAGTAGCTGACGGCGACGTCGTCGGTGGGCAGCAGCCAGTAGGTTGTCGTAAACGTCTCGCCATTCGCCTCGCAGACGACGACGCCGTTGCGCACGACGTCGGCGAAGATGACTTCCTGCTGCACGTCGAAGAACGGGCTCTCGGCGGCGCGATCGAAGACAAAGGCGTGCAGCGCCGTGACGAGATCCGGAAACAGCCGTGCCAGCGTGTCCGGAACGCTCGCCGGCAACCCGAGAGAGTCCACGCCGGCGGCGATCGCGCGCAAGATGAACTCGCCAAGGCTGCTCGACGAAATCGCCGGGCCGGTGAATTCCACGAGCGGGCCGTCGGCGTTGGAGTGATCGGTGACCCAGCTGGCGTGAATGTCGCCCGCGATCAGCACGACGTTGCCGAGCCGGCGGTAGAATCTCAGCAACTGCTCGCGGCGGAGCGGAAAACCATCCCACTTGTCGACGTTGAGCTTGAGACGGGCGCCCAGGGGCGAGGCACGGAACAACGTCAGGATCGTCTGCAGCTCCTGAGGTAGCGTCTTGAATTCAGGCTGGTCCTCGAACTGCTGGGCGAGGTCGAGGATCATCGAGGTATTGGAGGTCGAGTTGGCGACGATGTTCCATCCATGGTGCGCGGCGGCCTCGAGGCTTTCGCGCAGGAATGCGGTCTGTTGTTCGCCGTAGGCGACCTGTGCCGCCGCCGTGCGCAGAACGGCGAGCAGGTCGAACCACTTCTGGTTGACGGCGTAGCGCGAACCGAAGGTCGAAAACAGCTCGACCTTACCCAGTACCTCATAGCTCAGGCCCAACGGCAGCCCGTCCATCGCCAGGATTGCCAGTCCCATCGCCGCCAGGCGGCGATTGAGAAAGGGAACGGCGAGGTTGCCGGTCAACACGGCGCTGGCCTTCGCCGCCGCGTCTCCAACATAGCCCGCTTGCGCGTATTCGCGGCTCAGAGCCGCCTGCAAAGCCAGCCGCGACTGCGGTGGAATCGACGTCCACGCGACATAGGGCTGCAATCCGCTGGCGGTCGCGGTGAAATCATATCCAAACTGCGCAAAAACTGTGCGCAAGTGATCTTCTGTGGCGATTATTTCAGCAGGAAATCCATCTTCGGGAATCAGGTGGTCGGAACGGAAGCTGCGATAGTCGGTGAGCGTCAGGTTGACCGTGCGTCCGAACCTCAGGCCGCGCCAGATGCGGACGTTGGGATAGAGGCGATCGGGGGCGGTATCGATAATTTCGGCGAGCCGGGGCTCATCCGGGGCGTCGTCGATCGGCATGTATTCGAGCCATGCGCGCTCGGCGTTGCGCAGACGTTCCGGATCGGACTCCGGCTTGCGGCCTTCGAAGTAGGTCGATGTCGTGCGCCAGCTGTCGTCGCTGAATTCGTGGTCGTCCCAAATGGCAACGAGCGGAAATCGTGCCAGCACCCGCTGGAGGATACGGTCCGAGCGGTAGTGACGGTGGAGCTGGCGGTAATTCGAGAGGGTCCGCGCGGCGAGGTAGGGAGCGTCCGCTTCTCCCAGACGGATGGCGCCCGCCGCGTCGTCGAAGTGGACGGAACGCTGCGATGTCGGGTGCGCGTAGCGGGGGTCGCCGGTCGTCTCGTAGATGAAGTCCCCGAGGTGAACGAGAAAATCCAGATCGTTGTATTCACGCGTCAACAGCGGCAGGTAGCTGTTGAACCATCGTCCGACAAAGTCCTGGCAGTTGGCGTAGGCGAACCGGACGGGCGTCGCTGCATGCGGCGCTGGCGCGGTCCGGGTGCGGCCAACCCTGGAGCGGGCCAAGCCGTCGAAGGCTAGAAATCGATAAAAATACGTCTGACGGGGGCTGAGCCCGGTGATCTTGACACGCACGCACCGGCCGTTACGGCTCAAGGCGTCGACGGACGCGTCGACAACCAAGTCCTGCTCGGCGAACCGCGGTGTGTGGGCAAGCTGGACGCGCACGGGAAACGGTGGGAGCGAGTCGACATGCTCGACTGGAAGTTGGGTGCGGGTCCATAAGATAATACTCGTCGGCTTCGGATCTCCGGAGGCAACGCCTTGCGGAAAGATGTCGAATGGCTCCGCTCCAGGCCAACTGGTGGCGGATGCGACGGGGGCAAGACACAGCGTTCCCGCAGCGACGACGATGGTCTCCAAAAACTCGCGGCGCGTTCCCCTCATCACGGATTTCCCCCTTTTATGACCATCAATGGTCGTCAAACGGGGTATTTAGCCGGAGACGGTGACGAACGCTTGACTGCTGGATGACGTTTTAACGGACGTCCAATTATGTGAGAGGGTCGTGGCCTTCTTACTGCCGGAGGCCAAAAAGCTGCCCCAATGCGGTCCGGTGACGCCCTCTTTGATGCGCCCTTGCGCGGAGCTCATGCTTGGGGGCGATGCGCTCGGCGGGCCGTCCACCGGCGGGCGGCTCAGCTCCCCGGGCGAGTCGTGCGGCCGCCGGGAGCTCCCGCCGATTCGTCGCGATTGAAGCGGCCGAGATTGCCGATGATCTGATCCAGGAAATTCGGCGATTCACCAAAGCTCGGCGTCTCGCGATCGACGACCTCGACCTCCCGTCCTCGCTCGAGACCGAAGACGTCGAGCTGCCCAACCACGCCTTGGGGATCGAATCGGATGCTGACGACCTGCCGGTCGACAACCTCCCGGTTGAAGAACGATCGTCGTTCGACGACGTCACTGATGTAATACCACGTCTCCTCGCCGAAGGCCGAGACGCTGGAGGGGGAGCCGAGCACCTGCTGCACGTCGTCCCGCCTTTGCACCCCCGGATGGATCTGCGCAATGCGATCCGCTTCGATGTGGTCGCCGTGGGTATCGAATTGCGGCGCGCAGGCGCCCATCGTCATCGATGCAGCGGCGAGGGCGAGGACGGACAGGCTCCGCGTCAGCCGCCGAATCAGAACAGGAGGGCTTGCCATTTGTCACCAGGAATCCGAAAGTAATCAGATATGATCGCCACGAGACGTGGGCGGCCGAGCGGCATTATAGCGGCGATCGAAGGCTTTCGGAAACCGCTGATCGCCTGATGTATCCGCGGCCAAACAACAGAACCGGATCGGAGGCGATGAGACTGCTCGGGGTGTTTCATCGGCGGGCGGAAAAATCCGCGGCGCACGCGCTCTACCGGGCGATCGTCCGGCAGTCGCGCCTTCCGGAATTTTACGCTACGCACGGTGTGCCGGACACCCCGGACGGGCGGTTTGACTTGATCGTCGCCCACACCGTGCTGGTGATGCGCCGGCTTCATCGCATGCCATCGCGGACGCGGGCGCTGTCGCAGGCGCTGTTTGACCTGATGTTCGCGGACATGGATCAGAATCTGCGGGAAATGGGCGTGGGCGATCTCGCTGTCGGTAAGCGAATCAAGGCGATGGCAAAGGGCTTTTACGGCCGCCTCGCCGCCTACGATCGAGCGCTGACGGCGGAAAATGGCGATGACCTGAAGACGGCGCTATGCCGCAACCTTTATCGCAAGGCGAATTTCGAAGACGGGCAGGTGGCTGCCGTCGCCACCTACCTGCGGCGGGAAGCGGAACGGCTCGACGCGGAGCCGCTCGATGCGCTGCTCGCCGGTCGCCTGCGATTCGATGCCCCGGCAATTCAACCGGTTGAGGCCCGCGATGCATAGGACATCCGAAGAGCGACACAAGCAGCATCATCAGACGAGTGAATTCTGTCGGCGGATCCCGGTGCACGACCTTCCATCCGCAGGTCGAACGTTCGAAATCGAAGCGAATGTCGAGGAGCGACGGGCGCTTTCCCGGCGCTATGGCATTGAAGCGGTGAACCGTCTGCAGGCGTACGGCACGTTGAAGCCGGAGGCCGACGGTCGGTGCGTCCGGCTCGAGGGCCGGCTGAGCGCGGACGTCGTGCAGACGTGCGTGGTCACGCTCGATCCCATTGAGGCTCTCATCGAGGTATGGTTTGCGCGTCTTTATTCCGCGGACGCGACCGACGTCTGGCAGGATGGCCTAGCCGACGCAGCGCAGGCGGACATAGGCGACGGCGAAGCGTTCATCGAGGCGTCGAGCGAGCTTTACGCCGAACCGCTGACCGGGGACAGCCTCGACGTCGGCGACGCTCTCGCCGAACAACTTGCGATCGAACTCGATCCTTATCCGCGAAAACCGGGCGCGGTGTTTACAGGTTGCGATTGCGAGGTACCGGATACGACCCCAAGCCCGCTCGAGCATCTCGCCAATTGGCGCAAAGGTCGAGGGTGACTACGGTAAGCTCTTGTGCACAACTAAGAATTTGTATAAGTAGGCCCGTCGTTGCGTCGACCGCGCTGAGGCCGTGTGTCGTCGTTTACGACCCTTGACCGGAATCGATCGGCCGAGCGCGCATTCTTTCGGTGCGCGCGAGCAGCGACGTCACATCCAGGTTCGCAGACTAATGAAAAATTCCATGCGTTGCCCGCACGGCCTCCGTAACCGGCCTGCTTTGGCCGGCTTTCGTTTTCGTCATCACTCCGGCTTCGGCGTGGGGCTGGCGTGCCCGGAGTGACGTGGTCTCCTTCCCGGCCGGTGACGATCGCCGTTGATGCCATGGGTGGCGACCACGCGCCGCGGATGGTGATCGAGGGGATGAACCGGGCGATCCATCGCCTGAAGAACGTGCGCTTTTTGGTCTTCGGCCGCACCGACGAGATCTCGCCGCTGATGAACAAATTCCGTCGATTGCGCGCGTTCGTCGAGATGCGGCATGCGTCCGACGTCGTGCTTGGAAGCGAGAAGCCCTCGGTGGCGCTGCGCTCCGGGCGGAATTCGAGCATGCGCCAGGCAATCGATTCGGTGGCCGCAGGCGACGCCGACGGCATCGTCTCCGCCGGTAACACCGGCGCGTTGATGGCCATGGCGAAATTTGTCTTCAAGACGCTCCCGGGCGTCGATCGCCCGGCGATCGCCTCGGTCTTTCCCAGCATAAACGGCCGTACCGTACTGCTCGATCTCGGCGCAAACGTCTCCTGCGACGCGAAGAACCTTGTGGAGTTCGCCGTCATGGGCGAGGTGTTCGCCCGCAACGTCCTCAAGCTGAAGAATCCCTCGGTTGGCATCCTCAACGTTGGTGAGGAAGACCTCAAGGGCAACGATTCGGTGCGCAAGGCCGCAGCGATCTTGCAGTCGAGCACGCTTGCCATCCGCTTCCACGGGTTCGTCGAAGGGGATGACATCGCCAAGGGCACGGTCGACGTCGTCGTCACCGACGGCTTTACCGGCAATATCGCGCTGAAGACGGCGGAAGGAACCGCGCGCCTTTACGCGGAATTTCTCAAACGAGCGTTGACGAGCTCGCCGATCGCTCGCCTCGGCGCCCTGCTGGCCGGTCCGGCCCTGCGCGCCATGCGGGCACGGGTCGACCCGCGGGTCTACGACGGGGCGATGTTCCTCGGGCTCAACGGGATCTGCGTCAAGAGCCATGGCGGAACCGATTCATTCGGGTTTTCGAACGCCATCCGCGCCGCGGTTGACCTCGTTTCTGACGGCGTCAACGAGGGCATCAAACAGGATTTTGCCTATCTTTCGTCCGGAACTCCGGTCGATCCGAAAATCGCGGCAGGATAATGACGACCATTCATGCACACATCGCCGGCTCGGGTTCCTATCTGCCCGAGCGGATCGTCGACAATGCCGAGTTGTCGCGCCAGCTAGAAACGACGGATGACTGGATCGTCGCGCGGACCGGCATTTGCCAGCGGCACATCGCCGCCGATGGCGAGGTGACCTCCGATCTGGCGACGCGCGCGGCGCAAAGGGCGCTCGCCGCCGCCCAGATCGATGCCCGCGAGGTTGATCTCGTCCTCGTCGCCACGTCCACGCCGGACGATACCTTTCCCGCAACGGCGACGCGGGTACAGGCAAAGCTGGGGATGACCAACGGCGCTGCGTTCGACGTCCAGGCCGTCTGTTCCGGGTTCATCTTTGCTCTTGCTACCGCCGACAACTTCATCCGCGCCGGTCAGGCGTCGACCGCATTGGTCATCGGTGCCGAGACCTATTCGCGCATCCTTGACTGGAATGACCGAGGCACGTGCGTGCTTTTCGGTGACGGCGCCGGCGCAGTGGTTCTGCAGGCACGTGATCGGCGCAAGGACGGTAGCGAGGGCGACGGAGGCGGCGATACGGCGGCGAGTCGCCAGAGCGGGATCTTATCGACCCACCTGCATTCCGACGGCCGCTACCGCGACATCCTTTATGTCGACGGTGGTCCGTCCTCGACGCAGACCGTGGGTAAGCTGCGGATGTCGGGCAAGGAAGTCTTCCGCCATGCCGTCGCCAGTCTATGCGCCGTCGCTGAAGAGGCGCTCGCTGCCAACGGCCTCGGCATCGCCGATGTCGACTGGCTGGTGCCGCATCAGGCCAATATCCGTATCCTCGACGGCGTCGCCCGCAAGCTGGGGATGCCGCGCGAGCGGGTCATCGCCACCGTCGACATCCACGCCAATACCTCTGCGGCCTCCATTCCGCTCGCACTTGACGTGGCGATTCAAGATGGCCGCCTCAAACGCGGCCACCTCGTCCTCATGGAGGCGATCGGTGGCGGCCTGACGTGGGGTGCCGTTCTCGCCCGCTGGTAAGAGAGCGGTGCATCGGTAATCGCAACGTCACCTGAGGCAAACCTCATATCTCATTGAAAGAGACTGCATTCTACCGTATGAATTAAGCGCGCTCGCGACATAGGGCAGAGGCTTCATCGGCAATGACCGGAAAAACGATTACCCGTGCCTATCTCAGCGAGGCGATCTATCAGGAAGTCGGACTCTCGCGCAACGAATCGGCGGATTTGCTTGAATCCGTTCTCTCGGAGATCACCAAGGCGCTGGCCGATGGCGATACGGTCAAGCTGTCCTCGTTCGGCAGCTTCTCCATCCGTCAGAAGGGCCGGCGGATCGGCCGCAATCCGAAGACCGGCGAGGAGGTGCCCATCCTGCCGCGCCGGGTACTCGTCTTCCGGCCGTCACAGGTGCTGAAGTCGCGCATCAACGAGGGTCGACGGGACAGCATGGCGAGGTGATCGTGGCCGCTGGCGCACCGGAGCCCGTTTCCGCCCGCGGCATCACCAAATCGCCGACGGCGTTTCGGACGATCGCTGAAGTCGCAAGCGAACTGGATCTGCCGGCGCATGTCCTGCGCTTTTGGGAAAGCAAGTTTACCCAGATCAAGCCACTGAAACGCGGCGGCGGCCGGCGGTATTATCGCCCGGAAGATGTCGTTCTGCTGCGCCGCATTCGCAGCCTGCTGTACACCGAAGGCTACACCATCAAGGGCGTCCAGCGGCTGCTGCGCGAAGGCGTCGGCAAATCCGTGACGGCGGAGAGTGCGGGCGAGCGTTTCGCTGCGGCGAAAGTGAGCGAATCGGCGGCGGACGTTGATGGACAAAGCGACGAGCCGGCGGATCAGCCGGCCGCCAGCGAGGCGGCGAGCGGGCGAGGCGCAGGCGACGATGCGTCCGGCAAACCCGATCTGCGCGCTTTGCTTCACGACCTCGAGGCTCTGCGCGCCTTGCTGCGCAGGGCGGGGACCTGAGGCGCAGTCGCGCGACGGCAGGGCGAGGGTGCTTGCCTCCTGGAAAAAACGAGGGAACTCGCCGGATCAGTGTTCCTGGTTGCAGCCACGCTGCTGGCAGCTCGTCGGGTCGCGCGACGTAATCGCGCAATCGGACAAAGCCGCATCAAGGGCCGCCGGTGCCATCGTATCGTTCGCAGCGTACAGCTGACCGTCACTGTCGGTGACGACGCACTGCCAGGGCGCGTACATGTACCCTGGCGAATAGGGTTCATCCGGTGAACAACCGGTGGCGATTAAAGCGAGCACAGCGCATCCCGCAGCCGCTCTCCAGCGCAACATCGTCCGTTTGCCCCCCTCATCCTCCCGCGGTTGCCGAGTGCGGCGGCGATCCGCCGATCGTAGGCATCAAGGCACAGTAGAGCGCCCGGTCGTAAGCGAAAACCGGAAATGTGCCAAAGCCGTGAGCCGCAGCCGGGGAATTTCGGCCTTACCCGTCGTCGGCACGCGGGTGCGGTTGCTTCGGCATCAAAACAGCCTGTATAGTCCCGGCCGTGGCGGAGCGTGGCGCAGCCTGGTAGCGCACTAGACTGGGGGTCTAGGGGTCGCCGGTTCGAGTCCGGCCGCTCCGACCATGGGCGCCACAACGGCGTCGAGCGCCAAGCTGTTGGTGCCGCCTGATTTTCGGCATTCCGGGCGAGAGAAAGTCAGCGCGTGAACGGCGAAGTGCGCGCGCGTCGCCTTCACTGCACAAGTGCACGGCAATTGCCATATTCGCTATCACCGCCGCGATCGCCGGCGGGCAGGGGAGGCGGGGGCCTCCGCAGACGCGACACGCGACGGCGCGGCGTTGGTGGCAACGGTCCGCGCACGACGCTGGTCATCTTGCCGCCGCTATCAATAGCCGCGGCACATCACCCGGCACGAGGGCTGATTTCCCGGCCAATCATCGGTCATGTGATATGTTGGCACACGCATTGCTTAATAATACGCGGCAACCAGGGTGTTCCCTACCCTCCGCCTGTTCATCCATCCCGGTGACGGGCCGCCGCGTTGCCCCCTCAGAGACCCGGAAAACTCAGAGGGTCCGCGATTATCGCGGACCCTCTTTTTTCGTGCGCGCCGCCAGCCCAGCTATGCCGGGCAGCAGGGGTGGCAAGGATGGTGCGGGGATGACGGCGATGCTCGTTTACGTCACCGTGGGAACGCGCAAAGAGGCACTCGCCATCGGCCGCACCCTCGTCGAAGAGCGACTGTCCCCGAGCGCTAACGTACTGGACGGCGTGCACTCCATCTATTGGTGGCAGGGTAAGCTGAACGAAGGTGACGAAGCGGTGCTGATTCTCAAGTCCACCCGTGAGCGCCTGCCGATGGTGATTGCCCGGGCGGTCGAGCTGCATTCCTACGATTGCCCGTGCGTCGTCGCGCTACCGATCGCCGACGGCAACCCCGATTACCTCGCGTGGATCGCCGCGGAGACGAGCGGGGCGGCGCGCGGCTAGCACCCCGTCGCGCCGCCTGCTATGGTTCCCTGGGATTGGGCGACAGAGGGGGGACACGGTCGTGAGCCTTATCCGGGTTAATACAGCCGCCGACGGCACGCAGGCCTATGCCGACCTGAGCGACAATGGCGTTGTCGACGCGGGTGATCTGGCGATCAAAGTTACCCTTACGTACGCTTCCAATCATCCAAGCGCGGACGATTTCATCTTTGCCTGAGCGGCCCGCGGATCTTGATCAGTACGTGGCCTGAGGGGAGAGCCTCAGTCGGCGCGCGGCAGGCGCACGCTGGCGCTGGCCTGGGCGGCGATGCCTTCTCGGCGGCCGGTGAAGCCGAGTTCCTCGGTCGTCGTCGCCTTCACGCTCACTCGCGTCGTTGGGATGGCGAGAATCTCGGCGATGCGCGCCCGCATCGCCTCGCGGTGTGGGCCGACCTTGGGACGCTCGCAGATCAAGGTGACGTCGACGTTGACGATCGCACCGCTTGCCGCCGCGATCAGTTCGGCGGCAAGGCGGAGAAACACCTCGGACGGCGCGCCGCGCCAGCGCGGCTCGCTCGGTGGGAAGTGGCTGCCGATATCGCCGGCGGCGATGGTGCCGAGCAGTGCATCGGTGAGCGCGTGCAGGCCGACGTCGGCGTCCGAGTGGCCGAGCAGGCCGTGGCTGTGCGGCACCGTCACGCCGCACAGCATGACCGCGTCGCCGTCACCGAAGCGGTGCACGTCAAACCCCGAGGCGGTGCGGGTCTCGAAGGTGCTCTCGATCAGGCGCGCGCCGCGCTGCAAATCTTCTTCGGTCGTCACCTTGAGATTGTCCTCGTGTCCAGGGACCATGACGATTCTGAGGCCGGCATGTTCGCCCACCGCGGCGTCGTCGGTCAGTGCCAGGCCGGCGCAGCGCCGGTGCGCGGCGAGCAACGCCGGGAAGCGAAAGCCCTGGGGGGTTTGCGCGCGCCACAGCCCGGCGCGCTCGACGGTGCCGCCGATGCGCACCGCCCCGCCGTCACCATCGCCATCACCGGCGCGCTTGAGCGTATCGATCACCGGCAGGGCCGGAATGGCACCGTCGAAGTCGTCGAGCGCGTCGATCACCCGGCCGATCGTCGCGGCGTCGACGAACGCCCGCGCCGCGTCGTGAATGAGCACGCGCGCCGGCGATACCGCGGCGAAACTCTCCAGTCCGAGGCGGACCGAATCCTGACGAGTGGCGCCGCCGGTGACCGGCGGCAGCAGCGCAAGATCCGCGACCGCGTCGGCGTATGCGTGCGCATCGTCGGCATGGATGACCACCCGCACGGCGTCGATGCGCGGATGGTCGAGAAACGGCATTGCGGCACGGCGCAGGATGGGCACGCCGGCGAGACGGCGGTATTGCTTGGGCATTCCCGGCCCGAGGCGGCTGCCGCGGCCGGCGGCGACGATGAGAGCGACACTGGCCGACATCGGACCTCTTCTCGTTGATCTATCGCGCTGAAGATTGGGGTTGGCGGGGCGCGGCACGCGGATAAGCCGACGCTAAAGGCATCGAGACGCCTTGCCAAGCACGTGGTGCAAGGAGATGCTGCCAGCGGGCCGCCGCAACGACGCCGGCGGCGGCGAGGGCATACCGTCATGTGGCTGAGTTTCGTTGCGCTTTCGTCGATCGTTCCCGCCGTTGCCCAGGGGTTCCGTGGCCGGGCCGAGCGCGATGCCGTCTTTTGGGCGTCCTTTGCCGTCGGGATTGCCGGCCCGGTGTTGTGGGTGCTGGTGCACAGTTCCACCGCTTGGCAGACCGGGCTCGCGGCGACGCTTTGGGTGACCATCGCCGCAACGATGACGCTCTATGCGGTCGTGGCCGCGACGTTTCGTCAGGCGTGGCGGCTGGCGCCGCTGCTCGCCGGCTACATGCTGCTGCTGGGGCTTGGCGCCGTCGTCTGGCACAACGCCGGCGGCGGTCCGATGCAGGCGGGGGCGGACGCGCGTGCCTGGGTCGATATCCATATCGCCACCGCGGTCGTCACCTATGGGCTGGTTACGATCGCCGCCGTCGCCGCCTTCGCCGCGTTCCTCCAGGAGCGCACGCTCAAGCGCAAGCGCTCGACGGTCGTCAGCCGCTCGTTGCCGTCGATCGCTGACTGCGATTCGCTGCAATTCACCTTGCTGCAATACGGCGAGGCGGTGCTGGCGATGGGCTTGGCCACCGGCATGGGGCTTCTCTACCGGGAGAGCGGCGAAATTCTCTTGTTCAACCATAAGATCGTTCTGACCGTCGCCGCGTTCGTCGTCATCGGCGCCCTGCTGATCGCCCACCGCTGGGCGGGCATCCGCGGCAAGCGCGCGGCACGCCTGATCCTGCTCGGCTATCTTCTCCTCACCTTGGGCTATCCAGGGGTGAAATTCGTCACCGACGTCTTGCTTGCCTAGCCGGTTTTGGCGCCGATCTGCTCGGCGCCCGCCGCATGCCTGATGCGAAGGCATTAGGGGTTGATTTGCTGGAATACTGCCTATCTAATGGGCACAACAACGTCGGCGAATGCTCGGCAACTGTTCGCACACTGTCTCGACGATTTCGTGGTTTCCGCGCTCGCGCAGCGCACCGCCCTGGCGGCGGGCGTCGCCGTGTCGAAATGACGATGCGAGGATCGCGGCGGACAGCCAATCGCCATCGACGAAGGGCATCGGGTCAAATTGCCGCGCGTCGATGCGCGTTGCCGAGTAGCATTGGAAAAAAATAGATGATCAACAAGGGAGTGTTCAAACTGCGCAAGCCACCGCGCCGACCTGATATTGATCCCGATCTGATCTTGAATGTCATGGCCTCGGTCGTGGTCTGCGTCGATGCGGACGTCAGAATCATTTACGTCAACAACGCGGGCGAACAGTTTTTCCAAAACAGTGCCGGCAATCTGCGCGGCCAGCGCCTTGATCAGCTGATCCCGGCGGATAGCCCGCTGTTTTCGCTGATCAGTCAGTGCGCCGCCGGCAGCTCGGTCGTCGAGTATCAGGTCACGCTGGCCAGTCCCAGGATCGGCCATCACGTCGTCAACGTGCAGGCCTCGGCCCTCCCCGAACTCGATGCCGTCGTCGTCTCGATGCAGGAGCGCTCGCTTGCAGCCAAGATCGACCGTCAGTTGACCCACCGTGGCGCCGCCCGTTCGGTCGGCGCCATGGCGGCGATGCTGGCGCACGAGGTCAAGAACCCGCTGGCCGGTATTCGCGGCGCGGCGCAACTGCTCGAGCAAAGCGTGCGTCAGGAAGATCTGTCGCTCACCCGCCTGATCCGCGATGAGACCGACCGGGTCTGCAGTCTCGTCGATCGGATGGAGGTCTTTTCGACTGGTGCGCCGCTGCAGCGCGAGGCGGTGAACATTCACGAAGTGCTCGTGCGCGTTCGCACGCTTGCGGAAAACAGTTTCGGCCAACATCTGCGTTTCGTCGAGGGCTTCGATCCCTCCCTTCCGGCGGTGCATGGCAACCACGATCAACTCGTGCAGGTGTTCTTGAATCTGATTAAGAACGCCGCCGAGGCGGCCCCATACGACGGTGGCGAAGTGACGATCACCACCGCCTATTGGCACGGTGTTCGCTTTGCCGTGGCCGGGGCCTACGCGCGAATGCATCTGCCGCTGATGGTTTCCATCCAGGACAATGGAGAGGGAATCGAGGAAGACCTGAAGCCGCACCTGTTCGAGCCGTTCGTGACCTCCAAGCCGAAAGGCAGCGGCCTGGGCCTGGCGATGGTCGCCAAGATTATCGGCGATCACGGAGGTGTGATCGAGTTCGAGAGTGAGCCCAAGCGGACGGTGTTCCGTGTGATGCTTCCCATGTATTCGCCCGCGGAGGATGCCTCGTGACCACGTCGACCGTGCTCGTCGCCGACGACGACGCCGGAATTCGCACCGTTATCGGCCAGGCGCTCGAGCGGGCCGGCTATCAGGTCCGCGTGACCAGCAATGCCACCACCTTGTGGCGGTGGGTTTCGGACGGGCAGGGGGATGTCGTTATCACCGACGTCGTCATGCCGGACGAGAACGGACTCGATCTGATCCCGCGCATCCGTAAGATCCGCCCGGAACTGCGGGTGATCGTGATGAGCGCGCAGAGCACGCTTCTGACCGCCGTCAAGGCGACCGAGCGCGGCGCCTTCGAATATCTGCCGAAGCCGTTCGATCTGAACGAGCTGACTTCGGTCGTGCGGCGGGCGCTGGAAGTTCCGCGCAAACAGCCGGCGGCCATGGCGGGCGATAGCGAGGCACCAGAAGAAAAACTGCCGCTAATCGGCCGATCGCCGGCGATGCAGGAGATCTACCGGACCCTTGCCCGGCTGATGGTCACCGACCTTACAGTGCTGATCAATGGCGAGTCCGGTACCGGCAAGGAGCTGGTCGCCCGGGCATTACACGACTACGGCAAGCGTCGCGCCGGGCCGTTCATCGCCATCAACATGGCGGCGATACCGCGCGAGCTGATCGAAAGCGAGTTGTTCGGTCACGAGAAGGGCGCGTTTACCGGCGCGACCCACCGCAGCGCCGGCCGCTTCGAGCAGGCCGAGGGCGGCACGCTGTTCCTCGACGAGATCGGCGACATGCCGCCGGAAGCGCAGACGCGGCTGCTGCGCGTGCTGCAGGAGGGCGAGTACACGACGGTCGGCGGGCGAACGCCGATTCGCGCCAATGTGCGCATCGTTGCCGCCACCCATCACGACCTGCGCCAACTCATCGCCCAGGGACTGTTTCGCGAAGACCTCTATTTCCGCCTTAACGTCGTGCCGATCCGCCTGCCGCCGCTGCGCGAGCGGACGGTGGACATTCCCGAGCTGGTCCGCCACTTCATGGGTCGCGCGGCCAACGAGGGATTGCCGCCGAAGATGCTCGACACGGCGGCTATGGAGAGGCTGAAAGGCTACCGTTGGCCAGGCAATGTCCGCGAGGTTGAGAATCTCGTGCGCCGCCTCGCGGCGTTATATTCTGAGGAAGTAATCGGCGTCGACGTGATCGAAGCGGAACTCGCCGATACCTCGCCAGCATCATCCGAGCCGGAAGCGGATGGGTTGGGAAGCTCGGTGGAGCGGCACTTGCGCAGCTATTTTTCCGCCCATGGCGAAGCCCTGCCGGCACCGGGTCTGTTCGACCGGGTGATCCGCGAGGTCGAAAAGCCGCTGATTGCGTTGACGCTTGACGCGACACGCGGCAATCAGATTCGCGCCGCCGAGGTTCTCGGGCTCAACCGCAACACGCTGCGCAAGAAGATCCGCGAGCTGAACATTCCGGTGGTAAGAGGACACATACGTTGATCACGCGGCCGAGGAAATCGCTGCCGCGACGGCTGATGGTGTTCTGGAGGATCATCGACCGGCGCTGGGGCGTAGAGCGCAAGCTGGCGATCGTCGTCGTCCTCGCGGCGGTAAGTTCCGGCGTGGTCACGGTGGTGTCGTGGACTGGCGCCGCCGATTTCGGCCCGGACCCCGATACCGTCGTCATCCTTCTTTACATCGATACCATCTTGCTTTTGCTGCTGGGGGCGATCGTCGTCCGGCAGCTGGTGCGCGTTTGGGCCGAGCGTCGCCGCGGTCTCGCCGGCTCGGGACTGCATGTCCGCATCGTCATCCTGTTCAGCCTCGTCGCCGTCACTCCCGCCATCCTCGTTGCCGTCTTCTCCGCGCTGTTCCTTAACTTCGGCATCCAGGCATGGTTCAGCGAACGGGTCCGCACCGCCGTGGAAGCATCGAGCGCGGTGGCCCAGGCGTACCTCGGCGAACACCGGCAGAGCATCCGCACCGAGGCGTTCGCCCTGGCAAGCATCCTGAACCGACAGGCGACGGTGCTGATGCGCGATCCGACGCTGTTCGATCAGGTCCTCGGTGCTCAGGCCGATCTGCGCTCGCTGGCGGAAGCGGTGGTAATCGACGGGAGCGGCCGCATCATTGCCCGGGCGCCGCTCAGCCTGACCTCGGAGCTCGATATCGGATCGTGGGAAGCGCTTCAGCAGGCGACGGAAGGGCAGGTGGTGGTGCTCTCGACCGAACGGGACGACCGGGTGCGCGCTGCCGTCAAGCTCAACAACTTCATTGACGCCTACCTGCTGATCGGCCGCTTTCTCGACGCTGACGTGCTCGCGCAGATCGAGCAGACCGAGGTCGCCGTCACCCAGTACCGCCGGCTCGAGCAAAGCCGCGAAGGCATCCTGATCACTTTCGTTCTGATCTTCATCATCGTCGCCCTGCTCCTGCTTCTCGCCGCGGTATGGATGGGGCTTACCCTGGCGACGCACATCTCGCGGCCGATCAGCGGGCTGATCGCGGCCTCCGAGCGTGTTCGCGACGGCGATCTTTCGGTGCGTGTCCGGCCAACGACGACGATCAGCGAGTTCGGCATGCTGGGGCGCGCGTTCAACCGCATGACCAGCCAGCTGCAGAGCCAGCAGCAGGGATTGCTGCATGCCAACCGCGATCTCGACGAGCGGCGGCGGTTTACCGAGGCGGTGCTGAGCGGCGTCTCGGCCGGCGTCGTCGGCCTTGACGCCGAAGGAACGATCAACCTGCCGAACCGCTCCGCCTCGGAACTCCTGACTTTGGACCTTGAGGCCGGCAAGGGCCTGCCTCTCGTCGAGTTCGTCCCGGAAATGGCCGACCTTATCCACTGCGCGGTGGGTCAGCCGGAGCGATCGTGCGAAGCAGAAATCCGCCTCGTTCGCGGTGGGCGGGTGCGAACGCTGTTCGCCCGCGTCGTCACCGAGCGGCATGACGGCGATGTCGTCGGCTACGTCGTCACCTTCGATGACATCACCGCTCTGGTGATGGCTGAGCGCAAGGCGGCCTGGGCCGACGTCGCCCGGCGGATCGCGCACGAGATCAAAAATCCGCTTACGCCCATTCAGCTTGCCTCGGAACGGCTGAAGCGGAAGTATTCAAAGGAAATTCACTCGGACCGGGAGACGTTCATCGCGTGCACCGAGACCATCGTTCGTCAGGTCGAGGATATCGGCCGCATGGTCGATGAGTTTTCCGCCTTTGCGCGCATGCCGCGGCCGGAATTGAAGTGGGAGAATGTGAGCGACGTTGTGAACCAGGCGGTGTTTCTCGAGCGCAACCGGGCGGGCGGTGTGCGCGTGGACCTGAGCGTTCCTGAGGAGCCGATCCTCCTGCTGTGCGATGCGCGGCAGATCTCGCAGGCGCTGGTCAACGTGTTGAAAAACGCGGCGGAGGCGATCGGCGGCCGCGATATTGCTCCAGGCGATGCTCCCGGCTGGATCGGCGTGACGGTGCGGCGCGAGTTGCCCGAGGGCGAGCGCGCGCGGGTGGTGATCGATGTCGAGGACAACGGCCGGGGCCTGCCGCAACAAGATCGGGATCGGCTGACCGAGCCTTACGTTACTACACGAGCAAAGGGCACGGGCTTGGGGCTCGCGATCGTCAAGAAAATCTTGGAAGATCACAATGGCGACCTCTTTCTCGACGATCGCGAGGGGGGAGGCGCACGCGTTTCCCTCGTGTTCGTCGAGGAGCGAGTCGCTAGGTTGGAGGCTGGAAACGAAAACGGCGAAGCAACGCACGATCGCCGATCGGATGTCTCTTCCGGGCTGCAGGTGCATGGGTAACCAGTTGAACGAAGACATTCTCATCGTCGACGACGAGGCGGACATCCGCTCTCTCGTCTCCGGTATTCTTGAGGACGAGGGCTTCGAGACCCGCGAGGCTGGGGACAGCGATGGGGCGTTTGGCGCCGTTGCCACCCGGCGTCCGAGCCTCGTGCTGCTCGATATCTGGCTGCAGGGCAGCCGACTCGATGGCATGCAGATGCTCGAAGTGCTCAAGCACGAGCATCCGTCCGTGCCGGTGGTGATCATGAGCGGCCATGGCACGATCGAAACCGCCGTCCAGGCGATCAAGCTCGGGGCCTATGACTTCATCGAAAAGCCGTTCAAGGCCGATCGCATGATGCTCGTCGTCCGCCGGGCGATCGAGGCGGCGCGGCTGCGGCGCGAGAACGAGGAGCTGCGCATGCGCGCCGGCGGCGGCCTCGAACTTGTCGGCCAGTCATCGCTGATCAATCAGCTCCGCCAGGCGATCGACCGGGTGGCGCCGACCAACAGCCGGGTGCTGATCTCGGGCCCGGCGGGCTCGGGCAAGGAGGTCGTCGCCCGCTTGGTGCACGCGCGCTCGCGCCGGGTAAGCGGGCCGTTCGCCGTGCTCAATTGTGCTTCGATGTCGCCCGAACGCATGGAAGTCGAGCTGTTCGGCGTTGAAGGCGCGGTGGATGGCAGCGGCGTTCAGCGCAAGGTCGGTACCTTCGAGGCAACGCACAACGGCACGCTGCTGCTGGACGAAGTCGCCGACATGCCGATGGAAACCCAGGGCAAGATCGTTCGCGTACTCCAGGAGCAGGTGTTCCAGCGCGTTGGCGGCGAAATTCGCGTCGACGTCAACGTGCGCGTCATCGCCTCGACCACCCGCGAGCTGACCGAGGAGATCAAGCTCGGACGGTTCCGCGAGGATCTCTACTACCGGCTCAGCGTTGTGCCGATCCGGGTTCCCGCCCTGCGCGAACGCAGAGACGACATCCCGGCGCTGGCACGCCATTTCATGGCGCGCGTCGCAGAGAACTCCGGACAGCGGCCGCGCGAGATCAGCGAAGATGCGGTTGCCGCGCTACAGACCTACGACTGGCCGGGCAACGTGCGCGAGTTGCGCAACATCGTCGAGCGTCTGCTGATCATGGCGCCCGGCGGCCTGGACGATCCGATCCGCGCCGAGATGCTTCCGGCAGAGTTCGACGCGAAGTTTGCGGCATCGCGGCGCTCGGAACGGTCGAGCGAGATCATGGGGCTGCCACTGAAAAGCGCGCGGGAAATCTTCGAACGTGAGTATCTTCTTGCGCAGGTCAGCCGCTTTGGCGGTAACATCTCACGAACTGCCGCTTTCGTCGGCATGGAGCGCTCGGCGCTGCACCGCAAGCTGAAGTCGCTCGGCATACAAGGGGACGACAAGCCGCGTCTTGGCGGCGACTAGCCGCCGCGAATGATCACCAGACACCATGGGTGGACGACGGATAGCGGATGAAGATTGTCATCTGTGGCGCCGGCGAGGTCGGTTTCAACATCGCTCGCCACCTCTCGCTGGAAGGCAACGACGTCATCGTCATCGATACGGCGCCGGCGCTGATCCGTCGCATCAACGACAGCCTCGACGCGCAGGGGATCGTTGGTCACGCCTCGCGGCCGGACGTTCTCGACCGCGCCGGGATCAGTGACGCCGACATGATCATCGCGGTTACGCACACCGACGAAGTCAACATGGTCGCTTGCCAGGTTGCCCATTCGCTGTTCGACGTGCCGATGAAGATCGCCCGCGTCCGCGAGCAGAGCTACCTTGATCCCGCATGGTCGAACCTCTTCTCCCGCGATCATCTGCCGATCGACGTCATCATCTCGCCGGAGGTAGAGGTCGCCCGATCGATCATCCGCCGGCTCAAGGTTCCCGGCTCGTTCGAGATGATCCCGCTTGCCGACGATCGCGTACGCCTGCTGGGCGTGCGCTGCGAAGCGCATTGCCCGCTGATTAATACGCCGATCAAGCAATTGACCCAGTTGTTTCCGGACCTCAGCATCGTCATCGTTGGGCTGCTGCGCGAGGAGCAGCCGGTGCGGGTCAGCGGCGAGGACGAACTGCGCGCCGGCGACAACGTCTATCTTGTCGTCGAGACCGACCATGTCAGCCGCGCCATGGCCGCTTTCGGCCACGAGGAGCCGGAGGCGCGCCGCCTTTTGATCTGCGGCGGCGGAAATATCGCCCTGCTCCTTGCCCAGGACATCGAGGAAAAGCAGGCCGGCATCGGGGTTAAGATCATCGAGGCCGATGCCGAGCGTGCCGCGGTAGTGGCGAGCATGCTGAGTGGTACGGTCGTTCTGCACGGCGACGTTCTCGATCCGGAAATTCTCGAAGAGGCCGGCGTTTCGGCAACCGACACGGTGCTGGCGGTGACCGACGACGACGAGACCAACATTCTCGCATCGCTGCTGGCCAAGCGCTACGGTGCCCAACGAACGATCGCGCTGCTCAACAAGGGGACGTACGAGCCGCTGATCACCTCGCTTGGCATCGACGTTGTCGTCAGCCCGCGGAACATTACTGCCTCGACGATTCTGCAGCACGTCCGCCGCGGGCGCGTTCACGCCGTTCATTCACTGCGCGAAGGCTTCGGCGAACTGATCGAGGCGGAAGCCCTCGAAACGTCGAGCCTCGTCGGCGCGCCATTGCGCGATATCGACCTGCCGAACGGCGTGATGATCGGCGCCATCGTCCGCTGCGGGCAGGTGATCAGCCCGCGGGGGAATACCGTCATTCAGCACAAGGACCGGGTCGTGCTGTTCGCCACGAGCGATGCGGTTCGCAAAGTGGAAAAGCTGTTTTCAGTTCGTCTCGAGTACTTTTGAGCAACGGCAGAGGCTGGCATGGGTCGCATCGCGTACGTCAACGGCCGCTATGTCGCGCATGTCGACGCGCGCGTCCATGTCGAGGATCGAGGATACCAGTTCGCCGATGGCGTCTATGAGGTAATCGCTGTCGTCGGCGGTCATCTCATCGACGAGGAACTGCATTTCGAACGGCTTAACTGGTCGCTTTCGGAATTGCGCATCGCCTGGCCGATGGAACCCGCGGCGCTACGCGTGGTGATGCGCGAGGTCATCCGACGCAACCGCCTTGGTGGCCTCGCCAGCCTTTATCTTCAGATCACCCGCGGCGTGGCGCCGCGCAATCACGCGTTTCCGTCCGGGGTGCGGCCGGCGGTGGTGATGACCGCCCGGACGCTGCCACCGTATTCACACGATGCCGCCCGACGCGGTGTCCGCGTCATCACCGTGGCCGACGATCGCTGGCGCCGGCCCGATATCAAATCCGTCTCATTGCTGCCAAACATTCTTGCCAAACAACGTGCCGTGGAAGCCGACGCATACGAGGCGTGGTTCGTCGATGACAATGGAATGATCACCGAAGCCACCGCTTCCAACGCCTGGATCGTTACGCCAGGTGGCGAACTTGTCACCCGGCAGAGTGGTCGGGCGATCCTGAACGGGATTACCCGGAGGCGGGTGATGGCATTGGCCGGTGAGCATGGCCTGCACGTCGTTGAGCGACCGTTTAGTCTCGATGAAGCGAAGGCGGCTGCGGAAGCCTTCATCAGCGCGACCACGTCGTGGGTCAAGGCGGTGGTCCAGATCGATGGGCAGACGGTGGGCGCTGGTCTGCCCGGCCCACTGACCCGGCGCCTGCTTTCCCTTTACACCGCGTTCGCCGGATTTCCGCAAAAGGACGATGTATGACCGCGGATGTGCAGCCGCCCGGACCACCGCCGGCACTGCGGCGCCCTGAGGCGATGCTGTTCGATTGGGACAACACGCTGATCGATAGCTGGCATGCCATCCTCGATGCGCAGAACCATACGCTCGAGGCGTTCGGGCTCGCGCCCTGGACTCTGGAAGAGACACGCCAGCGGGTCCGCGGATCGATGCGCGATTCGTTTCCTGCGCTGTTCGGCGCCCGCTGGCGCGAGGCGGGAGAGGTGTTCTATCGCCGCTTCACCCAGCACCACATGGAGAGCCTGAAGCCGCTACCTGGCGCGGAGACGCTCTTGCACGAACTTTATGAGCAGGGGACATACCTCGCAGTTGTCAGCAACAAGAAGGGTGACTATCTCCGCAGGGAGGCTGAGCACCTCGGCTGGACGGGATTGTTCGGTCGGATCGTCGGCGCCTTCGATGCCGCGCGGGATAAGCCCGCCGTCGATCCGGTCCACCTCGCTCTCGAAGGTTCCGGTTATGAGCCGGGAGAATCAGTTTGGTTCGCGGGCGACGCAGACGTCGATCTCGAGTGCGCGGTCAACGCGGGGTGTGTTCCGGTCCTCGTGCGTGCGATACCCCCAAACCCGGGAGAATTTGAGCCGCATCCTCCCGCCGTCCATGTCGACGACTGTATGATGCTTTTAAAGGTGATCCAGAATCTGTAATCTTCCATCGGGGGTAGGACGCCATAGTACGTCCACGGCTGGCCCAGCCGACAAGCCAGATCATCGGCTTTCGCAGCCCGTGACGCCGGGGGTCTCACCAACAAACACCAAGGATCTGAAAAAAACAGGGAATCGACCCATGTCTTCGGAAAAATCACAAAATGTTCAGGATGTATTTCTGAACCATATCCGCAAGAACAAAACACCCGTGACCATCTTCCTCGTCAACGGGGTCAAGCTCCAGGGGATCATCACGTGGTTTGATCAGTTCTCGGTGTTGTTACGGCGCGACGGTCACACCCAGCTCGTCTACAAGCACGCGATCTCGACCGTCATGCCGTCCGTGCAAATCCAGTTGTTTGATCCCGATAAGGAAGCGGCAGCCAGTTGAGTTTCACGATGGACGGCGCGCGTGGTTGAACCGGCCAACGCGCACTCCGCGGCCAAGCGCTGCCTCGTCATTCGCCCGTCGTTCCGGGGCACTCCATCCAGCGGTCCACGTAGCGATGAAGCCCGTCTTGCTGAAGCGGTGGGACTATGCCGGGCGATTGCCCTCGACGTCGTTCAGGCGGACGTAGCCAACGTATCGGCGCTGCGGCCGTCCGCTTTGTTCGGCGCGGGAACGGTGGAACGCTACGCCGAGCTGGTCAAGGCGCAGACGGATATCCCGATCTCCGTCGTCGTCGTCGACGCAGCGCTGACTCCGGTGCAGCAGCGTAATCTGGAAAAGGCCTGGAGTGTCAAGGTTATCGACCGCACGGGCCTGATCCTTGAGATATTCGGCGAGCGCGCACGCACGGCGGAAGGCGAGATGCAGGTCGAACTCGCGGCCCTGACCTACCAGAAGAGCCGGTTGGTTCGAAGCTGGACCCATCTTGAGCGTCAAAGGGGCGGCTTCGGTTTCATCGGTGGTCCCGGTGAATCGCAGATCGAAACCGATCGTCGGCTGATCCGTGAGCGGATCGCCCGGCTGAAGCGCCAGCTTGAGCAGGTACGGCGGACGCGCGCGCTGCATCGGCAGGCGCGCAAGCGGGTGCCCTACCCGGTTGTCGCCCTGGTCGGCTATACCAACGCCGGCAAATCCACCTTGTTCAATCGGTTGACCCGTGCCGACGTCATGGCCAAGGATCTGCTGTTTGCCACCCTCGATCCGACGATGCGCGCGCTGGAACTACCCTCCGGCCGGTCGGTGATCCTCTCCGATACCGTCGGTTTCATCTCCGAACTGCCGCACGAACTGGTCGAGGCGTTCCGCGCGACCCTGGAAGAAGTCACCGCCGCCGACCTCGTCGTGCACGTGCGTGATGCCTCGCATCCGGAAAGCGAACAGCAGAAGCAGGACGTTGACGATGTATTGCGCAGCCTCGGACTGGGGCAGATGGTCGATGCCGGGGGGGTGATCGAGGTGCTTAACAAGATCGATCTTCTCGGCGAGGACGACCGTCGGACTCTGTCCAGACGGGCCGAGCGGGCAGTCGGGCAGTCCGTTCCGTTGTCCGCCGCCAGCGGCGAGCGCTGCGACAAATTGATCGCAGTGATCGATGCGCGGCTTGCCACCGCCCTTCAGGTGATCGATGTCTGGCTCACACCCGCGGACGGCGCCGGCCTCGCCTGGCTTTACCGTCACGGTGAAGTGATCGAGCGCGCGGACGAAGACGAGGCGATCCATGTCAAGGTCCGTCTTTCGGAAAGCCACGCCGCACGTTTCGCCCGGCGCGAGGACGATGCCCTGGCGGGGGTGGTCCGGGTGCCGCGCTGAGGATTCTTGGAAAGAAGAGACGTCGGGACGATGACCAGTCCGCAGACCCAGGCACGCTGGCGGCGCAAGTATCGCTTCGTCAAGACCCAGCTCAACGTCATGGCCCGCCGGCAGACGCACGACGCGCTCGAGCAGTTCGCGCGTACCGCCACGCTGCGCGGCAAGGGCGAGGCGGTCGCCTTCGCCTGCTTCGTAACCCGCGCACTGATGCAGCGCGCCGAATATAACGCCGATGCGGCGCAGATGCTCGATGACTTCATCCAAGGTTACCATCGCGATCGGGATCTGCATTCGGCATGAACATGGAACTCCGTGGCCGGCCATCGGTCGCTTCGCAACCCGCTGCCGGTGTGTTTGAACGACGATGACCTCTACTTCTCAGTTTCCTGACCCGTCCGCAGTACTCGCGATCATCCGTAACGTTGCTGCGTGCGAAATCATGCCGCGCTTTCGCAACCTCGCGCCGGGCGACATAACCTCGAAAAGCAGTCCCAATGACCTTGTGACCATTGCTGACGTTGCCGCCGAGCGACGGCTCGTCGAGCGCCTGGACGCGCTCACCCCCGGGTGCGCCTTCGTCGGCGAGGAAGCGGTCGAAGGTAACCCGGCGTTGCTTTCGGCACTCGCCGGTGATCGACCGGTCTGGCTCCTAGATCCGGTCGACGGGACAAACAACTTCGCCAGCGGTAAGGCCTGCTTTGCCGTGATCGTCGCCTACTGTGCCCGTGGCGAGACCCAGGCAGGCTGGATCTACGATCCGATCGCCGACGTTGCACAGTGGTCCGTGGCCGGGGAGGGGGCATGGAGCGAAGGCGCGGACGGCCGGACCCGGCTTCGCACCCCACCGCCGCCCGCGGCGATCGGCGAGATGCGCGGATCGGCGCCGCCGCGCGCCATCCGGCACCTGAGCGCGGCGCTGGTCGCTGATGGCGAGCCAAGCTGCCCCCGTTTCGAGCGATACGGGTGCGTCGGGCGTGAATACATGGATCTTGCCAGCGGTCGCCTCCATTTTGCCAAGTACGCCCGACTGAAGCCGTGGGATCATGCCGCCGGCGTGCTTATTCACCGCGAGGCGGGCGGTTTCGGCGCACTGCGTCGCAACGCCTCGCCCTATCGGCCGCTGCCGGTGGTCGGCGAAGACGCGCTGCTGCTGGCGCCGGATGCGGGAAGCTGGGATCGGCTCGACCGGTTGCTTGGGTGACGCAGGCGCGGATGATAGGGAGTTAAGTAATGGCGAATGCGGCGTTCATCGGTCTTGGGGTGATGGGGTATCCGATGGCCGGGCATCTTGTGCGGGCCGGTCATTCGGTTCGCGTCTACAATCGCACCGAAGCGAAGGCCAAAGCGTGGGTCAAGACGTTCGGTGGCCACGCGGCCGCGACGCCGGCCGAAGCGGCGCGGGGCGCCGAGCTGGTCTTCACCTGCGTCGGCAACGATAACGACCTGCGCGGTGTCGTCCTCGGCGAGCACGGCGCGATCGCTGGCATGGCCGAAGGCGCTATTCTTGTCGATCATACGACGGCCTCGGCGCAGGTGGCCCGCATCCTCGCCTCGCTTGCGCGAGAGCAGGGGGTCGGCTTTCTCGATGCGCCGGTCTCGGGCGGGCAGGTGGGAGCGGAGAACGGCCAGCTCGCGGTCATGGTCGGCGGCGATGCCGACGTCTTCGAGCGCGCCGAGCCGCTAATGAAGGCCTACGCGAAGGCGATCACCCTGATCGGCCCCACCGGTTCGGGTCAGCTCACCAAGATGGTCAATCAGATCTGCCTCGCCGGACTGACGCAGGCGCTGGCCGAAGCGCTGAACTTCGCCGCTCGCGCCGGCCTCGACGCGGACAAGGTGCTGGCGACGATCTCCAAGGGCGCTGCACAGTCGTGGATGATGGACAACCGGTCACGAACGATGCTCGAAGACCGTTTCGACTTCGGCTTCGCCGTCGACTGGATGCGCAAGGACCTCGGTATCGCCATCGACGAAGCCAAGGCAAACGGTGCTGGCTTGCCGGTCACCGCCCTGGTCGACCAATTCCTGGCCGAGGTCCAACGCCGCGGTGGCAACCGCGCCGACTATACCGCGCTGATCCGCCTGCTGCGCTGACGACCGGTACTGGCCAGGCGGCGATGAGCGAGGCCGACGAATACGTCGAGACGCGGGTGATGGACGGGTTTCGCCGCGAGAGCGAGCAGGAAGAGAATATCGTGCGGACCCTGCCGTTTTTCGCCACCTCGCTCGGCATCATCGCGACGGTGATCAGCCTTGCCCGGCCGGCGATCTGCGATCCGAGTTGGCATCCGTTTGTCATCCTCACCTATGCGCTTCTGGCCGCGCTCGCGTTCAGCGTCGTGGCGGTATTCTGGAACCTGTTCAAATCGGTTTCGTCGCGGCACCTCATCTACCCGATGTCGGAACAGGATCTGCTCGACTATGCCGGCCGGTTGCGGGCGTACTATACTGTAGCGGATGCGGCGCCCGCGGCGATCGAGGACGCCATTGTCGGTGATCTGCGCGAGGCGTTCACCCGTCAGCTCGCCGAAGCGGCCGAGTGGAATCATGCGCGGAACGTGCCGCGTCTGCGCGCGCGCAGCCGGGCGCTGACCGCTCTCATCGCCGCAGTTGCGCTCGCATTCGCGATTCTCGCGGTGATTTTTTTCACTCAGACGATGGAGCCGGGAGGGTGTCATGCCGACAACGGACGAAACGGTTACACAGTTGCGCCGGCAAATGCGCCTGCGTGATCCCAAGACCGGCGAGTTGATCGCCAAACCCGCGCCTCCGCCGCTGCGGATGATGCACAAGGGAATCTGGATCTATGAGGAGGTCCCTTGCGATCTGGCGGCGCATGCCGGTCCTGTGCGGCTACGTTCGAGCGAATGAGCGCGCCGGATCTCTGAACGTAACATTTCGGAACGCCGCATTCAAAACGCTGACAGGCCGGTCTGTGCGCGACCCAGGATCAGGGCGTGGATGTCGTGCGTGCCTTCGTAGGTGTTCACCGTCTCGAGATTCATTACATGGCGGATGACGTGATAGTCGTCGACGATGCCATTGCCGCCGTGGATGTCGCGAGCGGCGCGGGCGATGTCGAGCGCCTTGCCGCAGGCGTTGCGCTTGATCAGCGAGATCAGCTCAGGGGCGCAGCGGCCTTCGTCCATCAGCCGCCCGGCGCGGAGCGCCGCCTGCAGGCCGAGAGCGATTTCCGTTTGCATGTCCGCGAGCTTTTTCTGAACCAGCTGGGTGGCGGCCAGCGGCCGGCCAAACTGCACCCGGTCGAGCGCATACTGACGGGCGGCGTGCCAGCAGAACTCGGCGGCGCCCAGTGCTCCCCAGGCGATGCCGTAGCGCGCCTTGTTCAGGCAGCCGAACGGCCCCGCGAGTCCCGCAACGTCGGCGAAGATATGAGTCTGCGGAACATAGACCTCATCCATGACGATCTCGCCGGTCGCCGAGGCGCGCAGGCTGAATTTTCCCTCGATCGCGGGCGTGGACAGACCCTCCATGCCGCGTTCGAGTACAAAGCCACGGATGCGGCCGTCGAGCTTTGCCCAGACGATGAAGACGTCGGCGACCGGTGAATTGGTGATCCAGGTCTTGCGGCCGGAAATCACGAAGCCGGCGTTCGCGGGAACGGCGCGGGAGCGCATACCGCCGGGATCGGAGCCGGCGTCGGGTTCGGTCAGGCCGAAGGAGCCGATTCGCTGGCCGCACGCGAGCCCGGGGAGCCATCGCCGCCGCTGCTCCTCGTTGCCGTAGGCCCAGATCGGATACATGACCAGCGAGGACTGCACGCTCATCGCCGAGCGGTAACCACTGTCGACGCGCTCGACCTCGCGGGCGGCGAGACCGTAGGCGACGTACCCGAGACCGGCACCACCGTACGCCGGCGGAATTGTCGGGCCGAGCAGGCCGAGTTCGCCCATCTCGCGCATGATCTGTGGATCGAACGTCTCGTGGCGGTGCGCCTCCTTGATCCGCGGCATCAGCTTGTCCTGTGCATAAGCACGGGCACTGTCGCGGACGAGCCGTTCCTCCTCGGAAAGCTGATCTTCGAGGAGAAACGCGTCATCCCAACAGAACCGCAGGGCTTGATCGCCGGTCATCGGCTCTTCTCCTCATGGATCGCGGGAAGGTCACCGTCACTCGCGGCGCGATCGCCTTCGTCGCACGGATAGATCTCCAAAGGGCCGTTCACGCCGCGGGGATTGAGCGTCGCCAGCATCCGGCAGACGTTATTCCAACAGATTTCATAATCGTCCGTGAACGAGGAATTGGCGAGGACGAGTCGGGGCATCGGCGGCGTTGTCGGGGTGTAACGCCATTCGCCGTCGACCAGTTCGGCGCCGGGGGGTGGGTCCATGCCGGCGCCACTGCCCTCGATCGCCGCCTGGGTCGGCATGAGCTGACCCGCGACCACTGCCCAATCTTCCCGCCATGATGTCTTTTCGGCCGAATGCGTCCAGGCGAGGGTGAACGTGTTGGTAGGCAGGAACGCGATCAGCGTCTGGGCGATGGCAAGGCAGACCGGCATGGGGGAAACCCGCTCAGGAGGGCGGCGATAGGGCCGCGCGGCGACGACTGCGAAGGGTGTGCAGGATAATGACCGATACCGCGACGGCAAAGCCGATCTCATCGGTAATGGGCACGGCGGCGACGAGGAAGAAGGCACCAGCGGCGGCCAGCAGGCGCTCCCACCATAACAGGCGAAGGATCAGGTGGCCAATGGCCGCGGCTCCCCACAGGGTAATCGCCAGCAGTGCCTTGACGATCACATAACCGATATCGGTTGCATCGTCGCTGAGCAGCAGCAGGGCTGGATCGTAGACGGCCATGAACGGCACGACAAACCCGGCGATGGCAATACGCACCGCCTCGATGCCGGTGCGCATGGGTGACGAGCGCGCGATCGCCGAAGCGGCAAACACCGCGAGCGCCACGGGCGGCGTCAGGTCCGCCATGATACCGAAGTAGAAGACGAACATATGCGAAACCAGCAAGGGCGCGCCGAGCTTCAACAATACCGGCGCGACCAGAGAGGAGACGATGATGTAGTTGGGAATCGTGGGAATCCCCATGCCGAGAACGAGGCAGACCAGCATCGTCAGCAGCAGGCAGAAAAACAGGTTGTCGCGGCCGAGTGCGACGATCCCGTGAGTGAAAACACCGGCGAGGCCGGTGAGCGTCATCGTGCCGATGATGACGCCGACCAGGGCGCAGGCAATGCCGACGGCAAGGGCATTGCGGGCGCCCTCGACCATGCCGCGAACCGCGACCCACAGCGTTGCGCGGCCACCGGCGGCGAACAGGCTGGCTATGCTCAGCAGCCCGATTACCGCCAGCATCGGCGTAATGCCGAATTTGAAGAAAGTCGTGCAAAGCCCTGCTAAAGCGATCCAAAATCCGATCCGAACGAGCAATCTCGTCAGCGATGCCGAGAGATTGGTGGCAAGGATCAACACCACGGTCAGCGCCAAGCCGACGGTGCCAGAAAACAGCGGTGTATAACCGCTGAACAGGAGCAAGACGAGGACGACGAGGGGAATGATCAGGTGGCCCTGGCGACGCAGCGCCGCGAGCGGCTTGGGGCATGCTGCTTTTTCCAGGCCGACGAGGTTGCGCCGGCCTGCCTCGAGATGAACCATCCACAGCGCGGTGACAAAGTAGAGCAGCGCCGGCACGATCGCGGCGATGCACACCTGCGCGTAGGAAATGTTCAGCGTCTCCGCCATGATGAAGGCCACCGCGCCCATCACCGGCGGCATGATCTGGCCACCCATGCTCGACGTCGCTTCGACCGCGCCTGCGAACTCCGCCCGGTAGCCGAAGCGCTTCATCAGCGGGATGGTGAACTGGCCGGTGGTAACGACATTGGCTACCCCCGATCCGTTGATCGTGCCCATCAGCGCCGAGGTAACGACCGAGACCTTGGCCGGGCCGCCCTTGGTGTGACCGACGGTGCCGAGCGCCACGTCGGTAAACAGGCGAACCATTCCAGCTTGTTCCAAAAAGCTTCCAAACAGGATGAATAAAAAGATGTAAGTCGAGGATACGTAAGTTGGAATTCCATAAATACCCTCGGTCCCGAACGCGTATTGATCGATGACCTGATCAAAGCCATAGCCGCGATGGGCGAGCGGCGCCGGCAAATGCTCGCCGAACAGCGCGTAGACGAAAAAGCTCAGGCAGATCAGTGGCAGCGGCCAGCCCATGACGCGGCGGGCGGCATCGAACAGCAGCGCCAGGGTGGCGCAGCCGATGGCGATATCGATTTCCGTGGGCGCGCCCGAGCGCAGGATCAGCGCCTGCTGGAAGACCCAGTGATAAAGAGCGAGAACAAACGCAACCGCGCCCGCCGTCCACAGCGCAGCGCGTGGCAGAACCCCGTGAGTGTCCGTCCGTTCCGCTGCCATGCCGAAGACGAGCAGCACGAGAAAGCCGACGTGGACAGCACGAACAATCTGGCTTGGCAGCGGCGAATAGGCTGCGGTAACGATTTGGAAGGCACAGAACAGCACGGCGATGCAGAACAGCGGCCGGGGCGGGGCGAACAGTCCCGCTGCGGGGTCGGGCAGACTGGCTGCCGCCGCCGGGTCCGGCAAGCCATCTAACTGTGCGGGCGGCTCGCCGTTATCCACTGAGCCCGTCCCGGGAGCTAATGCAGGACGCCTTTTTCCTTATAGTACCGGGCGGCACCGGGATGCAGCGGTGCCGGGACGGCGCTGGCCGCGTCTTCGAGCGAGATCGACTTGGCGGCGGAGTGCGCGGCGATCAGCTCCGGCAGGTTTTCGAACATCGCCTTGGTCATCGTGTAAACCAGGTCGTCCGGCAGGTCCTTGCGGGTCATCAGGTAGTTGTTGACCGAAACCGTATCGACCGCCGCGTCCTGGCCCTCGTAGGTGCCAGCGGGAATCGGCCGCGCAACGAAGCTCGGATCACCGATCTTGGCGATGAGGTCCTTCGGAACCGGCACGATGACGATCGGCACGGCGCTGGCAAGGTCGCGAATGGAGGCAACGCCGAGGCCGGCCGACTGCAAGGTCGCATCGAGTTGGCGGTTTTTCATCAATTCGACGGACTCGCCGAACGGCAGGTACTGCACGGTCATCTGCTCGTAAGTGATGCCCGCGGCGGCAAAGATTTGCCGGGCGTTCAGTTCCGTGCCCGATTTCGGCGCGCCGACGGAAATGCGCTTGCCCTTGAGGTCGGCGAGGGTGCGAATGCCGGAGTCCTTGCTGGCGACAATCTGGATGTAGTTCGGATAGATCGCAGCCAGGGTGCGCAGATTATCGAGCTTACTGGCGAACCCCATGTCGGCGTCGCCCTTCCAGGCGAGCGCCACGGAATCGCCGAGTGCGAAGGCCACCTCGCCGCGGCCGGCCTGAAGCAGGTTGAGGTTTTCGACCGAGGCCTTCGTCGCCTGCACGGTGATCCGCGCATCGGGGATGGCCTCGGTGTAGATCGCCGTTAGCGCGTTGCCGAGTGGATAGTAGACGCCGCTGGTCCCACCGGTGAGCACATTGATGAACTGTTCGGCGGAAGCACTGGAGATCGACGCGGCAAGCACGAGGGCAGCCGCCAAAATTCGTTTCATCCGCAAGTTCCTTGATCCGTCGCCGCCGTAGGTATTCGCGGTGATTTAAGCCTACCATAGCGTGCAGTCTGCCACAGTTCCCCGGAAACGAGAACAGCAACGCACCGCGATCGCGGCGAAAGCAATGGGGAGAGGGAGACGATTTAGCCGGACGGGCCGCGCCGTTCGGTCTATGCCAGCAACCCCTCGATCTCCTCGGCCAAGCTGCGGATCTCACTTGCGGCAACGCTTTTCGGCGAGGCCTCGACGACGCTGCGGCCTTCCAGCATGCTGGCCGCGAACGGCATACGGTTGCCGAGCGCGGTACGCGCCACCGGCAGGCCGTCTTCGGCAAGGCGCTTGCGGGCCGTCTCAACCAGCTTGCTGCGCGCCTGCACGCGGTTGAGCACGACGAGGATCGGCACGCTCGCCGCCTTCGCCAGCGCCACCGTGGGAGCGGTCGCCCATAGATCCATCGGGCTCGGCTGCACTGGAACGAGAACGAGGGCGGCGCAGCGAACGGCGACCTTGGCTTCGGTCTCGGCATGCGGTGGGCTGTCGATGAGCAGCAGGTCGGAGGAGTGCTTGAGCCGGTCGATTTCGGTCGCGAGCTTCCAGCCGGGAACTTCGCTCAGGGTCAGCGGCGGCAGACCGTCGCTGGGACGCTCGGTGCGCACCTTGTACCAGCGAGAGAGACTGGCCTGGGGATCGACGTCGATCAGCGCGACACGCCGGCCGGCCGCGGCAAAGGCGACGGCAATCTGGGCGGTGAGCGTCGTCTTCCCGGCACCGCCTTTCTGCTGGGCGATGGTGAGCACCTTTGCGAGCATGTCCTGCTCCTTCCTACCTCAACCCTAAGGGGTCACTTCGGCGATGGAAAGCCTTCTGATCGCGCAGTCAGTAGCGGCTAACAAATGTCGCGGGAGTGGAGCTCGAACGGGCGGGGCACATGTGCCGCGACGTCGCCCGATGAGAAGATTGTTTACACTTTCGTGCGATGATCGTTTTCGGTCGGTCGGTCGGTCGTGCGCGGGGGTTACTTGCGTTCACCGGCGGGATCGCATCATTGGCCGCCTGGCAGAAGAATTGGCATGGATACCCAGATCGACGCCATCCGCGAGCGCCTCGTCGGCACGACCATCGACCTCGGGTCGTTGCTGTCGACGGATTACTTCAATCATTTCAATGAAGTGATCATGCTGCTCGGCATGCTTCCCGACATGCCGGAAATGCTCGAGGACGTCGATGCCTGGGAGTTCGCCACCTACTGCGAGCACTTCGACAAAAGCGGCCTCGCCTTCGCGCCGCTGGCGATCGAAGCCTACCAGTTGGCGCCGCGGCGGCTGCGCGAGCGGCTGGACAAGCTGGCGGTGCAGATGAGCATGCTGATCGTCGAGACGCGCGTGCGCCTGCGCTACATGCTCGAAGTAGAGCGGATGGACAAGTTCCGCGAGATCTCCGAGCTGCATTCGCTGGAACTGCAGGGCATGGTTGACGACGGCGGCGCGATCATTCACGGCAACGCCAGCAGTTCCGACCAGAGCGCGGTCGACGCGCTGTTCTAAATGAGCGCGGTCGACGCGCTGTTGTGAGACGCCGGCGCCCGGTGCTTACCCGCTGGTGGCCCCCGGGTGCGCCGCCTTGTACGTCGCGATCGCGGCTTTCAGATCGTCGTATTCCTCGCAGCCGAACAGGCACAGATCGTCGAGTTTGGCCAACTGCGCGTCGGCCTTGGCGACATCGCCCATCTGCAGGTAGAGCTCGCCGAGGTACTCGTTGGCGCCGCGGTGATCGGGGTTCACCGCCAGCGCCTTTTGGTACCAGGCGAGCGACGCCGGATAGTCGCCGAGCTGGCGATAGCTGTAGCCGAGATAGTTCATCGCATCGGCGTTCTGCGGCTCGGCGGCGGCGACCTTGCTCATCAGGGTGATCGCCTTTGTGTAGTCGCCGGCATCGATCGCCGCCTTTCCCGCCGCATAGTCCGGATTGGCGGGCCGTGCCGGCGCCGATCGCTGAGTCTCGTCCGATCCCGCAGCGCTCGCGCCACCGGACGGGCTCGCGGCGGCGACAGCAGCCAGCGCCAGGACTGCCGCTCCCCGGAAGGCCGCTCCCCGGAAGATTGAACAAAACGTATATTGCCGCGTGTCGATTTGCCCAGTGCCCATTCGCGCAGTGTCCATCGCACACCTCCACAACCGAGGGTGTTCTCCTCGGTGCCGGCCGGCCAATCACGCTCGCGTGAACGACATATCTATTGCGGTACCCAGCGGCGGGCGCGCAGGTCCGCGAAACCCTTCGGCGTTCGCCATGCGCCTTCACGCATCCCTGAGTTGACGAGGTTTCATAAGCCCGAGAGGCCGTTTAAGTTTATCTTCTCGATCGCCAGCCGGAGCGGCGATGCATACCAACAAAACGCACCGCTCGTGGGACGAGGAACAAGTACAAATGTCGAGTTTTACCGAGCTGGGAGAGCTTCTTCACAGGGAGCATTTCCAGATGATCAACTGGGTTTGCGACCTGCAGATCAAAATCGCCGGTGACGTCTCTGAATACGAGTACGGTTTTGACGAAGAGGATGAGGACGGGGCGTTAAGATCCCTGAAATCATCGCTTGATGATGTCATGTTCCACCATGCCTTTGAAGAAGACATGCTGTTCCCATTGCTCAATGATCACGGCGAGCGTGACCTGGCGAGGCTCCTGGTCGATGATCACGCGCTGATCGAGCCGATCACCTGCCGTTTGCAGGCGATCACCGAGGAAATGCTCAATCGTGGCATTGACCGGCACCTCTGGGCGGCATTCCGCAAAGTCTCTCGCTATCTCGTCGCTGAAATGCTGAGCCACCTCGTCCGCGAGGAAATGGTTGTCGTGCAGCGCCTGGATGTTCTGCTCGATAGCGATACCGATCGCCTCCTCGCCCGCCAGCATGTGGCGGAGCGCGCCGCGTCGTGCGGTATCAGGCAAGCTCGGGCGATGCACTGACCGCGCGCTCGTTGCCGGCCACACCAATTTCTTTCGAATCCCTGCTGCTCACCAGGACCCAGCCGCTCCAGGCGACCGGCCCGGGTTCGGGGGCCGCGTCAGCCGAACGCGTGGGTGAGTAGAAACAGGGCACCACCGACCAGGCCGCCGACGATCGTGCCGTTGATCCTCACGTATTGCAGGTCACGACCGACCACGGCCTCGAGCCGCTCGGCGACCGCATGCGCCTCCCATCCGCGCATGACGTCGGCGAAAAACCCACCGATGCGATGGCGCCAGGGTAGGGCGATGGCGCGCACCAGCCAGACGATTCGCCGTTCCAGACGCCGGCGCATCGCGTCGTCGTCGCAAAGACGTCGGCCGAAGGCCGCGACGGCGGTGGCGATGGCGTCGCGGATCGATGAGTCTGGCTCGGCGATGTTCTCAAGGACGAGATGGCGGAGGTTTTCGGCCGTCCCCTCGAGGATTTCGTGCAAGCGTGGCGCGGCGAGCATGTCGCGGGCGATCCCGGCGATCTCGTCGCGGTAGCGCGGCGACGTGCGCAGGTCTTCGATCAGCCGCACGATCAGGGCATCGAAAGCGCGGCGCGCCCGCGATCCCGGCGCGGTCAGTTCGTCGAGCAGGCGCGGCCCGTAATCGACGGCGGCCTTGGTCAGTCCGCGATCGATCGCCTTAGGGACCCACCACGCCGAGTTCTCCTTGACGGCGCGGCGCACCCAGTCGGGATCGTCGGTAAGGACGCCGCGAAGGCGCGCGACCACGGCGTCGAATGCCTCCTGGTGCCGCCCGCTGTCGTAGATCGCCTTGACCGCCATCGCGACGAGGTACGACAGGTCGAGTGACGAGATCCCCCGCAACGCGGCGCGGCGCACGAACGTCCGTAGCTCGGCATCGGGAATGCTGACGACCACCGCCGCCAGCACCTGGGTCGCGCGGTCGGCAACGACGGCGGCGTTGGCGGGCTCGGCGAGCCAGTGGGCGGCCTGGCCGCTCAGATCGGCGCCGCGCAGGCGCTCGGCGATGGTCGTGGGATCGAGGAAGTGCCGTTCTACGAAGCGGGCGAGGCCACGGGCGATGCGTTCCTTGTTGCGCGGGATGACCGCCGTGTGTGGGATCGGCAGGCCGAGGGGGCGGCGGAACAGGGCGACGACGGCGAACCAGTCGGCGATGCCGCCGGCGAGACTGGCCTCGGTGACGTGGCGCAGCAGCAGCGTCCAGAAATCCGGGGCGGGATCAAGGAACGTCGCCGCGAATAAGCTGGCTGCGGCGAGAAGTAGCCCGGTTGCGACGAGGCGTTGACGTCCCGTGCTCTTATCGTCGTTGGCCTCATCGTCGCGGGTTTCGGGTTCGTCCAGGATCTGCCTCCGTCAGCGCCGGGCGCCGGGCTCGTAGGCGAGGTTGGAGGCGAGCCAGCGCTCGCAAGTGTCGATCGCCATGCCCTTTCGCCGGGCGTAATCCTCGATCTGATCGCGGTGAATACGGCCAAGGCCGAAATAGCGCGCCTCGGGATGGGAGAAATAAAAGCCGCTGACGGCGGCCCCCGGCCACATCGCGTAGCTCTCGGTGAGCGTGATCCCGGCGTTCTTTTCAGCGGCGAGCAGATCGAACAGCGTGCGTTTCTCGGTGTGGTCGGGGCAGGCGGGATAGCCCGGGGCGGGGCGGATCCCCCGGTAGGTCTCGGCGATGAGTTCGGCGTTGGTGAGTTCCTCGTCGGCGGCGTAGCCCCAGAACTCCTTGCGCACGCGCTCGTGCATGCGCTCGGCCAAGGCTTCGGCCAGCCGGTCGGCGAGCGCCTTGGCCATGATCGAGGCGTAGTCGTCATGCTTCGCCTCGAACGTTTTAACGACGTCCTCCAGTCCGTGGCCGGTAGTCACGGCGAACCCGCCCAACCAGTCGGCGGCGCCGGTTTCCTTGGGCGCGATGAAATCGGCGAGCGCAAGGTTCGGGCGCGGCTTGCGATCGCGCAGCATTTGCTGGCGCAACGTATGGATGACGGCAAGAACGGCTGCCCGCGAGTCGTCGGTATAGAGCTCGATGTCGTCGCCGACGGCATTGGCCGGCCAGAAACCGATTACCGCCCGCGCGCGCAGCCACTTCTCGCCGACGATCCGTTGCAGCATCGCCTGAGCGTCGTTGAACACCGAGCGAGCCGCCTCGCCGACGACAGGATCGTCGAGGATTGCGGGGAATCGCCCCGAGAGTTCCCACGTCTGGAAGAACGGCTGCCAGTCGATGCGGGCGGTAAGCTCGGCCAGATCGTAATCGTCGAAGACACTCAGCCCCGGCACCCCCGGGCGGGGCGGGATGTAGCCGTCGTTGAACGCCAGCCGCAGGCGATTGTCCCGCGCGCGTTCCAGCGGCAGCCGCTCCCGATCCTGGTGCTGGCGGGCGTGGGCTTCGCGCATCGCCGCGTACTCGGCGCGCACCTTCTCGGCGTAACCGGCGGACTCGCTGTCCGAGCGCAGCGCCTGGGCGACGCCGACGGCGCGCGAGGCATCGAGTACGTAGACCACCGGGCCGTCGAAGTTGGGGGCGATCTTGACCGCGGTGTGCACCTTGCTCGTGGTCGCGCCGCCGATCAGCAGCGGCATCTGCAGGCCCTCTCGCTGCATCTCCTGGGCGACGTAGACCATCTCGTCGAGCGAGGGGGTGATCAGGCCGGACAGGCCGATGATGTGCACACGCTCCTTGCGCGCCGTCTCAAGGATCTTGGCGCACGGCACCATGACCCCGAGGTCGATGGTCTCGTAGTTGTTGCATTGCAGGACGACGCTGACGATGTTCTTGCCGATGTCGTGAACGTCACCCTTGACGGTCGCCAGGAGGATCTTGCCGGCGGACTCGCGCGGCTTGCCTTCCTTTTCCGCTTCCATGAACGGCAGGAGGTAGGCGACCGCCTGCTTCATCACCCGCGCGCTTTTGACCACTTGCGGCAGGAACATCTTGCCGGCGCCGAACAGGTCGCCAACGTGGTTCATGCCGGCCATCAGCGGGCCCTCGATGACGTCGAGCGGGCGCGCCGCCTGCTGGCGGGCCTCTTCGGTGTCCTGTTCGATATATTCGGAGATGCCGGAGACGAGGGCGTGGGTCAGCCGTTCCTGGACCGCCATCTGCCGCCAGGAGAGATCGACTTCCTTGGTGCGCTTCTCGCCCTTGAAGGTGGCGGCGGCTTCGAGGAGTCGTTCGGTGGCATCAGGGCGGCGGTTGAGGATGACGTCCTCGACGCGCTCGCGCAGGTCGGCCGGGATGTCCTCATAGACGGCGATCTGCCCGGCGTTGACGATGCCCATGTCCATGCCGGCGTTGATGGCATGGTAGAGGAATACCGCGTGCATCGCCTCGCGCACCGGATCGTTGCCGCGGAACGAGAACGAGACGTTGGATACACCGCCCGAAACGTGGGCGCCGGGCAGCTCGGCGCGGATCCGCCGCGTCGCCTCGAAGAAGTCGACGGCGTAGTTGTTGTGCTCCTCGATCCCGGTGGCGACGGCAAAAATGTTCGGGTCGAAGATGATGTCTTCCGGAGGAAAGCCGATCTTTTCGGTGAGTAGCCGGTACGAGCGGGCACAGATCTCGAACTTGCGTGCGGCGGTGTCGGCCTGGCCGGTCTCGTCGAAGGCCATGACCACCGTGGCGGCGCCGTAGCGACGGATCTTGCGGGCGAGGGCGAGGAAAGGCTCCTCGCCTTCCTTGAGGCTGATCGAGTTGACGATACCCTTGCCCTGAAGGCACTTCAGACCGGCCTCGATAACACTCCACTTCGAGGAATCGACCATCACCGGTACCCGGGCAACGTCGGGCTCTGTGGCGATGAGGTTAAGGAAGCGGACCATCGCCGCTTCCGAATCAAGCATCCCTTCGTCCATGTTGACGTCGATGATCCACGCGCCGTTGGCGACCTGATCGCGGGCGATCGCGACCGCGGCGGCGAAATCGCCAGCGAGGATCAGCTTGCGGAATTTCGCCGAGCCGGTGACGTTGGTGCGCTCGCCGATGTTGATGAAGGTGCGCATCGTCACGCGATCGCCAGCGGCTCTAGGCCGGAGAGCCGCAGCATCTGCGGCACCGCGGGGATGGTCCGGGGCGGAACGCCGTCGACCGCCCGGGCCATCGCCGCGATGTGATCGGGCGTCGTGCCGCAGCATCCGCCGACGACGTTGAGCAGGCCGCTGCGCGCCCATTCGCCGATGTGCCCCGCGGTCATTTCCGGGCTCTCGTCGTATTCACCGAACGCGTTGGGCAGCCCGGCATTGGGATAAGCGCAAATATACGTATCAGCGACGCGCGCGAGTTCGGCGATGTGCGGGCGCATCTCGGCGGCGCCGAGCGCGCAATTCAGGCCGATGGTCAGCGGACGGGCGTGTCGCAACGAATTCCACATCGCCTCGGCGGTCTGCCCGGAGAGATTTCGCCCGGAGAGATCGGTGATCGTCCCGGAGATCATCACCGGCAAGCGAATGCCGCGGTCGGCGAACAGCGCGTCGATCGCAGAGAGCGCCGCCTTGGCGTTGAGCGTATCGAAAACGGTTTCGATTAGGATCACATCGCACCCGCCCTCGATCAGGCCTTCGGCCGCTTCCCGGTAAGACGCGGCGAGTTCGTCGAAGGTGATGTTGCGAAAGGCCGGATCGCCGACGTCGGGTGAAATCGAGGCCGTCCGGTTGGTGGGGCCAATGGAGCCGGCGACCATCCGCGGCTTGCCGGGCGTGCGGGCGTTCATCGCATCGACAACCTCGCGGGCCAGCCGCGCACCGGCGACGTTCAGTTCGTGGGACAGATCCTCCATGCCGTAGTCGGCGAGCGAGACGCGGTTGGAATTGAACGTGTTCGTCTCGATGATATCGGCGCCGACATCGAGATAGAGCTGATGAATGCCGCGGATGAGATCTGGGCGCGTTATGCTGAGCAGGTCGTTGTTGCCTTTGAGGTCGCGTGGCCAGGCGGCGAAGCGCTCGCCGCGGTAATCAGCTTCCTGAAGGCGATGCCTTTGGATCATCGTGCCCATTGCCCCATCGAGTACGAGAATGCGCTGGCCGAGCGCGGCATCGAGGGCCTGGCGGCGTTGGTCTCTGTCCATTGGATTACCTTCCTGCGCCGGTCGCAACCACCGGCGTTACGCGGTCGGCCTGGCGCGGGCGGACGCCCAGCACGTGGCAGATCGCGTGAGCGAGCTCGGCGCGGTTGAGCGTATAAAAATGAAACTGCTTAACCCCTTGCGCGTGCAGTGCGCGGCACTGCTCGCAGGCGACGGAGGCGGCGACGAGACGACGGGTCTCCGGATCGTCGTCGAGACCATCGAACAGATCGGCCATCCATCCCGGCAGGGAGGCGCCGCACATGCCGGCGAAGCGCGCGACCTGGGAAAAGTTAGTCACCGGCAGGATGCCGGGAATGACCGGCACGGTGATTCCGGCGGCGCGGGCGCGATCGAGAAAGCGGAAGTAGTGGTCGACGTCGAAGAAGAACTGGGTGATCGCCCGGTTCGCGCCGGCGTCGATCTTGCGCTTGAGCGTATCGATATCCGCCTGCGGACTGGCGGCCTCCGGATGCTTTTCCGGATAGGCGGCGACTGAGATGTCGAAATCGGCGATGCGCTTCAAGCCTTCGACGAGATCGGCGGCGTAAGGATAGCCGCCGGGATGGGGCTCGTAACGGTTCGATCCATCGGGCGGATCGCCGCGCAGGGCGACGATGTGGCGGATGCCGGCATCCCAGTAGCGCCGGGCCACTGAGTCGATCTCGTCGCGGGTGGCGCCAACGCAGGTGAGGTGCGCCGCCGGCTCGAGCGCTGTTTCCTGACGGATGCGCACGACGGTTGCGTGCGTGCGCTCGCGCGTCGATCCACCGGCACCGTAGGTCACCGAGACGTAGGCCGGCTCGAGCCTGGCCAGACGTTGAACACAGGACCAAAGTGTTTCTTCCATCTGTGGCGTTTTCGGCGGGAAGAACTCGAAGGAGACCTGCACGTCATGCGGCAACGGCGCCGCGACGGCGAGTTGCGTCGATCGTCGAGCAGATGATGTCATGAACTTCGATCCGAACGGCGTATGAATGGCCCCGAGGCTGGACGACTCCGAAACGGGATCGCGAACATCGCGGCCGGACTTTGCCCCCTCTTTCGCCCAGGCACACGGCAACGCGTTGGCCCGGCGGTCCGACCTCCCGGAGCCGGAGGTTGCGGATTTGCTCGGTGCTGCGCAATCGTTTTCTGCTCAGGGCCGGCATCGCGGGCGCCCGTCCGCTGGAAGACACCCCATATCCGGCCGCCTAGTCTGGTTTTTTTTTCGCGCATGTGGTAGTGGCGTGATCCCCGGCCGGGCCGTTTCACCGCCTTCCGGACACCGAGTTATGCGCGACCGCACGCCGCGCATGCCGACGGACCGGCCCCGGTTAACAAGGAAGTCCGCGACACATGCCGAACACCGCGCCGAGCCTTTCGCGTTTCTTGGCCGTGGCGTTTCTCGCTGCCGTCTTGTTCGGCTGCGCGACGCCTCCGGACCGTTCGGACAAAGAGGCGTACGCCGAGTTCGAGGCGATCAACGATCCGCTGGAGCCGCTCAATCGCACCATATTTAGCTTCAATCAGGCGATTGACGCCATGTTCCTGCGGCCCTGGGCCGATTTCTACCGCCTGTTGCTGCCGCCGCCGCTGCGTGAAGGTATCCACAATATTCTCAATAACTTGCGTTCCCCGATCATCCTCGCCAACGATTTGATGCAAGGCGAGTTCGAGCGGGCGGGTACGACCACCGGGCGGTTCCTTATCAACACCACCCTCGGCGTCGGGGGTATCGCCGACTGGGCGAGCGACTTCGGCTTGCCCTATCACAACGAGGATTTCGGTCAGACCCTGGCGGTATGGGGAGCGCCGGAGGGACCGTTTCTAATCGTACCGCTGCTGGGTCCGTCCAATCCGCGCGATGCGCTCGGCATTGCCGTCGACAATCTGCTGATCGATCCCATCGTCTGGTGGGTCCGGGTGAATCCCGACGACCGCGAATGGCTGCAATACGTCCGGACCTCGCTGACTATCCTCGACGTCCGCGCCCAGACGGTCGACGAACTCGACGACCTGCAAAAATCGTCGCTCGACTACTATGCCGCCCTGCGCAGCCTTTACCGTCAGTTCCGGACATCCGAAATCTACCAGGGGCAGCCGCCTCCGCCGGAAGAAGGGCCGCGCCTTGATGATTTTCCGGCTATCCCGCTGGAGTAGGAACAACCCTGAGATGCCGCGTTTGCCGATGTCGATTTCTCGTCGCCGCTTGCTTGTCGCGTTCGTCCTGCCGCTGATCGTTGGCGGCGGTGCCGCGCTGAGATCTGCGGCCGCGGACTCGTCGATTGCCGATGGAGCTCAGGCGCTGGTGCAGGCGTTCGCCGACGAGGGCGTGCTGCTGCTGCGCGACGAGAAGGCGTCTCCGGCCGCCAGCGCCGAGCGATTCCGCACGCTGCTCGACAGGTACTTCGCCACCGACGTCATCGCCCGCTGGGTGCTCGGCCGCTACTGGAACCAGTTCAACCCGCAGGAGCGTGACCAGTACCGCCAGCTGTTCGAGGATCTCGTGGTCTATGGGTACGTCAAGCGCTTCGGCGACTACGCCGGAGAGCAGTTGCGCATCGTTCGCACGCTGACCGACAGCCCGACGCAGGCGACCGTCTTTACCGAGATCGATCGTCCGGCCAGCGGCCAGTCCGTGCGCGTCGACTGGCGTGTGGGTGGGCGGGACGGCGTGTTTCGCATCACCGACGTTGTTGTTGAGAACGTCTCGCTCAGCCAGACGTGGCGCTCGGATTTCTCCGCCGTGATCCAGCAGGGGGGTGGTCCGTCCGGCCTGCTCACGACCTTGCGCGAGCGCACCGGCCAGCTCAAGGCCGAACTCGGTATCGCCAACTGACGACACGATGAAAGCCGCGCCGCCTCCGCCTCGAAAGCGAGCCGTTCGCGACCGCACGGCCGGGCGAGGCCCCTGGGCGAGGCACCCGTGCGCGTGGTGTGCGCCCGCTGCCTAAGCTCTGATGAGCGGTTTGTACTTGATGCGGTGCGGCTGGTCGGCGTCGGCGCCCAGGCGGCGCTTTTTGTCGTCCTCATAGTCCTGGTAGTTGCCCTCGAACCATACGACCTCGCTGTCGCCTTCGAAGGCGAGGATGTGGGTGGCGATGCGATCGAGAAACCACCGGTCGTGGCTGATCACCACGGCGCAGCCGGCAAACTCGAGCAGCGCGTCTTCGAGCGCCCGCAGGGTATCGACGTCGAGGTCGTTGGTCGGCTCGTCGAGCAGCAGCACGTTGGCTCCGGATTTCAGCATCTTGGCGAGGTGCACGCGGTTGCGCTCACCGCCGGAGAGCTGGCCCACCTTCTTCTGCTGATCGGCTCCCTTGAAGTTGAACTGGCCGACGTAGGCCCGGCTCTGCATCTTCTTCTTGCCGAGATCGAGTTCGTCCAATCCGCCGGAGATTTCCTCCCAGACGGTCTTTTTCGCATCGAGGGCATCGCGTGATTGATCGACATAGCCCAGGACCACCGTCTCACCGGCGCGGATGCTGCCGGAATCGGCAGGCTCCTGGCCGGTAATCAGGCGGAAGAGCGTTGTCTTGCCGGCGCCGTTGGGGCCGATGACGCCGACGATACCGTCCGGCGGCAGGCGGAAGCTGAGATTTTCGATCAGCAGACGATCGTCGTAGCCCTTGCTCAGGGTTTCGGCCTCGATCACCAGCGCGCCGAGCCGTGGCGCCGTCGGGATGATGATCTGCGCCGAGCCCGGCGCGCGGTCGAGGGACTGCGCATAGAGCGTCTCGAAGGCTTGGATGCGCGCTTTCGACTTTGCCTGTCGCGCCCGCGGGCTGGCGCGGATCCAGTCGAGTTCCAGGGCCAGCGTGCGCTGGCGTGCGGTCTCCTGCTTTTCCTCAAGGGCGAGGCGCTTTTGCTTCTGCTCCAGCCAGGAGGAGTAGTTGCCCTCGTAGGGGATGCCCCGGCCGCGATCGAGTTCGAGGATCCAGCCGGTGACATTGTCGAGGAAGTAGCGGTCGTGAGTAACGACCATGACCGTGCCGGTGTAGTCGTGCAGAAAGCGCTCCAGCCAGGCGACGGACTCGGCATCGAGATGGTTGGTCGGCTCGTCGAGCAGCAAGAGGTCGGGATGCTCGAGCAGTAGCCGGCACAGCGCGACGCGCCGCCGTTCACCGCCGGATAACGAGGCGGGCGAGGCGTCGCCCGGCGGACAGCGCAGCGCGTCCATCGCGATCTCGACGGTGCGATCGAGTTCCCACCCGCCGACGGCGTCGATCTTTTCCTGCAATTCGCCTTGTTCGTCGAGCAACGCCGCCATTTCGTCGTCGTCGAGAGGTTCGGCAAATCGCGCGCTCACGGCATTGAAGCGATCGAGCAGTGACTTGGTTTCGGCAAGACCCTCGAGGACGTTTTCGAGCACGGTCTTGTCGGGATCGAGCTGAGGCTCCTGCGGCAGGTAGCCGACCTTGGCTCCCTCTGCCGCCCACGCCTCGCCGGAAAAGTCCTGATCGAGCCCGGCCATGACCTTCATCAACGTCGATTTGCCCGAACCGTTAACGCCGATGACCCCGATCTTGACGCCGGGAAGAAAGGACAGGGTAATCCCCTTGAGCACCTCCCGCCCGCCGGGATAGGTGCGGGAGAGTCCCTTCATGACGTAGACGTATTGGTAAGCGGGCATCGGCCGATCCGAGGTCAGGTTATGGGGAAGCCGGTCGGCAGCGCCGTCGGCTGCCAAGCGCGCTCTTTTATCCCGATGGGCAGGCCACCGCAACCTGTGGACGGTTCTGCGAATTGCGGTATTACCCGGGAGCGAGACGGCTCAGACTTTCCGGCGAACAGGCCTGTTCTTCGTTGACAACCGGCGCGCGACCGCCCAAAAGGCGCCGCAATGGAAAATATCGTGGTATACTTTTCCGTTCGAGGAGCCTTGACTAACGGCCCCGTCCAACCGAACGGGTTTGCTGGGAGGATAAAGAGAATGGCGAAATCCATTCTCGTCGTCGAAGACGAACCGAATATCGTACTATCACTACAGTTTCTGATGAAGAAGGCTGGCTTTGACGTGCGCGTTGCGCGTGATGGCGAAGAGGCACTTGCCGCCGTCGTCAATCGAGCGCCGGATTTGATCCTCCTCGATGTCATGATTCCGAAGCGGGACGGATACGACGTTTGTCAGACCATCCGCGCCAACGCCGACTGGCAGGGCATTTACATCATCATGCTGACGGCGAAGGGACGCGAGGTCGACCGTGAAAAAGGCATCGCTCTGGGCGCCAACGATTACGTCACCAAGCCGTTCTCGACGCGTGACCTTACCGAGAAGGTCAAGCAGATCTTGAACAATTCCGTGCACTGAGCGGGATCGTGTCCATGCGTTCCCACCGGTAGGGTGATGGGTCCGCGGCTGTTCCTGAGCGGTTGTTTCGCCGTCATCGCGGTTATTTCGCTCGTCTCCACCGCCGCCGGTATCTGGCTGATCGAAAGCCGCCTGCCCGAGGACATCGCAGGTCACCTGAGCGATCTGGTGATTGCCTACGGCGGCGGCGCGTCGTTTCTGCTTCTCGGCGCGGCAGCGGTGCTCGCCGCCTATGTCGACCATGCCGTCGGCCAGCCGCTCGCCGCCCTGGTCAAGGGCATCCAGACGGCGGTCCATGCCCGCTCCGACTTCCGCATCGAGGTCGAAGACGCCCACCGCCTTGGCGGTTTGCCCACTGCGGTCAACGAGCTGATCTCACAACTCGGGCAGGCCCGATCCTCGGTCAATGAGGCAATCGAGACGGCCACCGCCAGTATTGAGGCGCAAAAGAATCAACTCGGCTCGATCCTGCTCGATTTGCACGAAGGGGTCATCGTCTGCACGCTCGGCCACCGCATTCTGCTCTACAACAACCGGGCGCTCGATTTGCTGCGCATCGGCGGGGATATTGGTCTCGACCGCTCGCTGTTCCACTTCGCCACCAGCCAGCCGATCCTGCATGCCCTCAGCCGGCTGACCCGGCGCTTGACGCAGGGGCGCATCGATGATCCCCACAGCGGGCCGACGGTGACGTTCGTCGGCTCGACGACCGACGGCAAGCATACCCTCGAAGGGCGGATGAGCCTCGTCCTCGACAACGGTGGCGCCGTCAGCGGGTACGTTTTGTCGTTCGAGGACAGCACGGAGCGGCTTGCGGCGTTGGGCCTGCGCGACCGGCTTTTGCGCGAGGCGACCGAGGGTCTGCGCGCTCCGATCGCCAATCTGCGGGCAGCGGCGGAAATTCTCGTCGCTGATCCGCGCCTGAGCATGCGGGAGCAGGCCGATTTCAAGAAGGTTCTTTTGCAGGAAAGCCAGTTCGTCTGCACGCGGCTGGAAACGCTGGCGGCGCAATACCGGGGTGTTGTGACCATCCACTGGCCGACCAGCGATATCTATTCCTCGAACCTGCTGCAGCATCTCGCCGACAGGATGCGCGAGCAGCACGGCATCGCCGCGACCGTCATCGGCCTGCCGCAATGGCTGCATGGCGACAGCTACTCGCTGGTCGAACTGCTCGATCGGCTGATTTCCCGGGTGAGCGAGTTTCAGGCGACGAAGGAATTTGACCTCGAAGCCGTCAAAGGCGAACGGCGAATCTACGTCGATGCGATCTGGTCGGGCACGGTCCTGGCCGCGGCGGATCTCGACGCCTGGCTCGGCGAATCGCTCGAAGACGTTCTCGGCGGTCTGTCGCCGCGGGAGATTCTCGAGCACCACCGCACGGACATCTGGTGCGAGCGTGCCAAGGCGGGGCGCGCCCGCCTGCGTCTGCCATTATTGCCAGCAGTGAACCGCGAGCGCCGGCAGCCGATCGCGGTGCGCCCGTCGCAGGCGGAGTTTTACGATTTCGATCTAATGCGCCGGCCAAGCGACCTGGGACAGCTCGGTAAGCGGCCCCTGAAGTCGCTGACTTACGTCGTCTTTGATACCGAGACGACGGGCCTTGATCCCTCCGGCGGTGACGAGATTGTCGCCATCGCCGGGGTGCGGATCGTCAACGGCCGCATTCTCCTCGGTGAGTCGTTCGAGCGAACGGTCAATCCGCGGCGACCGATTCCCGCCGATTCGATCCGCTTTCACGGAATCACCGACGAGATGGTCAAGGACAAGCCGCCCATTCCGGTCGTGCTGCCGCAGTTCCGTGACTATATCGGCGATGCCGTTCTCGTCGCGCACAACGCGGCCTTCGATCTGCGCTTCCTGCGGCTGCACGCGGCGGAGTGCGGAGTCGACTTTGAGGACGCGGCGGTTCTGGATACGCTGCTTCTCTCGTGTTTTCTGCACGATTATACGCCGAAGCATAATCTTGACTTCGTCGCGCAGCGGTTTGGTATTCCAATCCAGGGCCGCCACACGGCGTTGGGCGATTCACTGGTGACCGCCGGCTGCTTTTTGAAGATGCTCGATTTGCTGGAGACTCGCGGTGTCATGACGCTTGAGCAGGCGATCACGGTTTCCGATAGAATTCTCGAGGTTAAGAGGCGTCAGGCGAACTTCTGAGATGTCGACGACACCGTCCTTCGACCGGCGGCGACCCCGCCCGGCCCATCGTTCGAACGAGAGGATCGGCGAGCGCTTGGCTGCGATCTTCTGTCTGGGGGTAATTCTTTACAGCCCGCTGGTGATCAAGCTGTTCGATCGCGGCGCCGATACGACCGTATTCGGGCTGCCGTTGTTGTTCTTTTTCTTTTTCGCCTCGTGGGCGCTGCTCATCGTGCTTATCGGCTGGGCCGTCGAAGGACGCTGGGACAGGCACGTGCGCGCGCGGCGCCCGCGCGACGGATCAAATCCATGATTGAAGCTTCGAGCGCGCCTGCGAGCGATTGGCGCGCGCTGGGCGATCAGGCGGGCATTCTGCCGGCGTGGCTGGTCCTCACCGTGTCGATCGCCTACGTCTCCTTGTTGTTCGGTATCGCCTATTATGGCGACCGCCGCGCTGCCGGCGGCAAGACGCTGGTCGTCAATCCGTGGATCTACGCGTTGTCAATCGCCGTCTACTGTACGGCGTGGACGTTCTACGGGTCGGTCGGGCGGGCGGTCTCAAGCGGCTTCGAGTACCTTTCGATCTATCTGGGGCCGACGCTGATGTTCGCGCTCGGCTGGGTGGTGCTGCGCAAGATTGTCCATATCAGCAAGGTCAATCGCATCACCTCAATCGCCGATTTCATCTCGTCGCGCTATGGCAAAAGCCATCTTTTGGGCGGTCTGGTGACGATCATCGCCGTGATCGGCGTCATGCCGTACATCTCGCTGCAGCTCAAGGCGGTGGCGTCGAGCTTTGTCGTATTGCTGCGCTATCCCGACATCAGCGCTCCGGCCGCCACGATACCGGTGCTGGGCGATTACGCGCTGTGGATCGCCGTGCTGATGGCGCTGTTCGCTGTCCTTTTCGGCACGCGCCACATCGACGCGACGGAACACCATCATGGCCTGGTCGCGGCGATTGCCTTCGAATCGGTGATTAAGCTTCTCGCCTTTCTCAGTGTCGGCGCGTTCGTCACCTTCGGGATGTTCGATGGCTTCGGCGATCTGTTCGCCCGCGCGACGCAACTCCCGGAGGCGGCGAAGCTGTTGACGATGGAGCCGGTGGGCGACTGGATGCCGCTCACCTTGATGTCGATGCTCGCCATCTTGTGCCTGCCGCGACAGTTCCAGGTCTGCGTTGTCGAGAACGTCAAGGAGCGGCACGTCAACAAGGCGATCTGGCTGTTTCCGCTCTATCTCCTGCTGATCAATCTGTTCGTCCTGCCGATCGCGCTGGCTGGTCTCGTCACCTTTCGAGGGGAGAACATCGATGCCGATACCTTCGTCCTCGCCCTGCCGATGGCGGCGCAGGTGCCGGCGCTCGCCCTGTTCGTGTTTATTGGCGGACTCTCGGCGGCGACTGGCATGGTCATCGTCGAGACGGTCGCCCTATCGACGATGATCTGCAACGATCTCGTCATGCCGATGCTGCTGCGCTTCGCCTGGCTGCGCCTGACCGAAAAGCCCGACCTCTCGTACCTGCTGCTTGGTATTCGCCGTACCGCCATCTGCTTTATCCTGTTCATCGGCTATCTTTATTTTCAGTTCATCGGTGAATCGTACGCCCTTGTCTCGATTGGCTTGGTTTCGTTTGCCGCGGCGACGCAGTTCGCCCCGGCGCTGCTGCTCGGCATGTACTGGAAGGGGGCCTCGCGCCGCGGCGCCCTCGCCGGCATTACCGCCGGTTTCGTGATGTGGACGTACACGTTGCTGCTGCCGTCGTTTGCGCGTTCGGGTTGGCTGCCGCACAGTTTCGTCGCCTCCGGACCGTTCGGCATCGACCTGCTCCGCCCGTACGCTCTGTTCGGCCTCGATGCGTTCGCTCCGACGTCGCACGCGCTGTTCTGGAGCCTGATCGTCAATGTCGGTGCTTTCGTCGCCGTCTCGCTGTTCGATCGGCAAAGCACGATCGAGCGCATCCAGGCGACGCTGTTCGTCGACGTCTTCGGCCAGGGGGAGTCCGCCGCCGCCAGCCTGCTGCACGGGAGCGTCGCCGTGCCGGAGTTGCGTGGCTTGACGGAGCGGTTTCTCGGACGTGAGCGCACGGCGGAGGCGTTCGCCGCCTACGAGCGGACCAGCGGCAACGATCTGACGCGAACAAGTTTCGCCGACGGCGATCTCGTGCAGTTCGTCGAACGCCGCCTCGCTGGCGCCATCGGCGCCGCCTCGGCGCGGGTGATGGTGGCGACGACGGTGAAGGGGGAGGGGGTCGGCGTCGACGAGATCATGCAGATCCTCGACGAAACGACGCAGGTGCTCGAATACAGCCGCCAGCTCGAACAGAAATCGAAGGCGCTCGAAAAAGCCTCGATCGAACTCAAGGCGGCGAACGCGCGCCTGACCGAGCTGGATACGATGAAGGACGACTTCCTGTCCACCGTTACCCACGAGTTACGCACGCCTCTGACCTCCATCCGCTCCTTTTCCGAAATCCTCCACGACAGCCCGGACCTCGACATCGCCGAGCGGCAGCATTTCCTGACGATCATCATCCGTGAGAGCGAACGGTTGACGCGGCTGATCAACCAGGTGCTCGATCTGACCAAGATCGAGACCGGGCGAATGAAGTGGCAGATGTCACGCGTCGACCTCACCGAAGTCCTTCAGCATTGTGTTACCTCGTTGCAGGGGCTGTTCGATGAGCGCGGGATCGCCGTCGTCATCGATGCCCCGCCCACCTCTCCCTCGATCCTCGCCGATCGCGATCAACTCATTCAGCTCGTCATCAATCTTTTGTCCAACGCCCAGAAGTTCTGTCCACTCGATACCGGACGCGTGAATATTCAGCTGAGGTCGATGTCCGGTATCGTGACGATCAGCGTCGCCGATAACGGTCCCGGCATCCCGGTTTTCGAGCAGGAGAAGATTTTCGATAAGTTCCATCAGGTGCGCGGCAACGAAACAGGCAACCCCATGGGCTCCGGTCTCGGCCTTGCCATCTGTCGCGGCATCGTCGAGCATCTTGGTGGACGCATCTGGGTCGAAAGTGTTCCCGGCAACGGAGCGACCTTCCGCTTCACCATTCCGTTGACCAGCGCGGCTACCCCGGCGAACGTGTAATCCTTGTGCCTGTTCAACCAGGCGGCAGCCCCCGCAATGTTGGAACGGCCGTGCGGGTTGAACGACGTCGACGGTGGCGCTAGGCTGCCTGCGGTTCCCGAGTCCGGGCGCCGTAAGTCGTTCGATGGACAATGCGGCGAGGAGTACGAGAGTGACGGAGGTCTTGAACGGTCGGCGCGGCCTGTTTTCCCGCAGGGCCGCCGGCCACGCGATCATCCGCGCGCCACAATTCGCCGAGTACTTTGCCGACCGCGGCTTTCGTCTGTTTGCCTGGGCGGGCGCCGCTGCGATCATCCTGCTGGTTGCCGCGATCATCGTACAACTGACCGCCAAGGCCTTGCCGGCGATCATCGCCTACGATATCGGCTTCCTGGTCGACACGACGTGGAACGTGCGCACCGGGGAGTTTGGCGTCCTGCCGCAGATCTGGGGGACGCTCTACAGCACGGCCCTCGCCCTGCTGATCGGCGGGTTCGCCGGACTGACGCTCGCGATCTTCCTCACCCAGGGCTTTCTGCCCACGCGCCTCGCCCAGGCCTTCCGCACGATGATCGAGATGCTGGCGGCAATTCCGAGTGTCGTCTTCGGTATCTGGGGCATCTTCGTTGTGATCCCGGCGATTCGTCCCGTTGCCGACTGGCTGCACAGCGAGATGGCTTGGGTTCCGCTGTTCAGCACATCCTTTGGCGGTCCCAGTCTGCTGGCGGCATCACTGGTTCTGGCGATCATGATCCTGCCGACATGTGCGTCGATTTCACAGGAGGCGTTCGAACTCATTCCCCAGCAGACGCGAGAGGCGGCCTACGCGATGGGCACCACCCGCTGGGAAGCGACGCTGAAGGTCATGGTGCCCACGGCGGCGCCGGGGATCTTCGCGGCGATGGTCCTGGGAGGCGGGCGCGCGATCGGCGAGACGATGGCCCTGGCGATGCTGATCGGCCATGCCAACCGCATCGATCTCTCGCTGTTTGCCCCGGCCGACACTCTGGCATCGCTGCTCGCCGCGCACTTTCCCGAAGCCGGCCCGATCGAAGTCGAACCGCTGCTCTACGCCGCCCTGGTTCTGCTCGCGATCAGCTTTCTCGTCAACATCGCCGGCACCATGATGCTGAGCCTGACCCAGCACCGCATCTGCGGCGAGTCCTGAGCATATACTCCCCGGCCCGACGGTCCCCTTGCCGCCCAACCCTTCGCGCCCGCTGAGCGTAAGAGCGCCCGGCAGTGCGGTTGTCGGGGACGGCATAACGACCGTCGAACCCGCCGATGCCTGGGAAAACGCTCAGCTCGCGGAGGCGGCGCCGTCACAGGGATCGGCGGTGGAGGGGGGAGTGGCGGGGGTGATCGGTGCTGCGGGAAGGTAGCGCAGCGGATCGACGGCTTGACCGTGCTCGCGCACCTCAAAATGGAGCTGGCCGCAGCCGCGGCGCGTGCCGGCGCGGGCGATGACCTGACCCTGGCGGACGCGGTCGCCGCGCTCAACCAGCACTGCTTGGTTGTGGGCATAAACCGTCGTCCAGCCGCCGCGGTGGCGCAGGATAACGAGGTTGCCAAAACCGCGCAGCTCGTTACCGGCGTAGCTGACCGTGCCATCGGCGGCCGCTCTGACCGGCTCGCCTTCCGGCGCGGCGATGTTGACGCCGTCGTTATCGGTGGCGGGATCGAAGCCCACGACGATGGCGCCGTTCACCGGCCAGATGAAACGCTCCCCGCTTGACTGACCACCCGTCGCCGCACCCGGGATCCGCTGGCCATCGCCAGTTTCGCAGGCGGTGGCGAGCAGGCAGCAGAGCAAAATCGCGCTACCGAGACGGCAGCGGTGGTGCAGCCGGCGCAACCGGACGAGAAACGCTGAAGGAACTCGTGATGGCATGTCGAGACACCCCGGCGATGCGACCCGCGTCCGGTCGCAGGATCTTTCTGTAACGTTCCGACGAAGATCGCCGCCGTCAGTGGCGAAAGTCTGGCGCAGATGATGGATGGTCGGGGGGAGGGGCGGCTGGGGCCGTGCCCACTGGGGTCCTGCCCGCTTTCCTCCGCGCCTGCTCGCCGGGTTCAACGCGCGGTGGCGGGAACGCGCCCGTAGGCGTCCTCGAAGCGGATGATATCGTCCTCGCCGAGGTAAGGACCCGACTGCACCTCGATCATGCGCAGCGGAATCTTGCCGGGATTCTCAAGGCAATGGCGGGTGTTGTGAGGGATGTAGGTCGACTGGTTCTCGGTGACGTAGAACACCTCATCGCCACGCGTGACCTTGGCCGTGCCGCTGACAACGATCCAGTGCTCGGCGCGATGATGGTGGAGCTGCTGGCTCAGTCGATGGCCGGGGGTGACGACGATTTCCTTGACCTGGAAGCGGTGGCCGTCCTGGATGCTGCGGTAGGAACCCCAGGGGCGGAAGACCTCGGTGTGGATATAGTGCTCGGTCCGCCCCGCCTGTTCCAGCTCCTCGACGATCTTTTTGACATCCTGCGCGCGTGCGCGCGGAACGACGAGAACGACGTCGTCGGTGGCGACGATGACGAGGTCTTCGACGCCGATCGCGGCGATAAGATTGCCCTCGCCGCGGATGTAGCAGTTACGGGCATCGAGGACGACCGAATCGCCGGAGAGAACGTTGCCCGCAGCATCATGGTTACTGATGTCCCACAGCGCCGACCACGACCCGACGTCATTCCAGCCCATGTCCGTCGCCACCATGGCACCCCTGTCGGTATGCTCCATGACCGCGTAATCGATCGAGATCGACGGCGCGGCGAGGAAAGGCTCGCGAGCGAGGCGGACGAAGTCGAGATCGGTGATGGCGCCATCGACGGCCTCGTGGCAGCGGGCGAGCAACGCCGGCTGCAGCCGGGCGATTTCGTCGAGCAAGACACGCGCCGGCAGGATGAACATGCCGCTGTTCCAGGCGTAGTCGCCGGACGCGAGGTAGCCTTCGGCGGTCTTCTGGTCGGGCTTTTCGACAAAGCGGTCGATATGCCAGCAACCGTCGATCGTTGACCACGGCACGCCCTTGCGGATGTAGCCGTAGCCGGTCTCCGGGCGCGAAGGGGGAATGCCGAAGGTGACCAGCGCGCCCTCTTGTGCCGCGGCGATCGCGGTTTTCAGCGCAGTCGTGAACGCCACCTGATCGTTGACGATATGATCGGAGGGAAACAGGGCGAGAATCGCTTCGGGGTCGCTTTTGGTCGCCAGGAGTGCCGCTGCCGCCGCAGCCGGGGCTGTATTGCGGCCGGCGGGCTCGAGCATGATCGCCAACGGGGTAATGCCGAGGGCGTGCATCTGCTCGGCAATGAGAAAGCGGTGTTCCTCATTGCACACGATGATCGGCGGAGCGAAGCCGTCGCCGCTGGCGCGCAACACGGTTTCCTGCAGCATGCTGCGCTCGGAGGCAAGCGGAAGCAGTTGCTTTGGCTTGACCGTGCGTGACAGGGGCCACAGCCGGGTTCCGGCGCCGCCCGACAGGATAACCGGGAAAACCTGTGCCGTCATCGACCCCCCTTTGTGGATCGCGAGGGCGCCCGACCGACGCCCTCGCGGCCTATTGTCAGCGCGTGATCAGCGCATCGTAATCGCGAAATTGGTTGCCACGTACTCGTCGAGGTGAGCGAGGCACTCCTCGATCGAATATTTGGCCGTATCGATTCGCATTTCCGGCGCTGCTGGTGGCTCATATGGGGCAGAAACACCCGTGAAGTCCTGAATTTCTCCCTTTCGCGCCTTCTTGTAAAGGCCCTTTGGATCGCGCGTCTCACACGTCGGCAAATCGGCGTCGATGTGGATTTCGTGGAAGACGTCCGGCGCGATCGCCCGTACCCGATCACGGTCGTCGCGGTAGGGCGAGATGAAAGCGGTGAGTACGAGGAACCCGGCGCGGGCGAACAGGGTGGCGGCATGGCCGACACGTCGGATGTTCTCGACGCGATCCTCGGGCGAGAAGCCGAGGTCCGAGCATAGGCCGTGACGGACATTGTCGCCGTCGAGCACGTAGACCAGGTAGCCGCGGCGGAACAGGTGCTGCTCAAGCGAGAACGCCAGTGTCGACTTGCCGGCCCCCGAAAGGCCGGTCATCCACAGGATGCCACCGCGATGACCGTTCGCCTTCCAGCGTTCTTCCAGTGGAACCCGGTGTTCGACCTTGAAGATGTTCGTTGACTTGATGCCGAGCTGCCGCTGATCGGCGTAGCCATCCATGTTGATCAGGCCGCCACCGACGATGTCGTAGTTCTCGACGATAACGAAGCGGCCGGTGAACATGTTGTGCTCGAACGGATCAACCGCGATTTGCCGGCGGCTGCGGAAGACCACTTCGGCGATGGCATTGCGCTCGACGTGGTTGATCTCGTTCGATTCCATCTCCTGAACGTCGATCACCCGCTCGATCTTCTCGACCTCGATCTGATACTCTCCGGTGCACAGCTTCATTTTATAGCGTGCGCCGGGGACCAGCGGCTCGCGGCCGAGCCAGAAGATGCGGCCGCGGAAGACATTGGTCAGCATCGGTGGATTGGAGGCGAGGCTGACGATCTCACCGCGCTCGACGAAGATCTGCTCGTCGAGGGTCACGCCGATCGACTGGCCGGCACGGGTGGCGATGATCGGCTCGCGCGCATGCCAAGCTTCGATGCTGGCGACGCGCGCCTTCTTGTTCGACGGCGAGAACAACAGCGTATCGCCCTTGCGCAGGAAGCCGCTCTCGATGCGGCCGGCGATGATTCGGCGATCGTCAAACTTGTAAACGTCCTGCACCGGAAAGCGCAGCGGCAGCTCCAGCGACGTAACCGGAGGTTGTAATTCGTCGAGCGCGTTCTCCAGCGTCGGACCGTCGTACCACGGCATCTTGCTTGACGCATTGACGATGTTATCGCCGTCGCGGGCGACAACGGGAATCATCTGGGTATGCAGCAGGTCGATGCCCAGGCCGGCGAGGTAGTCGCGTACCTGGGTGCCGACTTCCTGGAAGCGAGCCTCCTTGTAGTCCACCGCGTCCATCTTGTTCATCGCCACGACGATCTGATGGATGCCGAGCAGATGCAAAAGATAGGCGTGGCGGCGTGTCTGTTCCTGCATGCCTTCGCGGGCGTCGACGACCAGGACCGCCGCGTCCGCCTGCGCCGCGCCGGTAACCATGTTCTTGACGAACTCACGATGACCCGGCGCGTCGATCAGCACGTAATTGCGGTGTGCGGTGCGAAAGAAGATCTGTGAGATATCGATGGTGATACCCTGATCGCGTTCCGCCTGCAGCGCGTCGAGCAGAAATGCCCATTCAAACGGCATGCCGCGCTTTTCGCACATCGCGCGAACGGCTTCGACTCGGCCATCCGGCAGCGTGCCGGTGTCATAGAAAAGCCGTCCGACCAAGGTCGACTTGCCATGATCGACGTGGCCGACGATGACGATCTTCAGCGGTGGAACCGACTGAATTGATGGCTCTGCGACCTTGCTCATGTTGGTCGTATCCATAGTTGCCTCGCTCCCTCCGGCTTACAGGTAGCCTTCGGCGCGCAGGCGCTCGAAGGAGTCTTCAGCCTCGTGATCCATCGCGCGGCCGGACCGTTCGGCGATCTTGGTATGCATCAGCTCCTCGATGATCTTGTCGACGGTATCGGCGTCGGAATCGACCGGGAAGGTAATGTCCTTGTCGCCCAGAGAGCGGTAGCGCTTGCCGTTCTTTGCGAAATAAAGGTCCACGAGAGGGATATTCTCGCGCTTAGTGTAGCGCCAGATGTCGAGCTCGGTCCAATGCAGCAGCGGATGCACCCGCAGGTGTGTACCCGGCGCGAAATCGGTGTTGAACTGGTCCCAGAATTCCGGCGGCTGGTCGCGGAAATTCCAGGTATTCTGTTCGCCGCGCGGACTGAACACGCGCTCCTTGGCGCGCGTGCCTTCCTCGTCGCGGCGGATACCGGCGATGAGGCCGGTATAACCCTCCCGAGCGACGATGGCCTTGAGGCCAGCCGTCTTGCGGGCCGCAGAGCGGGCAGCCGGCGGCAGGGAGGGGTCCATCTCTTCAACCGGCGGGCAGCCGGCGATGACGACATCGAGGTTCCATTCCTTAATGTAGCGATCGCGAAACGCGTACATCTCGGGAAATTTCTTGCCTGTATCGATGGTCGCAAGAGGAAATGGTACGTGCCCGAAGAAAGCCTTTCGGGCACACCAAAGCATGACGTTCGAATCTTTACCCAGCGACCAGAGCATCGCCAGCTTGTCGATCTTGTTGAACGCCTCACGCAGGACGTAGATCGTCCTGCTTTCCAGAACGTCGAGATGATCCATGGATCCTTCCGCTGCTCACGATTGCTTTTTCGCCGGGGGTCCCGCGGCCGGGGAAACCCCATACCAGAAACTTCGGCTACAAGTCCAGATGTTGCACTGCAGCTCAATAATAACGTGTGCGCGTGCGCCGATCACCACCTATATGGGTAATTCACAATCATGAAAATCGATCCGAGCCGCTCAATGCAAGCGATAACGGCGAGGCGACGCCCTTTCTTTCATCCCATGCGTCACTTTCATCGCACTGTTTCAATTTATGAAACAAGATATCAGCGGCTGTCATCGCACGGCATTGGCGAGGCAAACATATCTTTTGCGGCAAGTGCGGCACCGACGGTGATCAACAAGCTGGAAGCGGCGAGAATCCAAGTCGCCGGGGCGCGTCCAAACGCGACCAGCAGGCCGGTCGACAGCAGCGGCGTAAGGTAGGCGGCGGCGCCAAGCACACGGATATCACCGCGTTTCATGCCGGCGTCCCAGGCGAAAAACGCCGCGCCGACGGGGCCCGCGCCCATGGCGATGACCGCGAGCCATTGGCTGCCCTGAGGCCAGACGGTCGTTTCAAACGCCAGGTGGCTGGCAGCGGCGAGGAGTGCCGTCGCGCCGCAAAAAGCGCCGACAGCCTCGCTTGACACATCGGCGAAACGTCGGCTGAGCACGGAATAGCCCGCCCAGATGACGGCGCACGCCAGGGCCGCCGCGTAGCCCTTGGCATATTCGGCGGGAAAGCCGAGGCGAGTGCCGTCGCTGATCAGCAGGACGGTGCCCGCGAGCCCGCATAACGCGCCACCGACGTGCCAGGCGCGTAGGCGATGTCCGGGAAGCATTGCTGAAAACAGCACAATCAGCAGCGGCCAGAGATAGTTGACGAGACTGGCCTCGGCTGCCGGGGCGCTACGCAGGGCGAGAAAATAGAAGAAATGATAGCCGAACAGCCCGCCCGTGCCGACCAGCCACGCGCGCCATGGCCAGCAAAAGCGCGCGCGCAGATCGCCGCCGCGGACACACCACACAACGAGGGTTCCGGCGAAGGCGAGGGCGAAGGCGAGGGCGACGAGCAGGAACGGCGGAACGGCGCCGGTCATCGTCGTTAACAGCGCGAGACTGGCCCACACAATAATGGCGCCGCATCCAGTCATCGTCGCTCGACGGACAGGTGCGCTCATGACGGGGTCGGGGGCGAGCCGCGGAGAGCGGCATCGGTCGCGGATTTTTCTGCCAGCGGATTAGCCTCTATGCTGAGGACCGCAGGGAAAACGAGGGGCGCCGAAATAACAAGCAAAATCCCGTGATCGGGCGGCTGTACGATTGCGGCGCAAAGGGAGGTTGGAGGAAGAAAAGGCAGAAAAATGCGCGCCGACGGGAGGGTCGGCGCGCGGGGCGGGGAAGGCGTTAAAAGACCGGGCGCGACAAGGCTGGATTCTGCACCGCCGGCCTCTTCGAATAATCGTAGAAACCTTTGCCCGTCTTGCGGCCGAGATAGCCGAGCTGCACGAGGCGGGTCAGGGTGTGTGGTGGTGCGTGATGCTCGTGGCGCACGTCCTCGAAGATGTTGTGGGCCATCGCCTCAACCACATCGAGGCCGATGTAGTCGGCGAGCTCGAAGGGTCCCATCGGATGGGCTGCGCCGAGCTTCATCGCCTGATCGATGCTCTCGATCGAGCCGGTGCCACGCTCAAGCATGCGGATGGCGTTCAGCATGTAGGGGGTGAGCAGGCGATTGACGATGAAACCGGTGGTGTCCTGGACAATCACCGGGTCCTTGCCGATCGCGCTGCAGAACGCGCTGAGCAGGCCGACCACCTCATCGGACGTCTCGAACGCGTGGATGATCTCGACCAGCTTCATCACCGGCGCGGGATTGAAGAAGTGCAGCCCGGCAATGCGGTCGCGGTGTTTGCACACCGCCATCATCGCCGTGACCGACAGCGTCGAGGTGTTGGTGGCGAGAATCGCGTCCGGACGGCAGACGTGCTCGAGCCGGCGGAACAGGGCCTTTTTAGTTTCCAGATCTTCGATGACCGATTCGATGACCAGATCACAGTCCTCGACGGCGTGTTCGTCGGCTGAAAAAACAATACGTGACAGCAGGGCATCGCGATCTTCCGCCGCCATCTTGCCGCGTTCCACGGATTTGGCGAGTCCGCCCTCGAGCGTTCCCTTTGCCCGCTCCCACGATCCGGGTGTCGCCTTAACTGCGGTCACCAAGAGGCCCGCGTGTGCACAGACTTGCGTGATGCCGAGACCCATCGCGCCTGTCCCGATCACGCCGACTTTGTTGATTGTCATGTTCTTGTTTCCCCATAACCCCTAGTGAATCGCGTCGCCCGGCGGCTCGAACGAACGAGCTACCTGACGCTGCATGTCGCAATGCGCGAATCTCCGATCCCGCACAGAAGCCACAGATGTGTAACGGTTTTACGGCGGAAGATAAAGCCGCTTTCGCATGCGCGAAGGCGCGAACCAAGGCCATCGCGGCCTCGGTTTTCCGCTGGTAGCGAACCCGAGGCTGGTTTCCGATGGCGACTCGAAGCTGCGTCGCGAACGGAATGCCGACACTCAATCTTGTTGTTGCAACGCAACAATGATTAGCCGATACTAAGCATTAGATTGCCACACCCTATTGATTGGGCTAGGGCGTAGTGAATGGTTGATGGATCGAGTGCCGGCTCGGCAGGAACATCCGAGCAACGGCCTATTACGATTAAGAAATACGCGAACCGGCGCCTCTACAACACGGCGACGAGCTGCTACGTGACGCTCGATTATCTCGCCCAGTTGGTGAAGACAGGCGCCGAATTTGCCGTATACGATGCAAAGACGGGAGAGGATATCACCCGGTCGGTGCTGACGCACATCATCGTCGAGGAGGAGACCAAAGGGCACAGCATGTTGCCGGTTGGCTTCTTGCGCCATCTGATCAGCTTTTACGGCGACAGCCTGCAGGTCGTGGTTCCGCGTTATCTCGAGCATTCGATGCAGGCGTTTGCCCGCAACCAGGAGCAGATGCGGGATTATTTGCGCAGCGCCTTCGACGGACTGATGCCGTTCTCCTCATTCGAGGAGATGAGCAAGCAGCAGATCGCCATGTTCGAACGCACCGTGCGCATGCTCTCGCCATTTTATAGCGAGGAATTTCCGGCGATCGAAAAGGAAACGGAGTCGCGCAAGCCACTTGCCGATACCGAAATCCGTGATCTGCGCACCAGACTCAACCAGATGCAAAAGCAGTTGGATGACCTCGTCGCCCAGCGACAGAAGTAAGCGTCTGGCGATTGGCTCGCTCGGATTTTGATGTGGAAGCCCGCAGGATTCGGGTCTGGGCGTGCCTCAGACCCGACCTTGCGGCCTCCATTTGAGCGCGCTATGCGAGAACTCATCCTTGTGATCTCGGGTGAGGAGGGGCCCCGCTCAGCAGTCGCCCACAGCGCGAAGGATAGACTTCGTCCGGATGGTGGGCGCGCATGGCCCGGCATAATCTAAAGTTTCTTTTCTTTCCGTCGGTTGTGCGCTATCGTTTTAAAAACGTACGTTGGTATAGCGAAATTGCTTGTCAGTATTATTCCAGGTTGATAGGAAGATGGGAGGGAGCGCCTCCCGACAACCAATGACGCAAAGAAGCATCGGTCAAGCAGTCGACCACAAGATGCGCCGCGCATGATATCGGAGGGAGGCACGGGCCATTTGCTTGAAAGCTGGCCTGGTTGAGCGTTCAGAAACGGTTCACGATCGCCCACCGATCCGGAGATCGAAAGATATGGTGCCGTTCGACGAAAATCTGAGCAGAGCCGCGACCAAGGGTACGGATGTCGACCGTTATGTCGGCGGGCGTATTCGGGAGCGGCGGGTAATGTTGGGGCTCAGCCAGCAGCAGATGGCGCATCTGATTGGCGTCACATATCAGCAGGCCCACAAGTACGAGCGTGGGATCAACCGCATTTCCGCGGGACGTTTGTTCGAGATCGCGCGGGTTCTGCGTGTTCCAGTCGGGTATTTCTTCGAGGGTCTCGAAGGCAACGGAAGTGAAGACGATCTATCGATGCGTCAGCGGATGTGCCTTGAGCTCGCGCGGAATTTTACCCAGATCCCGAACGAGCGGCATCGCGAAGCGCTCAGTCAACTGGCTCGTGTTCTCGCGACCAAGTGAGTGCCCCACACCGTCAGCGTCGGCGTGCCAGCACGATGTGGGCACGCCGGAACTGCGGTGCAACAGCCGTATCGCGATACGCAACGCAAAGCCTGAGGGCGGCGCGTCCGGAGTTACATCACTCGGAGACCTGCAGGTTGTGCTGGGCGGCGGCAGCGCGGACGTTGCGTAAGAAGCGCTCCCAACCGATCCGCTTAATCGCAGTGCCGCTAAAGCGTTCGCGGAACGCCTTATCATCGAGGCGGCCGAGGTCGGCGAGCTTCGGCGCGGCAAGGTCGGCACGCGGGCGAAGCTCGACGTGGGGAGTGATCCGGGCAAACTTGTTCCACGGGCAGGCGGCGAGGCAATCGTCGCAGCCGTAAATGCGATTGCCCATGCGCTGGACGAGTTCGGGTGCAAGCGCGCCTTGATACTCGATCGTCAGATACGAAATGCACAGTCGCGGCTCGATGCGGAAGGGTGCAACGATGGCGCCCGTTGGGCAGGCGCGCATGCAGGCGTCGCATGAGCCGCAATGGTCCATTTCCGGGCGGTCCGGCGGCAGCGCCAGCGTCGTGAACACTTCGCCGAGGAAAAGCCACGAGCCGAACGTGCGCGATACGAGGTTGGTATGTTTGCCGATCCAGCCGAGTCCGGCGCGCATCGCCAGCGGTTTTTCCATCACCGGTGCGGTATCAACGAAGACCTTGACCTCGCAGGCGTGGGTTTCCTTGATCCAGCGGGCGAACGCCTTCAGGCGCTTCTTGACCACGTCATGGTAATCACGGCCGCGGGCGTAGGTACTGATTGCCCCGCGATCGGTTTCAGCGTGAACCGCCCGCGGATCGTCGGCGGGACCGTAGTTGATGCCGAGACAGATGATGCTCGCCACCTGCGGCCACAGGGCAAGTGGATTGGCCCTGCGCTCGGAATGGCGTTCCATCCAATGCATATCGCCGTGACAGCCATCGGCAAGGAAACGGGCGAGGTTGCCCGCGTCCGCTGGATCGCCTCTCGGGCTGGCAAATCCGACGGCATCAAAGCCGAACATTTTTGCCTGCGCCCGGATGTCTTCCTTGACCGGCGTGGATCGAACCACCGGCGTCTCCGCACCCTGCTGGGGGTTGGCGGCGCGCTCCGATCCTCCTCCCGCCGCGTCTGAGGCAGACCGCTTGGACGCGCTGCTTGCGCGTGCAACGGCGGTAAGAGTCGTGTGGGATGTCACGGGATGTCGTCGCTGGTGTCGGCGGCAACGATCTCGTCGCCAAGCGCCTGTGCGATCGGCGCGAGCAGTGCGGCATCGGGCTTGCTGCGGGTCCGTTGTGCCAGCGCGACATACTGCGCCACGGATGCCCGCATGGCGTCTGCCAACGGCGCCGGCTGGGCAAGGAACCCGTCTGCAAGGACGGTGACGCTCTCGCGCGCGGCGGCCAGGGCATCCGATGTGCGATCGAGGGCCTCATAATCGCGGCTGAGGTTGAGCAACGCTGCTGCGAGCGCGGGGCGGTACGCGTTACCCGCGTCCTCGACGCGCCGACGCGCCTCGCACACCTCCGTTTCGGCGGCCGTAGGTGAACTTTGCTCCATGGCGGCTTCCTATTTCCGTAGCGTTTCCAGATCGGATCGGATCACGCGCACTGGAAATGCGCTAAATCCGCTCCCTTGAACCCGCGCAAACAATCCTAAGCCGATCCTCCCGGTGCTGAAAGTGGCCATTTTACGCACCTGCAGCAAAGAGGTCACCACGCGCAGAACAGCATAAAATTTACTACTTATAGAAGTAAAAATTTGTATAATGCACGTATTATGCCAGGAGGTAGCGGGCGGTGGCAAAAGCGTGCGGGACGGGCAGGCAGAGGTGCGACGGGGGGGTGTGGGGCAGGCGGGTCCGGTTCAGGCGGGCGTGGCTGGCCGGTCCATCGATGCTTGCCGTCCTGGTGCTCGGAGCCTGCGCGTCCGACGAGACGGTCTATGAAAAGGGTGTCGCCGACTATGAGCCGATCTACTGCTATCAGACGATCGGCAGCGTCGATTGCCACCGCCGGCCCAAGCCCCGCGACGCCGCTCGTCTTGTCAATCACTATGGTCCGCCGCCGCGCGCCTACGATCCGCCCGATTTAGTGGAGGAAAAGGCGTTGCAGGCGCCGCCCGAGGCTACCGGCGCGGACACTGCGGCGGCGATGCCGGAAGCGCGCACCGCTGCGAACGAGAAACCCGGCGGCTGGACGACATGGCTGCCGATCCTCAGCGTCGTTTTCGGTGCGTTTCAGGTGGGAGCGGCTTTTCTCTTCTGATCGGGTTGCTCGGCGTTATCGACCACGTCTTCGCGCCGGCAGGATTATTGAGCAGTTGCAAAATGAATCTGCGATGCTCCGCATGATATCTTCGCTGGCCAGACTGTCATTCTCAGTAACCGATGACAAGTCGCAAGGTCCTAGAGTAGGATCGTCGCGGCGGAGGAGCGTCGCGGGAAAACCAAGGACAGACTGTTCGAGATCAGCCCACACGAATGTTTGAAGTTTCTGCTCCAGCCGCTACCCTGGACGCCTGATCCAGGGTTAATGTGAAATGACAAAACCGTAACAGAAGGCAAGAACGGAAAACCAAACAATGAGTGTCCTCGTACTACTACTCGCCCTTGGGCTGCTGATGTTGATTGCCTACCGAGGCTACAGCGTTATTCTGTTCGCTCCGGTATGCGCGATGCTCGCAGTCTTTCTGACTGATCCGATGCTTGTTCCACCAGCGTATACCAACGTATTCATGGAAAAGCTTGCGGGTTTTGCCAAGCTCTATCTGCCGGTATTCATTCTCGGCGCGGTGTTTGGCAAGGTCATCGAGCTTTCCGGATTCTCGAAATCGATCGTTTCTTCGGTCATCAAGATCGTCGGTGCCGAACGGGCCATCCTGTCGATCGTCGTCGTCTGCGCCATCCTCACCTATGGTGGCGTCTCGTTGTTCGTCGTCGTCTTCGCCGTCTATCCCTTCGCAGCGGAGATGTTCCGGCAGGTCGATATCCCCAAGCGGCTGATCCCTGGCACGATCGCGCTCGGCGCCTTCACCTTCACCATGGATTCACTGCCCGGTACCCCGCAAATCCAGAACATCATCCCCACCACCTTTTTCAAGACAACGACATGGGCCGCACCTTGGCTGGGCGTCGTCGGCGCCCTGTTCATTCTCGTCGTCGGGATCAGCTACCTCGAGCTTCGCCGACGCCAGGCGAAGACTGCGGGTGAAGGCTATGCGACCAACCTGCCGCGGCTTGAGAACGAACCCGAACCCTTTGCCCACGAGAAGCTGCCGCACCCACTTCTGGCCATTTCGCCGCTGATCATCGTCTTCGTCCTCAACAAGATCTTCACCGATCTGATTCCGGGGGCATATGGCAGCACCTATTCCTTCGTGCTGCACGAGGGCGCTCCCGCGATGACCATCGAGGTGGCGAAGGTGGTGGCGATCTGGGCGGTGGAGGGCGCGCTCCTCCTTGGCGTGATTGCCACAGTGTGCTTCGCCTTCAAGCCGATCAAGAATACCTTCGCCATGGGCAGCAAGCTTGCCGTGGCGGGGGCGCTGCTGGCCACCTTGAATACTGCATCGGAGTACGGATTCGGCGGCGTTGTCGCCGGGCTCCCCGGGTTCTCCTATGTCGCCTCAGTGCTGCAGGCGATTCCCAACCCCCTGATCAACGAAGCGATAACCGTTTCGGTGCTGGCGGGCATCACCGGTTCGGCGTCGGGCGGCATGAGCATCGCGCTCGCGGCAATGGCGAATACGTTCATTCAGAACGCCCAGGCCTCCGGCATTCCGCTGGAAGTCCTGCACCGCGTGGCGTCGATGGCGAGCGGCGGCATGGATACGCTTCCCCACAACGGCGCAGTGATTACGCTGCTGGCGGTGACCGGTCTCACCCATCGCGATTCCTATCGCGACATCTTTGCCATCACCATCATCAAGACGATGGCTGTTTTCGTTGTTATCGCGTTTTTCTATCTTACCGGCATCTACTGATCGGATCGTCCCGCCGGCTCCACTGGGGGTCGGCGGGCTCGATGCCGTCTTACCGCACATGCCGCGCGAAAACATCTCAGGGCGCGTTCCGCGCGCAAAGCGTCTTTAGAGCGCATTCGGCGCGCGCAGGGGGTGCGCCGGGCGCGCAATGAGCAAGACGTGCACCTGCCGCAATGCGCGGCGGATCGCATCGGCCGCATCCGTGGCGCCAGCGGCCTCGAACACCGACAACGCAGAGAGATAGGCTTGCTCCGCGGCCTGCAGCGCCGCTTGATCCTGCTCGCGCTCGCCGATGGCCCGCAGCGCGCCGCCGAGATTGCTCTGCGTCATTGCCCATTGCCATGCGGCCTCCTGCGGTCCAAAGACCTCGAGTGCCTGCTCGAACGCGATGCGGGCTTCTTCCAACCACGCGGTTCCTTGCTGTTGCAGGCCGATGGCCGTTAAGGCGTTGCCGAGATTGTTTTGCGTCATCGCCCATTGCACCGGGCGTGCCTCGCGCGTGTAGACCTGCAGGACATTGCGGTAGGCGAAAACCGCCTGCTGCAGCAGATCCTCGTCGCGGGTACGCTTGCCGAGGCTTTCGAGGCTGGCGCCGAGGTTGATCTGGGTCGCTGCCCACTCGAGCGGCGCGCTGTCCTGAGTGCGGACCTCGAGGGCTTGCCGGAAGCATGCAATCGCCCGTTGCGTCGCGTTTGAAGCCGGCTGGCGTGTCCCCAGAGCGTGCAACGCCGTGCCGAGATTGTTCATCGTCGCCGCCCATTCCCTGGGCGCGGCCTCGCGCGTGCGGACAGCGAGGGCGGCATCGAAGGCGGTAACCGCCTCCTGCAGCGCTTTCGATCCGGGCTCTCGCTCGCCCAGGGCCGTCAGAGCGTTACCGAGATTGCTCTGCGCCGCGGCCCAAACCATCGGGGAATCAGTTTTGTTCAGCACGGAAAGCGCGCTCTGATAGGCGTGGATTGCCTCTTCAATCAGCGCCGTGCCGGGCTGGCGTTCACCCCGGCGGGCAAGGGCGTCGCCAAGCCTGATCTCGTCGTCCGCCCACTGTCGGGGGGCGGTGGTACGGTCGTCTCGCGCCACCGCCTGACGGTAAGCCTCGATAGCCTCCTCGCTCGGAAAGCTTGGCGAGGATGCTGTAGACGGCTCCGGGTGGGTACTGCCGGCCGCTGGCTGCTCGGACGCGAGCGCCGCGCCGCAAGCGGCAATCAGGATGATCGCGACGGCAAGCGGGCGAATGCGGCTAAAATGGCGTTTCATCCTTCACGTGTGTCCTTCCCCAAGCAGACCGCGCTATTTTCGCCTCAAGCTGGCGATGGCGTCGGATTGATGCGTTGAAAACCAGCAGAGCCGAAGCGCAGTTCCGCGCGGCGGCCGAACCGGCGCGGCGGCGAAACGCCACAAGAGTGAATGGGCTCACAGCGGCGTTCCTGCCCGCGCGAAAAGCAGCTTCCACAAGTGATCAGGATCGATGGACAAGACCGTGTCCCGGTCGGCCGTAGCGGTCAACCAGTCGTCGTGGGCGAGTTCGCCCTCGAGCTGCCCCGGTCCCCAGCCGGCATAACCGAGAAAGACGAGGCAGTTGCGCGGCCCTTTATCCGCGGCGAGCGCTTCGAGTACGTCCTTGCCCGTCGACAATGCCAGGCCTCCGGTGAGGATGTGCGTGCTCGGTCCGGCGTAATCGTCGGAGTGCAGCACGAAGCCGCGCGTCGGTTCGACCGGTCCACCAGCGTGCAGCGTGACCGAACCGTGCGCGTTGTCCTGCATCATCCCGAAGCCGGCGAGCAGGGAGCGCAATCGGCCGGTTCCGTAGGTCTGATTGAGGATAAGGCCCATCGCGCCGTCCGCATCGTGGCTGACGACATAAATCACCGCTTCGGCGAAGCGGGGATCGGTTATCCGGGGATTCGCCAAAAGAAACTGTCCGGCGACAAATGCGCTCGCCGTGCCCTGCTGGACTGCCGGGTTGCCCTTGGTCGCACGGTCATTGCCGACAATGAAGGTTTCGGCGGCACTCGCCTGACGCCCGAACAAATCCTCCATGGCACACGGACACGCGGCCACGGCGATCACCAACCACCCCAGGATGCGAAGAACACCCCTCATCACCCAATGAGTTTAACAGATTTTGTGCTGTAAAGCGAGTGGTCGCCCGGAAGTTGTAAAATCACTAAAGTCGAGAATTTCCGGCGCGAGGGGGAGGCCATTGCAAGATCGTGCGCCGTAGTGGCGCAGACTCAGGCGCGGGATTTGTCGTCAGCCAGATAGCGGGCGAGGCGCCGACGCGAGACGTCGTTGCGCGCGCCGGAGAGCTGACTTTGGCGCAGCACGTCTTCGACGTGTGCCATGTGCACCTGTGCCGCGAGGCGGGCCCGTTCCGCATCGCCGGCGAGGATGGCCTCATACATCGCCCGGTGCTGTTCCAGCAGGACATCACGCGCGCCGGCACGGCTATAGAGCAGCATCCGGTTGAACACGACGTCCTTGCGCAGAAAGCCAAGCAAGCCGCGGATCACGTGCAGCAGCATGATGTTGTGCGACGCCTCGGCGATGGCGATGTGAAAGTCGGCGTCGCGCTCCGCTTCTTCGCTGGGATCATCGAGCCGGTGCGCGGTTTCCATCGCCTCGAAGCACTCGCAAATGATCTGCCGATCGGAATCGGTCGCGCGCAACGCTGCGTAATAGGAGGCGATCCCGTCGAGCGTGTGGCGCAGCTCGATGAAGTCGAGCGCCGCCTCCGGGTGCCGCTGAAAGACGTCGACCAGCGGATCGGTGATGCTGGCGGCAATCGCGTTCTTAACGTATGTCCCGCCGCCGTGGCGGGTTTCCAGCAGTCCCGCTGCCTCGAGCTTTTGCAACGCTTCGCGCAACGACGGGCGGGAAACGTCGAGTTCCTGCGCCAAGTCCCGCTCGGAGGGCAGGCGTTCGCCGGGCCGCAGGACCCCCTCGAGCACCAGCGTCTCGAGCTGGCGGGCGATGGCATCGGACAGCCGCTCCGGCTTGATCTTCAGGTACTGCATACGGCGGCTCTGGGGCGTTTCGTTCACGACGATCCCATGCTTCGAGAAAAGGTCCGATCACCTTACCACATCATCGTCGACAAATCTTTACCACCGCGCCACGGATGGCAAGGGCGCGTCTTTGCGCCAAATGCGACGGCTGCCTCGCGCCGCCCTCACTCGGTCACACGAACATCCGCGGCGTGTGCCAGCGGGCGACAGGCACGTGGAGACGTAAAAAGTGGACAGGTCATCTGACCTCTTGACCTGTTGTCGACCATAGCTTAGTGTGTTCTAAATACTCGACTTCGGAGTTTACCGCTGAGAAACAGCGGAGCCCCGGAGCTCAAGGAACAAGTTGGCCCGCCGGCGGTCGGGGGCGCGATCATGCGCGTCAAAGATTTCGCAAAGGCGGTGTGTCCGGGAGGAACGAAATGGGTGAGACGTATTCGCCTCTGACCCTTGCTAAGCCTTGTCTGCCGGCCCTGTCGTCGCCTGTGGCGATGTCTGTGCCGTCATTGCCGAAGGCGGCGATCTCCCGGTGTCGATCTCTACATATCGATTTCCAGTGGAGGCTCCGTCCATGGCGCTGGCCAGGCTCAACGAAGACATTTCACACCGCTTACCCCACGACGCCCTTGCCGATGATCTGAGCGCGATCCTGCCGCCCGAGCGGCTGGTGCGCGACCCGCTGCGAACCTTGGCGTATGGCACCGATGCCAGCTTTTACCGGCTGATCCCAAAGATCGTCGCCATCGTCGACAGCGAGGCGGAGGTCGAAGGCCTGCTGCGCCTGACCCGCAAGTACGGCACGCCACTGACCTTTCGCGCCGCCGGCACCAGTCTGTCGGGTCAGGCGGTGAGCGATTCCGTTCTGGCGGTGCTTGGATCGGGCTGGGGAGATGTTGAGATTGCCCCGGACGGCCAGACCATTCGCCTGCAGCCCGGGGTAATCGGTAGTGACGCCAATCGTCACCTCGCCCGTTTCGGACGCAAGATCGGCCCCGATCCGGCCTCGATCAACGCCTGTAAGATCGGCGGCATTGCCGCCAACAATGCCAGCGGCATGTGCTGCGGCACGGCGCAGAACAGCTACCATACGCTCGCCGGCCTGCGGGTGATGCTGGCCGACGGCACGGTGCTCGACACCCTCGATCCGGCGAGTCGGGCCGACTTCGCGCGCTCTCACGTCGAACTGCTGGACGGACTCGCGGCGCTCGCGGCGCGCGTGCGTCAGGACGACGCGCTCGCTGCACGCATCCGGCGCAAGTTCGCGATCAAGAACACCACCGGTTACAGCCTGAATGCGCTGGTCGATTTCACCGACCCGTTCGAAATTCTGCAGCACCTGATGATCGGCTCCGAGGGCACGCTCGGCTTCATCGCGGAGGTCACCTACCGTACCGTCGTCGAACACGCGCACAAGGCGAGCGCGCTGATGCTGTTCCCCAACATCGTCGAGGCCTGCCGGGCGGTGATCCTGATGAAGCCGACCCCGGTATCGGCGGTCGAACTGATGGACCGGGCGGCTCTGCGTTCGGTCGAAGACAAGCCGGGGTTGCCGGACTTCATCCGCGGGCTGCCGGACGGTGCCACCGCGCTTCTCGTCGAGACCCGCGGCGAGGACCCGCAGACCCTGCAGCAAAATATCGCAGCGATCACCGGCGCGCTCGATGGCATCGAAACCCTGCGCGCCATCGCCTTCACCGCGATTGCCAGCGAGTACGAGCGGTTCTGGAACATCCGTAAGGGCCTGCTGCCGTCGGTAGGGGCGATGCGGCCCACCGGAACGACGGTAATCATCGAGGACGTCGCCTTTCCGATCGAAAAGCTCGCCGCCGCCACCGCCGATCTGACGGTTCTCCTCGACGAATACGGATATCGCGAGGCGATCCTCTTCGGCCATGCCCTTGAGGGCAATCTGCACTTCGTCTTCACCCAGGATTTCGGCGACGCCAAGGAGGTCGATCGTTACCGGCGGTTCATGGACGCGGTCTGCTCGATGGTCGTCGATCGCTACGACGGCTCGCTGAAGGCGGAGCACGGCACCGGGCGCAACATGGCGCCCTTCGTCGAGCTCGAATGGGGCGCGCAGGCCTATCAGCTCATGCGCGAGATCAAGGCGCTGTTCGATCCCGATGGCCTGCTCAATCCGGGTGTCCTGCTCAACGACGATCCGCACATCCACCTTAAGAACCTCAAACCGCTGCCGGCGGCGGATGCCGCCGTTGATCAGTGCATGGAGTGCGGATTCTGCGAGCGGATGTGTCCGTCGCAGGGGCTGACGTTGACACCGCGCCAGCGCATCGTCGGCTGGCGAGAGATCTCCCGGCTGCAGGAGTCCGGTGCCGCGGCGGAGCGCGCGGCGCTCGTCGGCCTTTACGACTACCAGGGGCTCGAGACCTGCGCCGCCTGCGGGCTTTGCGCCACCGCCTGTCCGGTGAGCATCAATACCGGGCTGCTGACCAAGACGCTGCGGGGGCAAGGGCAGGGGACGGCCGCCCGGCGCGTCGCCGGCTGGCTCGCCGATCATTATGGCACCACGCTCGCGGTATCCCGCCAGGGCCTGAGACTCACCGATCTCGCCGCGCGCGCCTTCGGTCAGGAGCGCATGGAAAAACTGGCGGGGTCAGCCCGGCGGCTGAGCGGCGATCGCCTGCCGGCATGGACTCCGGCGATGCCGAGCGCGGCATCGTTCGACCCGACGTCGCCCGCCCAGGCATCGTCCACTCTGGAGGGAAACGGCAGCGCTGAGCGCGAACTGCCGGCGGTCGTCTACCTGCCGAGCTGCGCGTCGCGAACGATGGGGCCGGCCCGTGGTGATCCGGATCAGCAGGCGCTTCCCGAAAAGACGGCGGCACTGCTGCGCAAGGCCGGATTTCGCGTGATTTATCCGAGTGGTCTGGCCGATCTGTGCTGTGGTCAGCCATTCGACAGCAAGGGTCTGAGCGAGGTAGCCGATCGCAAAGCGAAGGAAGTTGAGCGCGCGCTGATCGAGGCCAGCGGCAACGGAGCGTTGCCGATCGTCTCCGATACCAGCCCGTGTTCATTCCGGTTGAAGGAGAAGTTGCCTGAGCATCTCCGGCCGCTGGATATCGTTGAATTCATCCACGACCGGATGATGGAGCGCCTGGTGTTCCGTCGGCAGCAACAACCGGTGGCTCTGCATCTGACCTGCAGCGGTCGCAAGATGGGGCTTGAGGGCAAACTGCGGGTGATCGGCGAGGCGTGTGCCGAGATCGCCGTTATTCCCGACAGCATCGGCTGTTGCGGCTGGGCGGGCGACAAGGGCTTTACCACGCCAGAACTCAATGCTCATGCCCTGCGCACGCTGGCGTCGGCGCTGCCAGAGGGCTGTACCGCGGGCTATTCCCACAGCCGGACGTGCGAGATCGGGCTCTCGATGCACGCAGGGGTTCCCTATCAGTCGATAGTCTATCTCGTCGATGCCTGCACGACGAAGTTTGGAGCCGAACGCTAACAGGCAAACCAACGGGAGGTTCCAAAAATGTCAACCTGGACGCAGATCTATGCGCCGATTGGCGGAAACCTGTGGGCGTCCGCTGCGGTCGCCGTCATTCCGATCGTCTTTTTCTTCATCGCGCTTGCGATATTGCGCATGAAGGGGCACATCGCCGCCTTGGTGACGGTGGCGCTGGCCGTGCTCATCGCCGTCGTCGTTTATGGCATGCCGGTCTCGATGGCGCTGGCGGCGACCGGTTACGGCTTTCTCTATGGCCTGTGGCCGATCTCGTGGATCATCGTCGCTGCGGTGTTCCTTTATAAGCTCACCGTCAAGACCGGCCAGTTCGAAGTCATCCGCTCATCGGTAATCACAATCACCGCCGATCAGCGGCTGCAGATGGTCCTCGTCGGCTTTTGCTTCGGTGCCTTTCTCGAGGGGGCCGCCGGTTTCGGCGCGCCGGTCGCGATCACCGCCGCTCTGCTCGTCGGCCTCGGCTTCAACCCGCTCTATGCCGCGGGGCTGTGCCTGATCGCCAACACCGCCCCCGTCGCCTTCGGCGCGCTCGGTATCCCGATCACCGTCGCCGGCAAGGTGACCGGCATCGATCCGTTTCTGATCGGCCAGATGGCCGGACGGCAGTTGCCCCTGCTGTCGTTGTTCGTGCCTTTCTGGCTGGTCTTCATCATGGACGGCACGCGCGGCATCCGGCAAACATGGCCGGCGTTGTTCGTCGCCGGGGCGTCGTTCGCCGTCTGCCAGTACTTCACGTCCAATTTCTGGGCGTACGAGCTTCCCGATATCAGCTCGGCCCTGTTCAGTCTCGTCTGCCTGTCGCTGTTCTTGAAGGTATGGCAGCCGGTCAGTGCGTTCTCGTTCCAAAGCGTCGGCGCTGCGGCGATGCCGGGCGGCTCGGGCGAGAGATACACCAGCGGGCAGATCATTCGCGCCTGGTCGCCGTTCATCGTGCTGACGATCATGGTCACCATCTGGACGCTGCCCGAATTCAAGGCTCTGTTCGCGGCCGGCGGGCCGCTGGCGTTCTCGACCCTCGCCTTGCACATTCCCGGACTCGACAATCTCGTGATCCGCGATGTTCCGATCGTGGCGACGCCCACGCCTTATGCCGCCGCCTACAAGTTCGACATCATCGCCGCCACCGGCACCTCGATCCTCGCTTCCGCGGCGATCTCGGCGATGATCCTCGGCGTCAGCGCCAAGATGTTCTTTCAAACCCTGGGCGAGACCTTTGTAACCCTGCTGCGGCCGATCTTCACCATCGGGCTCGTGCTCGGCTTTGCCTTCATCGCCAACTATTCGGGGATTTCTTCCACCCTCGGCCTCGCGTTCGCCGCCACCGGGGCGCTGTTCCCGTTCTTCTCGCCGTTCCTCGGCTGGCTGGGCGTGTTCCTGACCGGCTCGGATACCTCCAGCAACGCCTTGTTCGCCAACCTTCAGAACGTCACGGCGCAGCAGATCGGCGTCAATCCGGTGCTCACCATCGCCGCGAACACGACCGGCGGCGTGACCGGCAAGATGATTTCGCCGCAATCGATCGCCGTCGCCTGCGCCGCGGTCGGCCTCGTCGGCAAGGAATCGGATCTGTTCCGCTTCACCGTCAAGCACAGCTTGTTCTTTGCCCTGATCATCGGCGTCATCACCTACATCCAGGCGTATTACCTCTCCTGGATGATCCCGGTCGTGCTTCCCCACTGAGCGCGATCAGCGGCCGGCAATGCGAATTACCGGCCGCGTCAATCGCTGGCGATGGCGCCGGCGACGGCTGGCGCGCAGGGATGCACGACCTTGGTCAGCGGGGTATCGTCGCCCTCGACGTGCCAATTGGCCCACATCCGGAACGTCGCGTCGAACTCCAGACTCAGCCAGTTGCGCGCACCGATGATGCGAAGCCGCGTGCCGGGAAACTCGAGCAGACGAGCGGTAATATCCCGGTCCGTCGGATCGGTGGCGCGGGCGATCACCTCAAGAAAGTTGCGCACGATGCGCGGCGGCGGCGTATGTACAATCCCCGACGACGTCAGTTGATTGATGACCCCGGCATTCTGCCATCTGGCCGATGGCCGTTGCCATTCGATGACCCCCAGGGCGGCGACATGCACGTCGCCCGACAATATCGTGACCCGCGTTCCCTTGGCGTCGGCGAAGCTCAGCAAGCGGCGGATGACGCGCAAGCGTTCGATCCGGTGCTCATAGCTGGTCCATTGATCGTGCAGATCGTCTTCCAGGTCCTGCCGGCCGGGCACGATGTCGAGCGCCCGTTCGGCCAGTGAAAGATCGGCATGAACCACGGGGATGCTCGACATTACCAGAAGATGTTTCAGCCCGTCGGTGGCATCGATGGCGGCGAAGACCGCATCCCACGAAGCCGCGGTCATCACCTGCTTGCGCGTACGCTCGGAGCGCAGATCGAGGACAAGAAAGGCGATGTCGCCGACAGGGATCAGCGCGTTGAAGCCAGCAGAGCCGGCGAGTCGCGGCCAGTCGGGAGCCATAGGGTCGCTATGCAATTGAAACAGGGCAAAGCATCGCCGTGCCGCGGCAAAGATCGCGGCGAAAACCGGCGAGGCCTGCTCTTCGCGGCTGTAGGAACCCCAGCCGTCGATGATGTCGTGATCGTCCCACATCATCAGCGTCGGGATGCAGGCGAGCGCCGCAGCGATCCGCGGCTGGGAAAACCGCTGTCGGTAGGTGTCGGCATAAAAGCGCTCGATCGCGTCGGCCAGCGCCGGGCTCGAAACGCGATTGATCCGCGCGTCGCGCGATAGCTCATCGAAGCCGCGCAATTCCTCGACATCCAGCCAGATGTGATCGGCGTAGATCTGATCCCCGCCCATCAACAGCAGATGGAACGGCCGGTCGTTGTGTCGCTCGAGCACCTGCTGCCACAGCGCCGTCTTGTCCTCGATCTGCTTTCTTTCCGCTGACGTCGAGAGATCGTTGCATGAGGCGTAGGCGACGGCGGGAGTCTCCGTCGCTGCCGGAACGCTGAAGCGCCAGTGCGCGTCTTCACCGGCAAAGCCATAGTCGATGTCTTGCGCCTGAGCCATCATCCGGATGGCAAGGGGGTGGACGAAAAAGCGGTAGCCGCCGGCTTCACCGACGCCCCGGGCCTCGATCGTCGCCGCCGCGCCGCTGTTGCTCGCAAATGTCCAGGTCAGCGGCGGAGGCACCTCGTTGCCGGCGATCGCCACCATGACGACGACGTGCCATTCATCACCCGCGCGACCACGGAATCCCAGGATGGGGCCGCATACCCTCGCCATGATAATTTCCTCCCTTGTCCCGTCCGGCGAAGCCGGTTGGTCCAAGGGTGGCGCAAGTGAGGTAACTGATCAATGCTCGCGCGTATCGACGGGTATCGGTGTCCGGAGCGGAGCCGGAAGACGCCGCCCGCCTCGCGCGGCGTCGGAATTCTCCGATGCGACGGCGCTTAGGTCCCGGTCTGCCGCGACGCCAGGCGGCTCCGTCGCTGTGATTCGGCGTTATTACCGCGCGCTTCGTCTTCACGTGCTTCGGCGCCGTGCATCGCGGGCAGGAATGATTCTGTCTGACCGCCGGTGGCGAGAAGCAGAGCGGGATGACGGGCTTCGAGACCGGCCCGGCTGCGCAGCAACGCGGTGCAATCGGCTGCGCTCATCGGCCGGCCGATGTAGTACCCTTGCGCCTGATCGCAACCCGCGAGGCGCAAATAGTCGAGTTGGCCCTTGGTTTCGATCCCTTCGGCGATCACCGTCAGCTTTAACGCCTTGCTCAAGGAAATAATCGCGCCGGTAATCGCCGCATCGTCGGTGTTCGTGCAGATGTTGCGGATGAACGTTCGGTCGACCTTCACCTTTTGGACCGGAAAACGCCGCAGATAGGTCAGCGACGAATAGCCCGTGCCGAAGTCGTCAACCGCGAGGCTGACACCGAGCTGATGGATCGCCTCGAGTGTGGCGGTGACGACCTCCGTATCGACGAGCAGGACGCTTTCGGTGATTTCGATTTCGAGCTGTTCCGGTGGAAATCCGGTCTCGTGCAGAATGCGCTCGACAGCGGACGTCATATCGCGCTGCGCCAACTGCATGGCCGAGGAATTGACCGCGACGCAGGCGGTCAGCAGGCCATCATCAATCCATTGCTTGGCCTGTATGCACGCGTGTTTGAGCACCCAGCGGTCGATGCCGAGGATCAGCCCGGAACGCTCGGCGACGGGAAGGAACGCGCCGGGCGCAACAAAGCCAAGTCGCGGATGTGGCCAGCGAAGGAGCGCCTCGAGGCCGACGAGACGTCCGGTTTGCAGGTCGATCTGCGGTTGGAAATAGAGGACAAAATCGTCCTGCTTCAGGGCTTGGCGCAGCTCGGCTTCCAGCAGCCGCCGTTCACGCACTTCCTCGTTCATCGCCGGGGTAAAAAAGCACAAGGAGTTGCGGCCGGCCGACTTGGCCTTGTAGAGCGCGAGGTTGGCGTGCCGCAGAAGATCGTCGGCGTCATTGCCGTCCCCCGGATAACGACTAATGCCGACGCTGGCGCCGCAGTGGATCCGTTCACCACCGAGTTCAAACGGTTCGCTGAGAATGCTGATCAGTCGGCGGGCTAGCGCTTCCGCGTCATCGCGGTCGCGCGCCTCCGCCTGCAGTATGGTAAATTCATCACCACCGAGGCGCCCGACGGTGTCTCCCGCCCGCACCGCCTCACAGATCCGTACCGCGGTTTCGCTGAGCACGGCATCACCGGCGGCATGGCCGAGCGTGTCGTTCACGCTTTTGAAGTCGTCAAGGTCAAGGGTCAGCACCGCGAGTCCCCGGGTATGGCGCCGGACCGCCCCCATATTGTTCTCCAAGCGTTCCTTGAGCAGCGTCCGGTTGGGCAGCCCGGTCAATGGGTCGTGGTGCGCCACGTACATCAACCGTTTCTGTGCCTCGACCTCGGCGGTGATGTCCCGGCCGACCCCGCGGTACCCAGTAAATTCTCCCGAATCGTCGAATACCGGCCGGCCGCTGACCTGGGCGACCCGGCGCTGGCCGCTGGCATCGAGGTAGGCAAAAGAGAAGTCGCGAAACGGCCGGCGCTCGGCAAGTTGCGTCAGATGCTGGTCCCAGTCGCCGTCGTCCGGCCCCTGCAGACGGAACTCGCCACGCCGAAAGCCCAGACGGCTTTCCGGCGGCAAGCCGGTCGCCTGCTGGTACATCTCGGAGACATAGCTGTAGCGAAGATCGCGGTCGGTTTCCCAGAACCAATCGGTCGCGGAGTCAACGAAGTCACGCAGGCGCTGTTCGCTCTCGCGGAGTTGGCTTTCAATCCTGGCGAAGGACTCGGCCGCGCGGTGCACGGCAATGCCGCCGTCGAATTTTCCCGCGGAATCGAAGTGTCGCCGGATTGTCCATCCGTGAGGCTGCGCACCACCATTCGTACGGTCGCTGCTCAATGTCACGATGGTGGCGGGCTGCGATGGCGCGACGCACGCTCCATCAATGCGCACGTCACCCTTATCGAGGCTCACCGTTGCTGCAATTCCTGGAAGCACGTCCGCAAGGCTCCGTCCGAGGACATCCGCGCATGCGATACCAAGCAGGTGGGCCGCGGCGGTGTTGCACGTTGTAATTCTTAATGCCGCATCGAAGGCAACGAAACCGTCGCTCGCCGCTTCGGCAAAGGCATCGAGGAGAAAGTCGCCAGTGTTGCCAGATAATGAAGTCATTGCTTGCTCGCATGTCACCCTCCCTCGGGTCTAGCAGAACTTGTTTGACGAATTCTTAACTGCTGCCGAACGCGATTCCCCGCCGTTAACCTCCTGTTAACCCGAACCCAATAGGAATGGAGATGGAGTTTCTCGATGGGGCAGGGACAAATGGCGGCCATGGATCGTTGCAGCAACCGCGGTGATTTCGACTGTTGGACCGAACGGTGCATGGTTAAAGCCGCCGGACAGACCGCACTTCAGCCGTGTGAACTGCGCTTCGTCCGTCCTGATGAACTGGGCGCGCTCGTGGCGCTGCATCGCTTGGTGCACGCCAATCTCGAGAGCAAGGAAGTCTTTCGCTTCGATTCCGAAACGTTCATGCAGCAACATCTTGGAAGGCGCGGACGGACGGTGGGCGCCTTTACCGACGGCATGCTGATCGGCTACGCGGCGATTTCGTTCCCCGGTGATGATGCCGACAACCTCGGACGTGATCTTCCGCTCCCCGACGACGAACTCGCGTACGTGGCGGACTACGACGGCTCGGCCGTGCATCCTGCCTTCCGCGGCAACCGCCTACAGCAGAAGCTGACCGATATCCGTCACGATTACGCCCTGCTCAACGGGCGATTTCATATTCTGGGGACGGTCTCACCGATCAACCCAGTCAGCCTCGGCAATTTTCTGGCGATGGGATGCCGGGTGCGGAACATCAAGCGCAAATACGGCGGCGATTTGCGCTTTATCATCTATCGCGACCTGCGCGATGCGGCGCCTCAGCCGCTCGAGTCCACGACCTTCGTCGACGTCGTTCTGACCGACGAGAATAGGCATGCGCGCCTGCTGCATCTCGGATTCCAGGGGTTTCGCGTAGTTGAAAGCGCACAGGGGCCGTCGTTGCGTCTCGGGCTTCCGGCATCGATCGACGCAATGGAGGAACGCAGCCGCAGCGCTGCCGGATCACGGTGAGCCGGCGATGACCTCTGCCCGCACGATGAGAACGACCGCGCAGGCAGCGATATCACGGTTGGTGGACGTTGCGCGGCGCGCCGGATGTACCGGATGCTCGCTGCTGGCTGCCGGCGTCGCTTCCGCAGCCTTGATCTGTGCCGGTATCGCCGTCGCGGGCGCGGAGGAGCCGGGTGCAGGGCTTTTGGCCTCCGCGCAGATGTCGGCGTTTCCGAGCGCGAGCGCCGTCGCGCCAGTCGAGACGCCCGGCACGGCGACGAAAAAACCATTTCGCATTTACATGATCCAGTGGCGCGGACCCACGGAAACGGACCGCGGATTCACCGAGTATTTCGCCCAGGAAGGCATCGCCGCTGAATTCATCGTCCGCAACGCCGACCGGAACCCCAACGCAATTCCCGAGTTCGTCCGCGAGATCAAGCAAACACACCCCGATCTCGTTTATACGTGGGGCGGCGCGGCGCCGCCGCTCGTCGTCGGACGATACGACGCCGTTGATCCGGAACGCCACGTCGTCGATATCCCCGTGGTGACCTGCATGGTCGCCGATCCGGTCGAACTCGGCGTCGTGCCCAGCTGGGAATCGTCTGGCCGCAACGTCACCGGCACCTCGCACGTCGCACCCCTCGAGGTACAACTGCGAGCGATGCAGGCTTATGGACCACTACAGCATCTGGCGATCATCTACAATACCACGGAACCCGGCCCCGGTGTCGTCCTCAAGAAACTCCGGCAGCTTTCCGGCAGCTTCGGATTCTGGCTATCGGCGTGGCCGGTGCCGCTGGACCGCGATGGCAAGCCGCGCCCCGATGCCCTGCCGGCGCTGGTGCACAAGGTGGCCGAAGCGAAGCCCGACTTTCTTTATCTCGGGCCCGATTCCTTTCTCGGTGCCCATCGCGCCGCGGTGACCGAGGCGGCACTGAAAGAGAATGTGCCGACGTTCGTGTCGTCCGAGATCTACCTGAAAGAGGCAGAAGGCCTCGCCGGGATCGTCAGCCGCTATTACAATATGGGGCAATTCTGCGCCTACAAGGCAGAGCAGATCCTCGTCGGCGGCAAGCGCCCGCAGGACATACCATTCCAGACGCTGAAGCGTTTCACCTACATGATCCGGTCCGACGCGGCGCACGAAGTCGATTATTACCCGCCCATCGCCCTTCTGAACATGGCGGAGTTGATCCGCCAATAACCATGGCCTGGACTCCGCCCGGGTTCGGGCAGCGCAGCCTACGGCCGATGTGGCACGCTCGTAGTCTCAGGAACGTCGCAAAGATGGGCTGGCACGGAACGGGCCTGCCGTATCGTCGCCACAACGGCTCGATCCACGTCGAGCGTTGGCGTGCAATCACGCCGTGGTTCACCGCTGACGCGATGGCCCTAACGATATGAGCCACTGCCGTAACTCGAACGGCACCATTTTTGCTATGAGACGCCGGCGAGCAGGACCGGGAGGCCCCTGACGGGCGGTCACTGCTGGCAATATCGGGCCATCAAGACGGCGTTGACCGTCGCAGCCTTGCATCCGGACCTACACGCTGGGAGTGACACGCATGACGTCTGATCTCGCATTGTGCCGGCCGCATCGTCGCGGCGCGGACATCCTTCACGATCCCCGATTGAACAAGCTGACCGCGTTTGCGGAAGACGAGCGCGAGGCGCTGGGTCTGGTCGGCCTGTTACCGGATACGGTCGATACCGAGGAAACGCAGCTGGCGCGGGTTCTTCATCAGATTGATCGCAAACCAAGCGATCTTGGAAAGTACATCTATCTCACAGCCTTACTCGACAACGACGAAACATTATTTTTTCGCGTGTTGATGTCCGATCCAGCGCGCTTCATGCCGTTGGTCTACACGCCGACTGTCGGCACCGCCTGCCAGCAATTTGGCCATATCCTGCGTCGCCCACGTGGTCTTTATCTATCCGCCCGTAGGCGCGGCCGCCTGCGCGACATCCTGCGCAACTGGCCGGAAGAGGACGTGCGCTTCATCGTCGTCACCGACGGCGAACGCATCCTCGGGCT